>CAZWJR010000009.1:14162-30080 GCA_964634655.1 uncultured Isosphaeraceae bacterium | reverse complement strand
CGTTGGCGCCTTGAGTTCAGGGATTGAACTCCGAACGCGGACGTCGCTACGCCGCCGACTCCGTCTTGAGCGTCGACGCGTTGGCCCCCGCGTGTCGCTGCTGCGCCAGCGAGCAGGCCAGCTCCACCGCCGCCCGCATCGATCCTTCGCTGGCGATGTTCTTGCCCGCGATGTCGAAGGCGGTGCCGTGATCCGGGCTGGTGCGGATGATGGGCAGGCCGAGGGTCCAGTTCACGGCCTTATCCCAACCAAGGAGTTTGACGGGGATCAAGCCTTGATCGTGATACATGGCGACGACGAGATCGTAGTCCCCTGCTGCAGCCCTAATGAAAATCGTGTCGGCGGCGAAGGGACCGTGGACATCAATGCCGGACTCGCGCGCAACACGAATGGCGGGTTCAATCAATCGAATTTCCTCATCGCCAAATTGGCCACTTTCACCGGCGTGCGGATTCAAGCCGCAGACGGCGATGCGAGGGTTCTCGATTCCCAATTGTTTGCAGGCTTCGTTGCCCATGTCGATGGGATCGTGAATGCGGCCGATGGTGAGGAGATTGCGAATATCCATCAGCGGAACATGCGTGGTGGCGAGGATGACTCGCAGGCGCGGCGAGACGAACATCATGGCGTGGCGCTTGGCCTTGGTGCGGTAGGCAAGGAGTTCCGTGTGGCCGGGCCAGTTGAAGCCGGCGATAGTCCAACTCTCTTTGCAGATCGGGCCGGTGACGATGGCGTCGATACGGCGGGGATGGCCGTGTGGAAGGAGGGCATCGGTGATGGCTTCCTCGACGAATGTTTTTGAGGCGACGCCGCCAAGTTTGGAAGGCTGGCGCGGGGCGCGCACCATGCCATCGAATTCATCGAAATCAAGAACGACGACGTCCTCGCTGATTTGGCGGTTGGTGCGATCGGAATCATGCTGAACGCGGAACCAGAAGGGATCGATTTCCTGCCGATCTGCTTCGTAAGTGAGAAGTTCGTTGAGGCCGTAGATGACGAAGCGGGATGTGCGGCGGATTGTGGGATCGTTCAAAGCCTTGATGAGGACTTCCGGACCGATACCGGCGGGATCACCCATGGTGATGCCGATGGTTGGCTTGGAGGCGGACGGAATGAAAACCGGCTGGGACATTGGATGATGATACGCGCGCGGGGGCCGATTTGGTCTGGAACGCAAGGCTACATTCGCCGGTGCTTGTCGATCAGTTCCTTGACTTTGTAGGGGCGCGGTACATCGTTCATTTGTATCTCGACTGGCTGGGCTTCGGAGCCGCCGGCGCTGTCTATTGAAATGGAACCGACACCGAGCAGGCGTTGCATGAAGGATTGGTCAATTTTTACGTTGCGGATGTGTTCGTGAAGGACTTCGGAGGTGTGGCGAACGACGATGCCTTCCTGCCGGATGGTGCGCTTGGTGGTGATGGTGAGTTTGATCCACCGGTGCGGAGCGATCCACCAGCCGAACCACCACAAGCCCCCCGCTGCCATGAAGCCAACGCCAACCCATACCCACCAGCGAGTGGCCGCAAAGGACGGGGAGACGGCAGCAACGGCGGCGAATATCAAGCCGCCGAAGAACGCTGCGGCCATGAGCGAGTACCAGAACGGATGCGAACCAAACATTGCCTGGCGGACGATGGCGAGGGTGTGTTCAGGGGCGGCTGCAGCAGTCGGAGGTATTGTGGATCGCGATGGAGTTGCCGGGTTTGAGGCGAGAGGTGCGGTCGAGGGTTTGCCGGGCACGCGGTTGATATCGCCGCAATATGGGCACTGAACTTTTTCGCCGGCGGCTTCTTCTTCAATCTCGAATGGTTTGTCGCACTTATCGCAGTTGAGTGTGATCACGTGTTGGCTCCGACCGATTCGTATGAGAATCCACAGACGGCGGGCATCAGGGTACAGGATTCGTCGGCTATTCGTGGCGTTGATGAGTATCGACTATTTCCCATTTTGGGTATGCTGGGGGTGCGGTTTCAGTGGAACCGCACTCTCGTGCAACCACCGGGCTGATTCTCCCAATAACCGCAGAGACGGGCATTGGAAACAGGAGTTTGATTTTGAAGATTACGTTGATTGTGCTGTTGATCGTGGCGGTGCTGGTGATTACGGTCGCCATCGTCGCCGGTTCAAGCCTGCAGGGCGGGCTTTCTTCGTTCAGACCGACCCCGACAGGCACCAAGGTGCGCATGCAAACGATTGCGCCAGGAAAACTGATTGAGACCGTGAAAGCGCCGGGCCAGATTGAGCCACGCACGAAGGTGGAGATTTCCGCGGAAGTGGCGGCCCGGATTCTGCAGCTGCCGTTTCGTGAAGGCCAGCAGGTGAAAAAGGGGGACATGATCGTGAAACTGGACGACCGGGATTTCAAGGCGGCGCTGGCTTCTTCGAACGCACGCAGCGAGGGTGAGCAGTTCCGTATGCAATCAGAGCAGACTCGATTGACCGGGTTGCTGAATTCGCTGAACTACGCCAAGAAGCAGTTGGATCGAAGGCAGGCACTGTATGACTCTGGTGATCTGCCTCGCAAGGATCTGGATGATGCGCTTGAGCGCACCGAAGAACTCCAGACGCAGATTGAAACGGCGAAGTATTCCATTTCGGTCATTGAGAGTTCGCTCTCGGCGGCGAAGGCTGACATCGCGCGGGCGGAGGACAGCCTTTCCAAGACTGTGATCGTTGCCCCGATGGATGGACTGATCACCGCATTGAATGCGGAAGTTGGCGAAGTGGTGTTGATGGGGACAATGAACAATCCCGGGACGGTGATCATGACCATTGCGGACCTTTCGCGGATGATCCTGAAGGCGGAAGTTGCGGAGAGTGACATTGCTCGAATTGCGAACAATCAGCGTGCGAGAATACACATCAACGCGTACCGTGATGAGGAATACAGCGGCACGGTGACGCAAATTGCGCTGCAGCGAACGCAGAAACAGGGCGATACAACGGGGTATTTCAAATCGGAAGTTGAGATCGACTTGCGGGGCGGGCGAATTCTTTCGGGGTTGATGGCGAACGTGGATATTGAAATTGCGACGCACGAAGGATTGGTGGTGGAGAGCCAGGCGATTGTTGATCGATTGACGGAAGAACTGCCGGAAGATGTGAAGCGCGACAATCCGCTGGTGGATCGGACCAAGAAGAGCACAACGGTGGTGTACCGGGTTGTGAACGGCAAGACTGTTTGTACGCCGGTGAAACGCGGTCCGAGCGATGACACGCACAGCGTCGTGCTGGCAGGTGTGAGTGAGGGCGATCTGGTAGTGATTGGGCCGTTCAAGGCGTTGGAAAAAATCAAGCACGATGAAGCGGTGGTGGATGAGGCGACTTCTCCCGGCGGGGACAAGAACGGCGACAAGAAGGAAGCGGAAACGAGCGGTGTGCGAATCGAACTATGATCATTCGCACCAAACAATTGCGCAAGATCTATCGCGTTGGGGTGGAGCGCATTAATGCGCTGCGCGGTGTGAATCTGGAGATTGAGCGAAACGAGTTTGTCGCCATCATGGGATCATCGGGGTCCGGCAAGAGCACGTTCATGAACATAATCGGTTGCCTGGATCAACCTACGGATGGTCAATACATCCTCAATGAGCGTGACACGAGCCGGATGAGCGGGACGGAGTTGGCGCGGGTGAGGAATGAGGAAATCGGATTTGTGTTTCAGTCGTTCGAGTTGCTGCCTCGAATGAGTGCGCTGCGGAACGTGGAATTGCCGCTTATTTATGCCAAGGGCGGTTGGCGGACAAGGCGGAAGAAAGCGAAGGCGGCGCTGGAGCGGGTGGGGCTGGCTGATCGCATGACGCACAAGCCGAATCAGCTGTCCGGAGGACAGAAACAGCGAGTGGCTATTGCACGAGCCATTCTCAACAACCCAGCGATTCTGCTGGCGGATGAGCCGACCGGCAATTTGGATACTGCGACCAGCCGAGACATCATGGCTCTGTTTCAGCAATTGCATAGGGACGGCCAGACGATCATTATTGTTACGCATGAGAATGACATTGCGGCGTATTGTCATCGCGTCATTCGATTGACCGATGGCATGGTTGCATCGGATGTGAAACAGGTGGCGAGCAGTCCCTTGGAAGCGGGACGCCCGGCATGATTGCAATTCGCACAATTCGAATGCCAAAGGCGACTACCTCATGCTGAACCCATTCTTCTACATCCAGGCAGTATTGCTGGCGCTGAGCCAGATTTGGGTGAACAAGACGCGGTCTTTTTTGACGGCGTTGGGAATCATCATTGGTGTGGCGTCGGTGACAAGCGTGATCGCGGCGCTTTCGGGGTTGAAGACGAAGGTACTGACGGAGTTTGAGAAAATCGGCGCGAGCAAGATGCTGATTTTTCCGGATCGGCCAAATGATGCTCCGCGCAACAAATACCCTTGGGAAGAGATTCGATTGAAGCCGGAGGAGTTGGTCGCGATACGGGACAACTGCCCCTCGCTTCTGTGTTTGAGTCCACAGACCAGCCTCGGCGCGACCATTCAGTATGGAAGTGAGAAGCGCGATGCGGTGAATGTGACCGGCATCTGGCCTGATTGGCATGTCATCGAAAACCGTGACATTCTGATGGGTCGGCCGTTCACGCGGCTGGATGAGGAAAACTCACGGCAAGTGTGCCTGGTTAATGACAAGGCGATTGATGAACTTCGTTTGCCAAGCGACCCGACGGGCGAAAACATCCTGGTGAATGAGCGACGATTCCTCATTGTCGGGGTCGTGGAAACGGTTCAGTCAAACTTGTTTGGCCGAGGCACCACCAGCAGCGAGGTGTACATTCCGTTTTCGACGGCGGCAAAGTACCAGGAAGAGGACTATTTCTTCATGATCATGTGCCGGCTGCGTTCGCCGGACCTTGCGGAGGAAGCGAAGGCAGAAGCGACTTTTGTCTTGCGGCACGCCCGGCATTTGGGGCCCGATGAACCGAATACCTTTGAAATTGCCCCGTTGGATCAGTTCATCGATCAATTCAAGGTATTGGCGGCGGGAATCACCGGAATTGCCGGTGGAATTGTGGGCATTAGTCTGCTGGTGGGCGGGATCGGCATTATGAACATCATGCTGGTTTCGGTCTCCGAGCGGACACGGGAGATTGGATTGCGCAAGGCGGTGGGTGCGACACCGGCGGCCATTCTGCTTCAGTTTCTTCTGGAGGCGGTTACGCTGTGTTTTGTCGGAGGGGCCATAGGCGTGGCAGGCGGCGAACTCTTCGCATTTGGGCTGGGGAAGATACCCGGCGTGGAACTGGAAGCATCCGTCCCGTGGTGGGCGGTGGTCATGTCTTTCGGTTTCAGTGCGTTTGTTGGCGTGGTGTTTGGAATGTTTCCGGCCATCAAAGCGGCACGACTGGATCCAATTGATGCGCTGCGTCATGAATAGCGACGGCGTCCGGCTTTCCCACCCAAGCACTGAAGACACTGCACTCCTGGAACAGAACCGAATGCCTTACGGCCAATCATCGCACCTGAAACGAATTCTCATCTCGGCCATCCTGTATGGATGCGCTGTCTCGCTGCTTGCTCTCAATGGCTGCACCAATCCGATCTTCAGTCAGAAAGACTACTTGAACAAACCGATCGCGCCGCAGCAATTGCATGAGATCGACACGGTTGAATTGAAGGATCAGTCCGCCACGGCTCCAATGAGTGTTGAACAAGGGGCGGCTGAAGTGATTGCCAAGGTGCTGGAGAAGCCCGAACCGGCGGAAGTGGTGGAACTGACGCTGGCGGATGTACGTGCGGCAGCGCTCAAGAGCAACCTTGATTTGATTGTGGAGGTGTTCTCGCCGGAAATTTCGGCTCTTAATGTGGATGTGGAGGAAGCGCGATTTGAATCGGTGTTCTCGGCGTCGGCGCGACGGGCGATCACGGATTCCCCAGCGCTTCTGGGGACGGAGGGTTCGCAGTCCATCGTCAATTCTTACAGCGTGGGTGTGGATGTGCCGCTGCGTACTGGCGGGACGGCTCGATTGGAAATGCCATTCAATGACATCGCCACCAACAATCCGTTTTCGCTCCTGAACCCGGCGTACCAGTCCGATTTGCGATTCTCCATCAGCCAGCCGCTGCTGCGGAATGCTGGTGTCAACGTCAATACGCATGCAATTCGCGTCGCACGCTACCAACAGCAGGCTTCCGGAGCGCGCACCAAACTGGAGGCTATCCGCATTCTTGCCAACGCCGATCGTGCGTTTTGGAATTTGTATGCGGCCCGGCAGGAGTTGGATGTGCGGCACAAACAATACGATCTGTCGGTATCGCAGATGGACCAGGCCAAGCGCCGGGTCAACGCAGGTGATGCAGCTTCGATTGAGATAACCCGCGCGGAATCCGGCGTCGCAGCAAGTCTGCAGAACATCATCATTGCGAGGAGCAACATCAGCCGCCGTCAGCGCGATCTTAAGCGGATCATGCAACGTGAGGACCTGCCAATGAACGGCCCGACGCAGGTCTTTACCGCCACGGATCCAAATCCCGTGGGGTTGAAATTGGATGGCGAAGAACTGGCCAAGTCCGCAGTAGAAAACCGCATGGAAATGCTGGAACTGGAACTGCAACTTGCCTCGGACGCGAGCGCCATTGATTTTCAGCGAAACCAGAAATTGCCACTGATCACGCTGGATTACGCTTATGCCATCAACGGATTGGGCAGCACGTACGGGCGTTCTTTCGACCAGTTGCCAGACCATTCGTTTGAAGACTGGTCGCTGGGCCTGCGCGCAGAGATTCCGATTGGCAACGAGGCGGCGAAGGCTCGCTACCACCAGGCGATACTCCAGCGATTGCAGCGACTGGCATCCAAGGAACAGCGCAAGGCAGCGATTGAACAGGAGGTGTGGGATGCACTGGATGTGCTGGAGCAGAACTGGCAGCGAATTCTCGCGGCACGGCAGGAGTCGCTGCTGGCGGGGCGCACTTATGAAGCAGAAAAACGTCAATTTGAGGTCGGCCTCCGCACAAGCACCGATGTGCAGGATGCATTGACGCGCCTTGCCGATGCGCAATCTCGGGAGATTCAGGCACTGGCGGACTATCAGATATCGCAGGTGGACATCGCGTTTGCCACGGGAACGCTGCTGGGGCAGGGCAAGGTGCGATGGGAAGTGAAGGAGTAGGGAATAGTCAGGAAGGCAGGACGGCATGATGCCTTTCTGCCTTTCTGCCTTTCTGCCTTTCTGCCATAATGCCTGCCCTCCCGATACGATTCACCCATGGCACAAACACCTTCGACGATGGCTCCGCTGGGAATGACGGCTCCGGCGTTTTCGCTTGCTGACACCAACGGCAAGACTGTTTCACTCAATGACTTCAAATCATCTTCAGCGCTGCTGGTGATGTTTATCTGCAACCATTGCCCATTCGTCAAGCACATCCGGGCGGAGCTGGCGAGACTTGGTCTGGAATATCAGAAGAAAGGCGCGGCAATTGTTGCGATCAACTCCAACGACGCGGTGAAATATCCCGATGACAGCCCGGCGAAAATGAAAGAGGAAGCGAACGCCGCCGGTTACACATTCCCATACCTGTTTGATGAAACGCAACAAATCGCCAAGGCGTACCGTGCGGCGTGCACGCCGGATTTCTTCTTGTTCGATAAGAACCACAAACTGGTGTATCGCGGGCAACTGGATGACAGTCGGCCGAATAACGGACTGCCGGTAACGGGCCGCGACCTTCGGGCGGCACTGGACGCCACGCTTGCGGGCAAGTCACCAGCGGCGCAGCAAAATCCCAGTATCGGTTGCAACATCAAGTGGAAGCCGGGGAACGAACCCACTGCTTAGGTTTTACAGCCAGCGCGTCACAACGATGCGGTACTCGGTAAAGAATCGCACGGCGTCTTCGCCGTTGGCGTGAAGATCGCCAAAGAAACTCTGTTTCCATCCAGCAAATGGGAAGACCGCCATCGGCGCCGGCACGCCAACGTTGACACCAATCATGCCCGCTTGTGCGTGGGAGCGAAAGCGGTGTGCGTCGTACCCGCTGCTGGTAAAGATGACGGCCATGTTGCCGTAACGAGAACGGTTCATTGTGGCGACGGCGGCATCGAGCGTTTGCTCGCGCATGATGGAAAGCACGGGGCCGAAGATTTCATCATCGGCGACGCGCATGCCGGGACGAACGTGATCGAAGATGGTCGGACCGACGAAGCAACCCGTCTTGGGGATCGCAGCCGTTCTTCCATCCATCACCAGGGTCGCGCCGTCTTCTTCGCCATACTTGATGTAGGAGAGAATCCGCTGCTTGCTGGATTCATCGATGACCGGTCCCATACCGACGCCGGTTGCATCGCCGGATGCCACTTTGATTTTGGCAGCGGCTTGTTTGATCTTAGGGACAAGCCAGTCGGCGGCGTCGCCGACGGCAATAGCGACGGAACCTGCAAGGCATCTTTGGCCGGTGTTTCCAAATGCGGAACCGATGACGCCTTCTATGACAGCGTCCTGATTGGCATCGGGCATGATGACCATGTAGTTCTTCGCACCGCCCATGCACTGGGCACGTTTGCCAGCAGCGGTAGCGGTAGCGTACACATGTTGTGCCACCTTCGATGAGCCGACGAATGAGACGGCCCTGACATCTGCATGAGTGATGAGATGATCGACGACTTTTGCTCCGCCGAGAACTACGTTGAGGACACCTGCGGGCAGGCCAGCCTCGTGGGCCAACTCCACTTCACGCAGCGCGCTCAACGGCACTTTTTCCGATGGCTTGAGAACAAACGTGTTGCCGCAGGCGATGGCGACTGGCCACATCCAAAGCGGGACCATGACTGGAAAATTGAACGGCGTGATGCCGATGCACACACCCAGCGGCACACGTTCTGCCGCGCTGTCAATGGGCACGCCACTCACTCCGCCTTCATCAATTGTGCGGCAGAATGAAGTGGACACCGCGATTTGCGGCAATGATTTACCCATCATCAAGACCGGAGCGGCGCAGGCAAACTCCACGCAGTCGATGCCACGGCGAACATCGCCACGCGCTTCTGCCATGGTCTTGCCATGTTCGGAAACGATCAAGGTGGCCAACTCTTCAAAATGATCCTCAAGGACCTGCTTGTATCGAAAGAGGAATTGCACGCGCTCGCCAACGGGCTTGGCGGCCCAGACGGGAAAGGCTTCTGCGGCGGCTTGAACGGCGGCTTCGGCGGATTGGAGATTGTCCATCCGGACTTGACCCAATGCCTGGCCGGTAGCTGGATTGTTGACGGTTCGCAGTTCGCCCTTGCCATCGCCGCCGGAGTCTCGCACTCGTTTGCCAGCAATGAAATGTTCAACGATTTGGGTGCTGGTAGCGTTCATGGTGTTCCTACGGAGTCTGTGAAGGGTGGTTTACCCAAAGTGACAATGATTATGAGTGCATTATAGAAGGATAGGGCTGACGAATCCGCAGCCGAAGAAAGCGGCTTAGGCCGTGGCTGGGAGGATCAGGACCTAAGAGGATGCAAATTTATTGATCCTTCGTTCTGCTTTCTGGAATGTCGGTGGTATTCTTGGGATGGCGTTTGGAGGAGGGGAATTCGGGTCCGATTGTCTCTTGCGGCACTTTGGAGCATTGTTCACATGACCAGTTTCAATTATTCCGGATCGGACGCTCAACAAACATGGTGGCGATGCCTCATCGCGATTGTTTTTCTTGCCGGTTCTGTACAGGCTTTTGGACAGAAGGCGTTGGCACCCCGACTTATCAAAAGCAGTGGCGCGGTGAGTGGCAAGAACGCGGCAGAACCAAGCGTTGTGCGAAGCCGGGCTGTGGGGCTGGATTTTGAATCGCTGATGCGATTCAAAATTGGTGACACTGTCAACCTCAATCTCTTTGATGATCTGGCGCTCGATGCGCTCATCGATGATTACAAGCAGACGGGTCCGGGCACATTTCATTGGCGAGGGCACATTGCCGGCGACGCGCACAGCACCGTGGGACTGGTGCTTCACAAAGGGTCGCTGGCAGGGATCGTTCGCGTGCCTGCGCTGGGTGTGTTTCGAATTCGATCCACACCGGATCGCGGCCAGGTGATTGAAGAATTGGATCCAACAAGTTTGCCACCGTGCGCGCCGCCGCTGGTTGCGCCTATCAAGGGTGCGGGACAGCCTCCGGCGCGGGCTGGTCGAGCTTCTGGAACGGATGGACCTGCGGAGGTGAATTGCCTGCTGATTGACATCATGATTTTGTATACGCCGGAGGCCCGCGATCAGGAAGGCGGAGTTGCAGCGATTGAAGCGTTGGCCTATCTGGCGGCGGATCAAACCAACGTTGCTTTTGAAAACAGTTTGATCGATGCGCGCGTTCGGCTGGTTTACACGGGAATGGTTGATTATGCAGAATCCGGAGATTTCGGCACGGAAATCAGTCGTCTGCAGAATCCGGGCGATAACTTCATGGATGAAGCCCACTCCCTGCGCAATCAGTACGGCGCGGACGACGTGAGCCTGCTTGTCAGCCACACACAAGGGGGCACCATCTGCGGAGTCGGCTATCTCATGGTGCCGGAATCATCTGATTTTGAAGCGTGGGCGTTCAACGTCTGCAACGCCGGTTGTGTTGCGGGAGGTCTTACCTACGAGCATGAACTTGGCCACAACATGGGCTGCCATCACGATCGCGACAACGCTGGCGGCCCGGGTGCGTTTGAGTATTCCTTCGGCTATCGATTCAACGGCGATGATTCTGTGCAGTACCGGACGATCATGTCCTACGCGCCGGGCAGCCGTATCTCGTACTTCTCCAACCCGAACATCCTGTATGAAGGCCAGCCGATTGGCTTGCCCGAAGGGCATCTGGATGATCGCGGCATGCCGGATTCCGCGGATAACGCGCGAACGATCAACGAGACCGCTGATACAGTGGCGGCGTTCCGGCCATCCGGTGAAGGGGTGTTCTACAACTGGTCACCGCCAGCGATGATTCAGCCAACTGATCTGGTCACCAGCGATCGATTTGGCGCGTCGGTATCGCTGGATGGAGACCTGGCGATAATTGGTGCGTACACGGTGGATGGTGTGCTTGCAGATACCGGCGCCGCGTACATCTATCAGTTCGACAACGGCACTTCCATGTGGGTGCAACAGGCCAAGATCGTAGCGGCCAGCAGCAGTGCGAACGATCGATTCGGTGTTTCAGTGTCGATTCATGCCAATGGAGATGGAACGGGTTTTGCGGCTGTAGGTGCGTATCAAGCGGAGGATGGCGGCCGCGATTCCGGTTGCGCGTATGTTTTCCGAAAGGTCGCACCCACCGCCGCGTGGGTGCAAGAGGCAATTCTCCTGCCGATGGATATTAACGGCGGCGATCTTTGCGGTCGATCCGTTTCCGTCGCTTCCAGCATCGCCGGTGAAATGGTGCTTGTTGGCTCTTACTCCCATGATCACACCGGTCCCTTTCTAAGCAACTCCGGCGCGGCGTACATCTTTCGTCGGACTGGCGTTCCCACCAACGGGGGGTGGGAAGAGGAAGCCAAACTTGAAGCCACGGACGCCGCCGCGCAGGATCAATTCGGCTTCAGCGTTTCTCTGGCCGTCTCACCGATCAATGGGGAACAAATGGCACTCATTGGTGCGTTGCTCGATGACAGCGAGGGCATTCCATCCATCGCGAATTCCGGTTCCGCCTACGTTTTCAAGAAGGTTGGCGAGACGTGGACGCAAGTTGCCAAACTTCTGCCTCCGAGTCCTGCCGCAAACGATCAATTCGGCTATACCGTTGATCTGGATATCACTTCATTAGGTCGAACGGCGATTGTCGGTTCCTGGCTCGCGGATGGAACCGCACCCGGCGGGACTTCGCCGTTGGATACCGGTGCGGCAACGATCTACCGCGATTCCAGTGTTACTGACACATGGGTGCATGAAGCAAATCTGCGAGCTCCGACGCCTGTTGCCAACGATCGCTTTGGTTCAAGCGTGGCGATCAGCGGAAACGTGGCCCTTGTTGGCGCTTATCTGCGCAATGCGACGACTCCTGCGCTGAATGATTCCGGCGCTGTTTATTCATTTCGCAAGGCCATTGGGCCGGGCAGCAACTGGTCGCTGGAGGCCACCATTACTCAACCCAATCCGTTGGCAGGCGACCAATTCGGCTTTAGCGCGGCCCTAGATGGCGGCAACGCCCTGATCGGTGCGTGGCAACGGCCGCGCGAAACGTTCGGCTTTGCAGGCGCTGCGTATCACACTAAGGCCGGTTCTGTGACGGATTGCAACGGCAACAACGTTCTTGATGTTTGCGATATTGCGCAGGGCACCAGTTTTGATGTGAATCACAACGGCCTACCGGATGAATGTGAGAAGTCACCATGCCCGGCAGATATCGCCCCGCAGCCGAATGGCGATGGCGTGGTGAACGTGAGCGATCTACTGCTGATCTTGAGTTCGTGGGGTCCGTGCCCTGCGCCGCCCAGTTCCTGCGATGCAGATATCGCTCCGCCCGCCAGTCCGGGTGTCCCGGCAGGCAACGGCAATGTGAACGTGTCAGACCTGCTCATGGTCATCGGCGCATGGGGAGATTGCGAACCGTTGTAGGATTGAACGCTGCACGCGCAGCAATGGATATCCGGCACTTGAATTTGGCAAGATTGCTGCTGACAAACAATCATTGGTTCATTTCTTGCGGCCATTGACGCCTTCGCCATGGCCCAAGTTTGGTTCTTTTGGCGGCCACTGCCTCCGTTTGTCGCGTTCTTCCTTGGGCCCTTGCCCTGTTTGCCCTGCTTGGGCTGTAGAATCTTCGTTTGGGATTGAATTCAGCAGAAAAATCCTTGACTGTCCACACTTCTGTGGTCATGCTGAATCTGCCTTTTTTCGCACCCAACTTCAGGAAAGCGGTGGTTGAATGATGGTGAAAACTTTGAACAAGTCCACGCGGCAGCCAACAGTTATCGATCACAAAGCAGTCGTCAGCGATTCTCCACCTACTTTCACACATCAGCCAACCGCCGCTCGAACCTCAATCTTTAGCACTCGATCCTTCCTCCTTGCCACGCTTCTCATTTTTGTCCTGCTGACCAACCCCGCTTTCGCCATTAACCGCACGTGGATCGGTCCCGACGGGGGCAACTGGAACTCTGCCAACAACTGGAGTCCCCCGGGCGTCCCGCAAGCCGCCGATCATGTCAAGATACTCAACAATGCCGACATGCAGATCGTCCTCGATGTCGATCCCACCATCACCGAACTCTTGTTTGGCGGCGGTCCAAACGGCATCCAATCTCTCAACTCCCTGTCCCACACCATCCAGGTCACCGGCCAAGTTTCCATCAACGCGACCGGTCTGCTCATACTTCGCAATTCCACCCTTGTCGCCGCTGGTGCATTCTCAAATGACGGCGAAATCCGCATCACTGATGGTCTCTCCAACATCATCCCCGCTGGCACCCTCAACAACCATCAAAGCGGCACGATCCGCATCCAATCCGGCAACGCCATCGCCACTCTCAACGTCCCGGATATCCAAAACGATGGCATCATCGAACTCACCTCCACCCTCGGCAACGCCAACGCCGCTTCCATCATCGGCTCCACGCTCACCAACAACGCCACCGGCAAGATTGATGTCCTTCAAGGCCAATCCCCAAACCCCGCCGTCCGCACCATCACCATGGAGCTCCAGAATGATGGCACTCTCAACATCCACGCCAATTGCACCGTCAACCCTGCTTCCGACGCCGCACACTCCAACCAAGGCAACATCAACATTTACACCGGCGATCTCACCTTCCTTCGCGCCGCAAACGCTTCCTTTACAAACGTCGCCGTGATCACCCTCATCGGCGGCAACCTCAAACTTCTGTCCCCCCCGGGCGCGATGAACGCCTCCTTCACCAACTTCGGCTCCATCAACCTTCAGGGCGGCAATGTCACCATCGGATCGCCCGGTCTGGCCGACGGTGGCATCACCTCCAACTTCGGCTCCCTTGCCTTCTCCGCGTGCCAGTCGCTTTCACAGTTCGGCGGGTCTTTCAACCTTGATCGCGGCGGGACTATCACCGGCCCTGCTTCGCTGACCTTGGAATACCTCACCCTCACACTCAATGAAAGCCTCCTCTCACCACCCTGCGGCTTCACGCTCCGTGGCTGCCAGATCCTTGGCCCGGGCACGCTCTACAACGCCAGCGACATTTCCTCCTACGCCTGTGCTTTTGATTCCCCCTTCACCAACGAGCACCAAGGCACACCTGGTACTTTCTATTGTTTCCCGGAGAGCTCCCGCAACGGACGGACTGCTTTCACAACCCCCGCCGGTCTGTTCGTCCTGCCAGCCGATTCCCAGATAAACATCCAGTCCACACAGGGTTTCACTGCGGAACTTGAAATCGCACACGCCTTCCAGTGCGATGGCACCATCCAGTTGTCCAACATAGGCAGCCCCGGCTCGGCGATGCTCACACTCCCCTCCTCGCCTCTTAACATCGGGCAAACCGGCAACATTACTTTTGCCGCTGGATACCCCTCTCGGACGGCCAGTGGCCCTCGAACGCTGCAACTGACAGGCCTTGTCAACGGCGGATCGATTCTAGTGCAGGCCGACGCCGCCGTTCGCGGCTTTTCCAAGAACCCACCTTTGACACTCACGAATCAGCCGACAGGATTGATTGACCTTACCGGCGGCGACTTGACGATCGGTGACCCCGGCGATCCGCCGATGACCCTGTCAAACCTTGGCCTGATCCGCATCGGGCCAGCCCGCTCTCTTTCAAGTTACAACACACCCATCTTCAACCAGATGCAGGGAACGATCCAGTTGACGGGACTGATCTCGAATTTGGTCAACCGAGGCGAACTCCTCATTGGCCCCGGCCCGGGAACTGCCGCGATATGTACGATTGATCAGGCATTTGGCCAAACCCCAACCGGCCGCCTTCGAGTGAATATCAACGGTCCAAACGCCGGTACCCAGCACGATCAACTCGTGGTCACCAACGGCTCGGCGACTCTGGCGGGTCATTTGAGCATCATCATGCCCAACACTTATGCACCGACCGTCGGCACCACGTTCAACATAATGACCGCGGATTCCATCAGCGGTGGATTCAACGTTGCGCATTTTCCCGGACTTCCCAACGGTAGATATTTGAGTGTGGACTACATTCCGGGAATTCCAGCGGGCGGCGGGTCAAACGGTGCGCCCACGACCACGCCAGCAACAGTAACGTTGAAAGTGCTGGCCCTTGCGCAAACAACTGGATTCATTCCGGGCGATCCGCAGGGTCTTGCGAATGTTCCCACGGCGGGCTTGCTCTATGACGTGGATGGCGTGAATGGGCTCGACCTTATCATCACGCTTCGTGCGAGCAATGCAAACTCTCCGGGCAGTGTGTTGGTGCTGCAGAACGCAGGAGTGGTTCGCGGGGTGTGGCAAGGATTTTCCGCCGGCTCACAATATGGCGTGGACAACAACCCCTCGGCCCTGACTGTGGGATTCTTTGACGCGGATAACCTACCCGACCTTGCTGTCACGAACAGGGACAGCGATACGATCCGGATTCTTCGCAACACTGGCGGAGGCAGTTTTGTTGTGATGCCTGCAATTGTGGTGGGAAGTGAGCCCAGTTCAATTGCGTCCGGGAGCTTTCAAGGGACCGGGTTTGTTGGCACCGAAGGTGACAAGGACTTGATTGTTGTCAATTCCGGAGATGACAACGTGCAGGTTTTCCTCAATGATGGCAGCGGCGGATTTAAAGCCACCAAGACCGTGCCGATAGGCCCACACCCTGTGGTGGTCCGGCCCATCAATCATGACAACGATCGGGATACGGATGCAGCGGTTCTCACGCAGGGGGACAATTCTCTGACGCTGCTTACCAACAACGGGACGGGAACGATGGCAGTGACGGCCACGTATGAAGTCGGCAGTATTCCAACGGCCATGGAAGTCGAAGATCTTTCGTTTGCGTGGAACGACGCTCGTCCCCTGTT
>CAZWJR010000009.1:0-14152 GCA_964634655.1 uncultured Isosphaeraceae bacterium | reverse complement strand
TGGAAGTCGAAGATCTGAATGGCGACACGCTGGCGGACATCGTGACGGCAAACGGCGATGGGACGATATCAGTACTTGTGAATGAGTTTGCGACACGGGGCGAGGGTGCGTTCTCCAACGCGTCCAACATTGATGTGGGAGATGGAGCGAAATCCATCGCGCTGGCGGATCTGACGGGTGATGGCGATATCGATGCGGCGGTTTTGGTGACTACCGATGGCAAGGGGGGTGTGCAGGTGGTTCGCAACGACACTCCATCCCGACCGGGAGCAACCGTTGTGCTGGCGACGGATGAATTGGTGGGCGCGGATGAAGGATCGGTGGTGGTATTGACGGGTGATGTCGATGGATCGAAATCGAACGACCTCGTTTTTGTCAGTGAAGGTGCCGGCAAGGCGGGACTAAGCCGGTCAGGGGCTGGTGGAGCCGGGGGGCCCGGCGCGAATTACGCCGTGTACTTGAATGTTCAGCACGCGCCATGCGTGGGAGACATCATGCCGCTGCCACACGGGAACGGAATGGTGGACAATGAAGATATTCTCGCGGTGGTCACCACCTGGGGAGTTTGCGCTTCTGGTGGGTGTATTGGCGATGTCGCGCCGCCGGGGGGCGATGGGGTCGTGAATTTTGCGGACTTGATCGCGGTGCTGACGCATGTGGGTGGGTGCAAGTGAGCGCTGAAGAATGAAGGCATAAGGGCATGGCTGCATGGCTGCCATGTCTTAGTGCATCTTTGCGTTTGTGCCTTTGATCTTTGGCCGCTGACTGTTTTTCCGGTGCGGTGAGGCAAAAAGTCGCTGAAATCCCCAAAACTGTTTGTATCCGGCCAATCTGTGATTTACACTGGAGTGGGAGCTGGCTGTCGGCTGTCAATCTGCCTTACTGCCTTCCTCGTATCGATCATCAAACAGGAGAACGCTCATGCGCTTGGTTTTACGGATTCTCACAACGGTCATCCTGACGGCGGCGGCGACGGGCGGCGAATTGTTTGCACAGGGCATCGGCACGCCTCCCAGCACTGGGAACAATCCCATCGCCAACGGACCGTCGGCCGCTGATGGGGCGGCAGAACTGCGTGTTGGCACGTTGCACCTGCGCAGCGGTAACGTGGAGACAGCGGGCCTGATCAACATGCTTGATACGGCCGGTCGCTGGGCGGGGCGGGGCGCGGGGAATGGGCCGGTCTTGGCTGGTGGCGGTGGCGGGGCGAAGCGATTGGTTTTGCAACTTCACGGGCCAATTACACCGGCACAGCGCGGCGAGTTGGCTGGGCTGGGCGTCGGCCTTGGCGACTATCTACCTGCCTACGCCTACATCGTTAAGCCGGGTGTCGTTCGCTGGCGTGATGTGGCGGGGCTTGGGTACGTCCGCTGGGTTGGTATTTATCAGGATGCGTGGAAGGTTGATCCTGCCATCGGTCAACATGCGTTTGTTTCGCAGGAGCGTATGGCGTTGGCGGCCCAAGGCGATCTATTGCTGGAAGTTACGCTCTTTGACGGCGAAACCCCCGAGGCAGCGGCGATGGCGGCGGGGGGCATTGGCGGCGTGCGAAACGTCCAAGCGCAGCAGGCGGCGGGGCGGACCACTTTGACCATGACGGCTTCGGCGGCGGCGGTGGGAATGATCGCACAGATTCCTGCGGTCCAGTACATCGAGGAGATTGGCGAGAACACTTACCGCAACGATACTACTCGATGGATCGTGCAAACCAACGTGAGCGGCAGCGTGCCTTTGTACACGGCGGGCATTCGCGGCGAAGGGCAGGTCGTCGGCCACATGGATGGTTCCATTAACATTTCGCATTGCAGTTTCCGCGATACCGTCAACCCCGTCGGCGCTCTCCACCGCAAGATCATCAGCCTAAACGGCACCAGCGGGTACGATGCCCACGGCACACACACCGCAGGCACAGCAGTGGGCGATAACTTCACCGATTCCGGCAACACGCGCGGCGTGGCGTACATGGCGAAGTTGACGCATTCGGCGATTCCGTCCGGCGAGACGGGCTCGTACAACAGTTTCACCAATCAGCACAATCAGGGCGCTCGTTTGCACACCAACAGTTGGGGCAACGATGGCACCACGACCTACGATGGTTTATGCAGAGGGATTGACCGGTTCAGTTACGATCAGCCGGATTCACTGGTGCTTTTCGCTGTCACCAACACCAGCACGCTGAAGAACCCGGAGAACGCCAAGAATCTACTGGCGGTTGGTGCGTGTGCCGATACGCCGAGCCAGGCGAATTTTTGCTCCGGCGGAGCGGGGCCGACGAGCGATGGAAGAAGGAAGCCGGAGGTTTTTGCACCGGGCTGCAACACGACATCAGCAACGGGAAATGGAACGGTTTGCACGACGACGACGATGACCGGCACCTCAATGGCATGCCCGGCGGTGGCGGGCGCTGGGGCGTTGGTGCGTCAGTACTACACGGATGGTTTTTACCCCACGGGCGCCGCGGTGGGTGGCAACGCCATCACACCGACCGGCGCGTTGATCAAGGCGACGCTGATTAATGGATCGGTGGATATGACAGGGATTGGGGGTTATCCGAGCAATCAGGAAGGATGGGGGAGGTTGCTGGTGGATGAGGCGATGTATCTGGCGGGCCAGCCGCGCGGCATGGCCGTGTACGATGTAAGGAACAATGTGGGTTTGAGCACAGGCGGGCAGACGGATCGCACGATCAGCGTGACAAGCGCGACGGAGAAGTTGAAGGTGACGCTGGTGTGGACGGATCCGGCGGCGACGGCGGGTGCATCGATTGCGTACATCAATGATTTGGATCTGCAGGTGATCGGACCGGGCGGGACGTATTTGGGTAACGTGTTCAGCGGCGGGGTTTCCGTAACGGGCGGGGTGGCCGATAACAAGAACAACGTGGAGCAGGTGCACATTGTATCGCCCCCGATTGGTTCCTACACGATCCGCGTGAAGGGAACTGCGGTGAATTCCGGCACACAGGGATACGCGTTGGTCATCAGTGGAGCAGTGACAACGGGCGCACCGCCACCGGTGAATGATGCGTGCGCAAGCGCATCGACGGCCTCCGGAGCGGGTTCCACGGCATTCACCACGGTTGGCGCAACGACCGATGGCCCGGATGAACCCGGCGCTTGCACCACGGGCGGATACACGCACATCGGCAACGATATTTGGTACAAGTTTGTTGCATCGTGCACGGGCACCGCGACGGTGAGCCTTTGCGGTGCAACTTTCAACACCAAGATGGCGGTCTATGGGCCCTGTCCTACTGGGTCAGGCCAGTACCTGGCGTGCAACGATGATTTCTGCGGGACCTCATCGCAGGTAAGTTTTGCGGTGACACAAAGCACGGTGTACCGCGTGCGCATAGGCGGGTTCAATGGAGCGACCGGCACCGGCACGATGGTAGTCTCCTGCACACCATCCGTTGCCACCGGCGCGTGCTGCAACGCCAACGGTTCCTGCACCAATGCCGTCACGCAAAGCGCGTGCACCGGCGGCGGCGGAACGTATCAGGGTGACAACGTCACCTGCGGCAGTGTCTCCTGCCCGCAGCCGTGCCCGGCCGATACCAACAACGATGGCCAAGTTAACGTTACAGATCTGCTGGCGGTGATCAATTCCTACGGCCCATGCCCCGGATGCCCCGCGGATATCAATAATGACAATGTGGTCAATGTTACAGACCTCTTGGCAGTCATTATGGCCTATGGCCCCTGCCCTTGAGCCTTGATTCTTGAGAGATTCCCAAAAACCCACGGCGATTGCCGTGGGTTTTTTCTTGTAAGAATTTTTCTTGACACCGTTGCCAACCGGGTGGAAACTGTGCACGATTCGCGGCGACCGCGCGGCGAAAGGTGGATTCATGCGTTCTGCAGATTAAGGATGGAGATCATGCCGATGCCATTAGTGCGTTTGCCAATCGCGTTGACGGTGGTCGCTGCCGTTATCACAACCACGCCGCAGATCACCATGGCGGGCGCGCCTCCGACCGACCACGTGTTTACCTATCAGGGAAATCTCAAACAAGGAGGTAACAACGTCAATGCCTCAGTCGATTTTCAATTCAGTTTGTGGAATGCGGCGGCGGGACCGGTGCAGATCAGCACCACGCAATCGGTCAACTCAATCTCGGTGAACGATGGTTTGTTCACAGTTGATCTGGATTTTGGCAGCGGTGCGTTTGATGCCCAGCCGCGCTGGCTGGAAATCGCTGTGCGATCACCGGCAGGCAGCGGCTCGTTCGTCACGCTCAATCCACGCCAGCCATTGCACCCTACACCCATCGCACAGTTCGCACTTGCTGGCAACGCCGGGCCGCAAGGCAGCCCCGGCCCGCCCGGTCCGCAAGGCGAACCCGGGCCGCAAGGCGAACCAGGTGAGCCCGGTCAACCCGGCACTTCACCCTTCACTCTTGAAAACAACAACGCCATCTTCACCCTCGGCAACCTCGGCATTGGCACCATCGCGCCGGAAGCGTCGCTCGAAATCCGCCAATCACAATCCACGCTCCGCCTCACAAGCGAGAACTCCCCCGCCGCCAACGCCGGCTCCCTGCTGGAACTTCGCAACAATACGTTTGCTCCGACACAAATTGGCGCTATTAACTTTGTTGATGCGAACGCCAACGTCGTCGGCCAACTCGCCTATTCCAATTCCAACATCATCACCCTTCGCGGCAACTCCACCGAACGCATGCGAATCGCCGCCAACGGCGCCATCGGCGTCGGCGTCACGTCACCAACCTTTCGGCTGGAATTGCCCAACATCGGCACGGATGTCGGTGGGCGGGGGCGGGCCAACGCGTGGATGACCTACTCGTCCATCCGCTGGAAGGAGAATATTCATCCGATTGAAAATGCCCTTCAAAAGGTTCTTGCCCTGCAAGGCGTTCTGTTCAATTGGAAAGCGGAACACGGCGGGACGGCCGACATCGGCTTCATTGCGGAAGACGTCGGCCGCATCGTGCCGGAGTTGGTGGCATGGGAGGCCGCTGACAGCGAGGCCCGCGGCTACGCCCAAGCATTGAAGTACGACCGCATCACGGCGTTGGCGGTGGAAGCGATCAAGCAGCAGCAGTTGCAGCTGAAGTTGCTCGAGGACAAGGTGTTGGCAGTTGAATCGCTTGTCGTGGAGCGCGATCAAGTGATTGATGAATTGCGGCGACGGATTGAAGCGCTGGAGAGGAATGGAGGGGGTTAGGCATTACGGCATGACTGCGATGCCTCAATGCCTTGATGCCCTTTTTGAATTCCTTACCGCTTATCGGCCCATGTGAATTGTTTGATTGAGGTTGGGGAGGCGGGAGTGGGCGGGAATGTTAACTTTGGCGAGGTGGGGGGTAAAGTTGCGGCGTGATCTTGCCGCTGGTGATTGCAGATGGGCGGATTCTTTGCAACGTGACGGGAATTTCGTGCGTAAGGGATTATCGGCAGGCGCTGTCGGCTCTTGGCGTTTGGCTGCCTGCTGATGTGGGGCTGCTGATCGGTTGTTTGCAGACGTTGCGAGAGAGCATTTCAGGATAGGGCCGATTGCTGCGGCATCGGCTGGGCACTTTCATCTTGTTGTCATGAATCAATCGTTCTTGATTGATTTCCATTTTCTTTTTGACTTTGCACGAAACTTTGGCCTCGGATGGATCGAAATTGGATGTAAGGCGATTCGGCTTTCGGCTTTCGGCTTTTGGCTGTCGGCTTTTGGCCTTTGAGTTTTGGATTTTGGATTTTGACCGACAGCAACTAGCCGCCGGTCCCAGATGGACCGCAACGGATTCCAGGCACGAACCAGGAGGATTATCATGAACCGCACGCACAAGATTGGCACGCTACTTTCCATCGCATTGCTTGTTGGGGTTGGCGCGTTGGGGGCTTCTGACGCGGCTGGATCTGCCACACCGGCGGGGACGGCGTTTACCTATCAGGGCAAACTCCGTCAATCCGGCAACAACGTTACCACCGCGACTGATTTTCAATTCAGCCTGTTTGATTCAGCGACCGGCGGATTGCAGGTTGGCACGACGCAAACATTGAGCAATGTGGCGTTGAGCGATGGCATTTTTACCGTTGAAGTTGATTTTGGCGCGGCAATGTTCAATGCGGATGCGCGCTGGCTCGAAGTGGGGGTTCGCAACCCCGCAGGCAGCGGATCGTTTGTAACGTTGGTTGATCGCCAGCGTGTAAACCCCACGCCCGTGGCGATGTTTGCGCTCAATGGCACGGCAGGACCGGCAGGGCCGCAGGGCGATCCGGGACCAGCAGGGCCACAGGGCGATCCAGGACCGGCGGGTGCGCAGGGAAATCCTGGTCCGCAGGGAATTCAAGGACCGCCGGGAAATCCGGGTGCGCAAGGACCGCAGGGTGATCCTGGGCCGGCGGGGCCACAGGGAAATCCTGGACCGGCTGGACCACAGGGCGATCCGGGACCGGCTGGGCCGCAAGGTGATCCGGGTACACCGGGTGCACCGGGAGCGCCAGGCGCACAGGGGCCACAGGGCGAACCCGGACCGACCGGTCCGCAAGGACCTCCGGGCGCGGGCGATTCATTCTGGATGGCCGCCGGTGCGTTGGGCAAGGGTCCGATCGACATTTTCTACAACAATGGCAACGTCGGCATTGGAACGAACGCGCCGACGTGCCCGCTTGAAGTGATTACGAGCGGCATGCAAGGGATTTGCGCCACGACGACCAATCCGGCAGGCAAGGCGATTTACGGCAAAGCGACCGCTGGCGGTGGAACGGCGTATGGCGTGGAAGGCGAAGCGACGGCGGTGCTTGGTCGCGGCGTGTACGGATTGGCCAGCGGCACGACCGGAATCAACTACGGCGTGTACGGCCAGACGATGAGTGCAAGCGGATATGCAATCTTTTCAAACGGCGGCCGCAATTTCTTCCTGGGCAACATTGGTATTAACATTGCCAACCCAACGTTCCAGTTGCAGTTGTCGAACGACTCTGCAGCCAAGCCTGGGACGAACACGTGGACGATTTCCTCGGATCGTCGATTGAAGAAGGACATCGTGCCGCTGCAGAATTCGCTGGACAAGATGATGCAATTGCATGGCGTGAACTTCCGCTGGCGTGATCCTGCATCGCAGGGCAATCGCACCGGCGTGGAGACAGGCATGATCGCGCAGGATGTAGAGAAGGTTTTCCCGGAATGGGTTGGCACCGACGCCAATGGTTTCAAGACGCTGACGATTGGCGGATTTGAAGGCTTTACGGCAGAAGCGATGCGCGAACTGCGTGCAGAAAAGGATGCGGAAATCGCAGCCTTGCGTGCAGAGAAGGACGCAGAGAATGCGGAATTGCGCGCTCGAATTGCTTCACTCGAGAGTATGATGCAGCAGATTCTGGCCGCGAAGGCAGGAGACTCTCAATGAATCGATGGACATACGGTTCAATCTTCGCAAGCGTGCTGGTGGTTGGCATGGCTGCAGGAATGGGCGACACGGATGGCGCTCCGCCTTCCTTCGACCTGACCTGGAATACGGTCGATGGCGGCGGCGGGAAATCCACCGGCGGAACGTTTGAAGTCACCGGCACGATCGGCCAGCCAGATGCTTCCACGGCGGCAATGACAGGCGGCAACTTCTCGTTGAGCGGCGGGTTCTGGCCCGCGGCGGCACCGGTGATCGACACATGTCCGCCAGACTGTGCCCCGCCACCCAATGGCGATGGTTTCGTCAACGTCAACGATCTGTTGCTCGTCATTAGTTCCTTCGGCAATTGCCCTGGCTGCCCGGCTGATATCAACAACGACAACGTTGTTAACGTCATCGATCTGCTTGCAGTCATCCAGAATTTTGGCCCTTGCCCTTGAGAAGCGTGATAAGATAGACCTTGTTGTGCGTGATGTGTTTGCGATGTGACGGACTGGTGTGAGGGCAGACAAGAGGTTTTTGTACCAATGCCCTGCGGCAGAATGTTTCAATCAGTGATCACAACAGACGCTTTTCACGCAAGACATCTACTGATCCTTTTGACGTCGCTGCTAACCACAGCGACGTTTTCTTTTGGTCAGGGTCAGAACCTTGCACCGCGTTCGGCAGTCATCAAGCCACTGCAGACGGTCGTCGATCAACACCAGGACCCTGCGCGCATCACGGTGAAGTTCCGTGATGGGCTGAACATTCGGCTGAACCCGGCCAACAACAGCTCCTTGACAGATTTCGGCACCGGTACTCTTGCCGCCGCCGGGCCGGTCCTTTCCCGCGTACGCGGTGGGGTGTGGCGGGCGACTTATCCATCTCCCGAAGCGGAACTCAATCGCTGGCGGCACGTCGCCGAGGCGAAACTCCAACGACACCTGGCGGACTTAAACCTGCAATTCATTCTCACGCTGCCTCCGGGGATAAAGGCAGGCGAAGCGATTGATCTATTCAACCGGTTGGACGTTGTGGAGATTGCACTGCCAGTCCCCAAGCCTGTCCTGCCCCCACTGCCTCCCAACTACCAAGGCAACCAGGTGTACCTCAACGCAGCGACCAGCGGCATCGATGCCCTTGGCATGTGGAACAACCACAACACCACAGGCGCGGGCATCAAGATCGCAGACATTGAATACAGTTGGAACCTCTCGCACCAGGATCTCCCTGCAGTGACGCTCATCGGTCCTTCACCAATTGATCCATTCGGGAACCCGAACCATGGCACGGCGGTGCTGGGAACGATCGCATCAATCAGCAACGGGTGGGGAACGACCGGGGTTTCGCAGGGCAGCCAAATCCATGTTGTCGCGGCGAACACCGCTGGCGGGTACAACGTTGCCGGTGCCATCACCACTGCGATGTCCGTTCTTGGCCCGGGCGACGTCCTGCTTATTGAACAGCAACTGCTTGGCCCCACCGGCAACTACGTCCCCGTGGAGTGGTATGCGCCTAACTACAACGCCATTGTCACGGCTGTTGGCAACGGCATCATCGTGATTGAACCCGCAGGCAACGGCGGGGAGAACCTTGATGCAGCGATCTACAGCACAGGCAACGGCGGGCACTGGCCTTTTCTGGCAGGCAACGATTCCGGAGCGATGATCATCGGTGCCGGTGCCGCGCCGCCGGGTTTTGGCTCAACCACCGACCGTTCTCGATTGCCGTTTTCAACTTACGGTTCCACGGTTGACCTGCAGGGATGGGGCGAATCGGTCACGACGACGGGCTTCGGAGGCTTGTATTCCGCCGAAGGCGTAAACCTTCTCTACACGATCGAGTTCAACGGAACTTCAAGCGCCTCGGCGATCATCGCCGGTGCCGCCGCACTGTTGCAATCAAGAAAGAAATCCACCACAGGCTCGGCGTTTACGCCCGCGCTGGCGAAATCATGGTTGCGACAAACAGGGTCACCTCAACAATCCGGCACATACCCGGCCACGCAAAACATCGGCCCGCGTCCCAATCTCACGGCGGCGGTCCTTGCGGCGGGTCTGGCACAAACCAATGATCTTTGCGCAAACGCCACATCCAAATCTGTTGGTTCACATGCCTTTTCAACCATCGGTGCCGAGACCGATGGCCCGGATGAACCCAATGCCTGTGCCCAAGGCAGCAACACCCAAATCTTGCGCGATGTCTGGTTCAAACACATCTCTCCATGCACAGGCACAACCACCATAAGCCTCTGCGGTTCCAGCTTTGATACCAAGGTCGCCATTTACAACGGCTGCCCTACCGGCCCCGGGCAATCGATTGCATGCAATGATGATTCCGGCACATGCCCGCCATTCTCACAAGTGTCGTTCAATTCACAGGCTGGAACGGTCTACCGAATCCGCATCGGTTCCCCCAACAGCAGCTCCGGCACGGGCACCATGTCAATTGCATGCACACCCGCCCCACCGCCATGTCCGGCTGATACCAACAACGATGGACAGGTAAATGTGACCGATCTGCTGGCCGTGATCACAGCATTTGGCCCCTGTACCGGATGCCCGGCGGATATCAACCATGACGGCGTCGTGAACGTCGCAGACCTGTTGGCCGTGATCGCTGCCTTTGGCCCCTGCGGATAGACCCCTCGTTTTGTCTTATTTCATGGCAAAAATGCACCTTATTTGGTGCCTACTCCATCTGGTGCTTGGTACCGGTTTGAGTTGAAAGCGGTACAGACTTTCAGCCCATTCTTGTCCTCACATGGGCAGCAAGCCCGGGCCACCCGTTCAGCGGCAACAAGTATCCTGCGGCATAGTCGAATCTAGGCACACGACCAATCGCGGGCAGAGAAATGGGTGAGTGGTACATGGACGCAGCGAACCGGGGCAATACAATGTGCGGTCCCTGCGCGATTTGAAAGTGAATCGCGCGGCTTCGCCCAATGAATCTTACTAGAGAAGGTTTTTCATGAAACACAAATGGTCTGTCCTGGTCATGGCGGCTATCGGTTGTTTGCTGTTGAATGTCGGCCCTGCAAGTGCGCAATGGTCGCTCAACGGCGTCAAGGTGTACTACAACGCCGGCAACGTTGGTATCGGCACAAACAACCCCGCGTACTCGCTTGAAGTTCAAAGCGTCGGCACACGAGCGATCTACGGCTATGCCAAGGCTGCTTCAGGCACGACTTATGGGATGTATGGTCAAAGCGCGAGCAACACGGGACGCGGCATCATGGCTCTGGCCAACGCGGCAAGCGGCATCACGTTTGGCGTCTACTCACAGGCCAACAGTACTTCTGGGCGCGGCGTCTACAGTTTGGCCAACGCAACCACAGGTACCAATTTTGCGGTGTACGGGCAGACGAACAGCGCGGCTGGATATTCCGGATACTTCGCGGGAGGAAGGAATTATCTGCAAGGCGATACCGGCATTGGCGTAACGACACCGACGGCAAAACTTGATGTCCTGCAATCCGTTGCTGCCAGTACCGCTTTGATGGTGCGAAGTCCCACCACGCGAATCATTGCCGGCTACGGCAACGGATCGGTCGTGGTTGGCCCGGTTGATGCGATCGCTGGTGTTGCGTTTACCGCAGAGAATCCAGGCGGCGCGGGCACACAACTTGCTGTCATCGGCCACCAGGTTGGCAACGTGCATTCTCCAAAAATAAAAATGGGTGCTAACAGCACTTCGATCGTGGGAAGTCTGGGTGTAGGCGTTGCAAACCCGCTCTTTCAATTACAACTCTCGGCGGATTCAGCAGCCAAACCCACCAGCGGCGCATGGACCATCTCATCCGATGCCCGGCTCAAAAAAAATGTTCACACTATTGACGGCGCGCTCGATCAACTGCTGCGGCTGCGCGGAGTCACGTACCAGTGGCGCGATCCGGCCAGCCAGGGCGATATGTCTGGTACGTACACTGGCATGATTGCGCAGGAAGTGGAACCCGTCTTCCCCGAATGGATTCGTGAGGATGCCAACGGCTACAAGACCATGACCGTCATTGGCTTTGAAGGGTTGGCTGTGGAAGCGCTTCGAGGACTGCGGATTGAAAAGGACAAAGAAATCGCAGCACTTCGAGCAGAAAACTCAACTCAACAGAAATTGATTGATGACTTGTCGGCTCGTCTTGCAAAGCTTGAGGTAGCACAGCTCAAGGCGGCAACTTCCGTCACCTCGGCCAACTGATAACACAAAGGCTCTGTTGTTTCCTCAACCGTCCGCCGCACGTTTGATAATCAATCGCCGGTTTGGTGAAACTGCATCGATGGTTTGGACAAACCCATCGGGCCAGTGGATTGTCAGTCGCGAAGTTTGCGGTGAATTGGGTGTAATGGGGCCAAGGCCGAAGTGAGCCTGCGGAGGTCCGGAGGATTGGAACCCGCCACCGGTAAACATCCACCGCGTTTGCTTGGGAATTGCGGAGCCCTGCGGCGGCGAAAGTACAATCTTGGCGCCAAGCCCGCGATGGTTTTTTGTCAGCACACGCTGATCGCTCAATTGAACGATCAGCCAACCAACTGCATTTCTCTCTTCCGCAGCGTCGCTCGCTCCCGCCTGCACCGAGTCATTGCGAAGGATTCTGACTGGGCCGTTGAGTTGTGCGGTGATAACATCGATATCCCCATCGCCATCCAAATCGGCAAAGACGGCGTTGCGGCCTCTTTGCTTTTCATCCAGCCAAGGTCCGGCCGTTTGGGCGGTGGCTTTTCGGAAGCGCTGGCCTTCGCGCTCAAACAGCATTGGCTGCTGCTGGTACTCGGAATCCATGGATTCGGGCGTGGCTTGCGGATAGACGTGGCCATTGACCAGCAGCAGGTCTTCGAATCCATCGAGGTTGAAATCGTAGAAGCCACAGGACCAGCCGAGGGATTGGCGACTCACCATGGCAAGGCCGTATTGTTGGGCACGATCTTCGAAAAGGCGACCGTCGCGGTTCAAATGCAGCGCGTTGGTGTCGCTGGAAAAAACGGTGGTGAAAACATCCGGCCAGCCATTGTCATCCACATCCGCGATTGCGATACCCATGGTGGCTTGATTGGCGCCATCAACGTTGGAGGCAATGCCGCTTGGCATGCCGATGTCTTGAAAGGAAAGAGGTGATTCGTTGATGGCGGAATTGTTGGTGGCGCTGGCTGGATTTTTGCCGTTGTTGTGAAAGAGGAAATTGGGCATTGAGTCGTTGGCGACGAACATGTCCTGCCAGCCGTCGGCATCAAAGTCAGCAATGGCGACGTTGAGGCCGAAGGACGGTCGCGGCGTTTGGCATCCGGAGGTTGTCGAAACATCGCGGAAGGTTCCATTGCCGAGGTTTTCGTAGAGCAGATCATGCTGGGGAGTCAGGCCGTGTGGACCTGCCATGACTTCCACGTTTTTGTAGTGTGCGTGCGGCGGCGGGTTCTTCGCATCAAATTCAAGATAGTTGCAGATGTAAAGATCTAGATCGCCATCGTTGTCGAGATCGCCAAACGCGGCGCTGGTGGACCACTTGGGAACCTGGTATGCAGGCGGTTGGTTGTTGGAAGCAGGAAGGGCAGTAACGGAGACATCGGAGAACGTGCCGCTGCCATTGTTCTGGAGAAGGACGTTTGGGCCGTAGCAGCAGATGAAGAGGTCATCGAAGCCATCGCCATCGAAATCGCCGACAGTGACGCCGGTGGCCCAGCGGTGAACGTTAATGCGGGCACTGGCGGTGACCTCGCGGAACTTGATGGTGGTGTGATCGCTGATGTTTTCAAAGAGTTTGCAGCCCGGGCCGTGCTCCGGGTCATCGAGCGTTGAGCCGTTGGCGATGAAGAGATCGAAATCGCCATCGTTGTCAAAATCGATGAGGGCAAGTCCTCCGCCGTTTACTTCGAGGATTTCGGAAGTGGGCAGTTTGCCGCAGGTGAGGATGAAATCGGCTCGGATGCCGGAAGAGGCGGAGACATCGGTGAAGTGGATGGGTGGAATTTTGGATTTTGGCGCGCCATTGTCGAGTTGATTTTTGGAATCTGGAATGACGGCTACGGGAGTGGTGGCGGCTGAAGATGGAGAGGCGGCGGGCGATGGAGAGGGGGGTTTTTCACAGGCGGACATCGAAAGGAAGACCGCTGCTGCAATCCAAGATCCGACTCGTTGCCGGGGGGCCGACATCCACAATCGATTCATTCGGGAAAACTCGTGCCGGGGCGGACACGCTCCTTGGTGGCCAGATGGCGTAGTCGCATGGCCTCGGCTTCTGCGGTTTCGCCGAGTCTAATGTGGACGCGGTAGAGTTTATACATGGCCTCGTAGCCATCGGGGTTCAACTGCACGGCAAGCAGCAGGTGTGCCTTGGCTTGAGCCAGGTCATCCTGCTGTTCCAAAACATCGGCAAGACGGGCGTGGGCCTTGGCTAGACCGCTGGGATCTTTTTTGGCGCCGGGAGCAGAGAGGATGGCGATTGATTTCTCGAATCGCTGTTTTGCTTCATCGAGTTTGTGCTCATCCAGCGCGATGAGGCCGAGCGCGAAGATGGAATCCGGCTCATCTGGGGTGTGCTTGAGGAAGTCTTCGAACGCGCTGCGGGAGGCATCCAGTTCGCCTAGGTTGTAGAGAGCCCATCCGCGAAAGTGATTGATGAGTGTGTAGGTGGGTGCAAGTTTGAGCGCGTTCTCAAAGTGAGTGACGGCCAAGGAGTATTTTTGCTCGCGATGAAAGGAAAGACCCAGCAGAAAGACGGCTTGGCCGTCGACCGGATGAGCGAAGAGGTAGGTGTGGAGTTTCTCACGCGCGGCATCAGTTCGCCGTTGGCTGATGAGTGCGAAGATGGAGGAGAGT
>CAZWJR010000008.1:18328-31338 GCA_964634655.1 uncultured Isosphaeraceae bacterium | reverse complement strand
GCATTCATTCTGCTGATATTCAATGTGCCGGCGGTTCAGACTTTTCTTGGACCGCGGGCTTTGATCTATGCATCGCTTGCGTGGTTGTACGCATCGTTTTTGAACGCGGCGGCGGCGGGTTGGCTGGGGCTGGCGCTTGCGACCACGCTTGGGTATGCGTGGATGGCGGTTGAATTCAAGATTCAATTAGTCGTCGTGGGACTGTGCGCGTTGGCGGCATTTCTGGTGATTCCGGTGGCGTATATGAACATGGCACCGGCGGCCAATGTTGTAATGGCGATTGCCATTGGTTTTCTGTTCATCATTTGCCTGGCTTTGACGTGGGTTGTGCTGCACCAGGTGGCAAATGCAGCTGAGCAGGAGCAGGGATCGTGGGATGAAATGCTGGAAAATGACCGTGTGGCGGTGGTCAATAATGATTCGACGGTTCAATCGTAGTATGAGTGGACGTCCTTCCAATCGGCCTAAAACCTGCTTGGGCAGGCCAGGGCAAACGGTTTTCGGAGTTTGAAAGTGAAGCAACCGCCACACCTGTCGAAACAGGTCCCAGCGGAAGAGCCAGACCCTGCGGCGATGATTCGTGCTGCGGTGGAACGCTACGAAGGCCCGTTGACGCTGTATGCGGCGCGACTGGTTGGCGATGTCGATCGCGCTCGAGATGTAGTGCAGGACACGTTTTTGAAGTTGTGGACGGCGGATGCGGCATCTGTGAATGGGCATCTGGCGGCGTGGTTGTATCGGGTGTGTCGCAATCGTGCTCTTGATGTCTGCCGAAAGGAGGTTCGCATGACCACCATTGAGAAGGAACAGATGGAAACTCGGGAGGACCCTCGTGAACTTCAATCGGCTGTGGAGGGTTCGCCGGAGACTCAACGAGTGATTGCCATGCTTGAGACACTGACGGAAAAACAGCAGGAAGTGATCCGCCTGAAATTTCAGGGCGGATTGAGTTACCAGGAGATCGCCACGGTGATGGACCTGACGGCGAATCACGTAGGCGTGTTGATTCACACCGCGCTCAAATCCATTCGAGAAAAATTATCCGTGCGAGATGTGAATGTTTCCCTTCCGGGGGGAAGGTCGCTGCCATGAAAACAACATTTGATGCTGACAATCCCCGGCTCACCGCGTATGCCCTTGGTGAACTGGATCCAACGGAAACGGCTGCGATTGAGCAGCAATTGAAGAATGACGCTTCGCTCCGGCAGGCGGTGGAGGAGATTCGCCAGGCTGCATCGATGCTGCGCGCGGAACTGGCGGGGGAAGCCGGGCCGGGGCTGACGGAACTGCAACGGCAGCGGATTGTTCAACGGCCGCGTGCAGTGACCCGTACGCCGTTTGTCTTTCGCGCTCGGGCGATCTGGTCTGTGACGGCGCTGGCGGCGGCTGCGTGCCTGGTCATTGTGGTGTTTGTGTGGAACTCGAATTCGCCTTCGAATGATCGAGTGACGATCCGGCAAAATGAAAAGACCCCGGCGAATGGCGGCGTAAGTGACATGCTGCTGGGAATGCCGGTTGAGAAGACGGCAGAGTCTCTCACGAAGGATGCAATCGGGCGGGAGTTGGCTGAACGAACTGATGCACCTGCGATTCATTCTGTAATTGCACCGGCGACGAATCAAGCGATGCCAGGACCGGCTGGCGGTGAAGGATCTTCCGGGGGATCGGCAGCGGTTGCTGACGGCGTCGCAAAATCATTAAGTGGCGGCCTTGCGGAATCAGCGTCTGTGATGAAGCAACTTGATGAACAACGTGCACGCAGTGTTTTGCCATCTGTTCGTCCGGAAGCGCCGACGGCGGCGGCTCCCCCACCACCGCCGCCATCCCCCCCACCTGGACCGGCTGGCGGCAGGGCTGGCGCGCGCAAGGCGGCAACGGACGCGGATCGGCCGAGCCCAGCTGAACCGGCCAAGTCTCTCGACGAAAACCTTCGCCGATCTGCTGCGCCTGCTGACGATCGCAAGAAAGAAGCGGACAAATCTGTGACTGGCGAGAAGTACGGCCAGATCATTGAAAACGAGTTTGTTCCGACTTCAGTTTCGGAGACGTCATCGTTTTCAGTCGATGTGGATACAGCTTCGTATTCCAACGTTCGGCGATTCATCAACGACAACAAGTTGCCGCCGCCGGATGCGGTGCGTCTTGAGGAGATGATCAACTATTTTCCGTATCGATATGACCCGCCAAGCGGTGGTTTGGATGCGCCGCCGTTCAGCGCGAACGTGGAGGTGAATGCGGCCCCTTGGAACACGGAGCACCGATTGGTGCGGATCGGATTGCGCGGCAGGGATGTTCGGCCGGACATGCGGCCACCCACCAGCATTGTGTTTCTGATCGATGTCTCCGGCTCGATGGGGGACCGCGAGAAACTGCCGCTGGTGAAGGAATCCCTGAAAATGCTGGTGGATGAACTCAACGCTGATGATCGGCTTGGCATTGTTACGTATGCCGGTGAGGCGGGACGGCCTCTGGATTCCACATTTTGTACGCCGGAGAAGAAACCGGAGATTCTCAAGACCATTGATGGCCTTTCGGCGGGCGGATCCACCAATGGCGCGGGCGGCATTGATATGGCGTATGGACTGGCCACGGCGAACTACATCAAGGGCGGGGTCAATCGCGTGATTCTCTGCACCGATGGTGATTTCAACGTGGGTGTTTCCTCCGAGGCGGAACTTGTCAGCCTGATTCAGCAGAAGCGGGCGACGGGCGTTTACCTAAGCGTGCTCGGTTTTGGCAAGGGCAACATTCAAGATGGCAAGATGAAGCAACTGGCGTTGCACGGCAACGGCAATTTTGCGTACATCGACAGCGTAAACGAAGGCAAGAAGGTGCTTGTGGATCAGATGAGCGGCACGCTGGTCACCATTGCGAAGGATGTGAAGATTCAGGTTGCGTTCAATCCGGCGAAAGTTGGCTCGTATCGCCTGCTGGGTTACGAGAATCGCGTGATGACGGATGAGGATTTCAAGAATGATTTGAAGGATGCTGGTGAAATTGGGGCGGGGCACACGGTGACGGCGTTGTATGAAGTCGTGCCGACTCCCGCAGCCGAGGCAAAGGCGATGGCAGGGCAAGGGAGAGAGGCATCTGACAACGCGGCTGGCGCGGCGGTTGCTCCAGCAGCAAACGGAGATCAGATGAGCAAAGCGGATGCACCAGCGTGGAAAGATGAAATGCTTGTCCTGCGAATTCGATACAAGGAACCGGATGGCACAGAGAGCAAACCGCTGGAGTTCAAGACCCGTGACAGCGGCGGAGAACTGGCAAGTGCCAGTTCGGATTTCAAGTTTGCCGCGTCTGTGGCGGCGTTCGGGATGATTCTGCGGGATTCGCCACACAAGGGAGCGGCGACGATTGAAAGCGTGATCGATCTTGCCTACAGCACGATCGATCCGGAAGGTGGATTGCAGATTCAATCACGCGATGAGTTTATTACGCTGATGGAACAGGCGCAGCGCATGATCAAGGCACGTAAGCCAGAGAGCGGAACACCAACAGTAGAGACTCACGACAAGGGCAAGTGACCGGTGAGAATGAGGACTGGCCACTCGTACTTCCGTCCCAATGAAAAAGAGCCGGTCGATTGACCGGCTCTTTTCGTTCTATGAATGAAGCGACTATTGACGGCGTCGATGGGGGCCGACCAAGCCAGCCAGACCGAGCATTGCCAGGCCGCCGGGGGCGGGGACAAGACCAAGTGTCCAACCTGTAATCGCGCCAACATCGCCCGCAGCGTTATCGGAAATTTTCAGTGTCCAGGTTCCTGCCCAGGTTCGTCCGGCGAAAACGGAGTTGAGGGAGACGACGGCGCCGGGTTGCCCGTTGAACAGATTGGTGGTGGCTCTGTATCCGCCGGGTACAACGGTTGGGCCGGGGTTCTGTGTGGGCGGGTTCCAGAATGCGGTGGTGAAAAGATCGCTGAATTGATAAAGGCCATTGAGGTCAGAGGAATCGCCGAAGTCGGTGGTGCTGGTGGAGGTCTTTCCGATGCGTCTGGCGATGTCCGCGGTAACAGTATCAATACCGTTGAAGTGGCTAAGGGTGATGATGAGATCGCCGGCCCATGTGTGGGGAGGACCGCCGAAAGTGATGCCGAGTCCGAAGCCGGCGGGCACGTTGCCAGCGATTGCGGTCACGATGCTGGAACTGTTGCCATCGGAATCGTTATCCGGAATGATGAAACCGGAGCCGTTGAGTGGAAGTTGCGCATTGGCCACGCTGGCCATGAGCAGAGTTCCGAATGCCGCCGCCAAGATTTGTAGCTTCATGTTTCTCTCTCTCTTCTCAAAAACCCTTGCACAAGAATCGCAAATAGTGACGTTGGTTGAAAGCCACAACAAGCCGGTGAATCCAGCGTCACGATCCAAAGTTGTTTGAGTGATGTTCGCCGTTGGGCAAGCATCGCTCTCTCTCTGACCCGTGCTGCTGTTCAGGCAGCCGCGTCATGCGGCAAGCAGCCGCAATTCTCTACGTACAGAATACCACCGCCGTTGCAAAAGCAAGGGGAAATTGGAAAAACAGGCCAATCCCTTAGAGGGAATGCACCGAAGGATTGCCACAGGCTGCAGAAACTGCCCAGAGTAGTGTTAATTTGGGAAACCAGAGAAGTGAAATGCGTGATCGTGATGTGGCGCTTTGTCCGACGGAACATTCAGCCTGACGGCTGGTTCCCCGGCGGTTGTTGCAGAAACACTTGATGCTAACCGGCGCGATTTCGATAGAGGGTTGGGTCCACTGCTGCTGCCATGGCTTGTTCGTCCAGGCTGCCGCCGAGGAACGCTGCGATTTGAGCGGCTTTTTCGGTGGGGTTTTTCACTAGATCGGCGTAGGGGATTTCCAGCACCTGAAAATTCGGCTGATCGGCCAGCCATTTTTTTACTGTGGTCAACTGGCCAGCATAGACCTGTGAAAGCCGTTCCGGGCTAAGCCCGCCGCCTGCCTTGCCGCTGCGCTGGAGCATGACGGCCTGTGACTTCACCACTTCACTCAAATCGCGCTGCATGAAGATGATGCGGTAGTTCTGATCGATTGGCAGATCCATCAACAGTAGATGGATGATCTTGATGACATGGCCGCTGGCTTGTGCGAGCCATGATTTGTCGGTCTTGAGGTTCTTTACTTTTTCCAACTCAAAGTAGCCTCGCGGATTGTCATCATCGGCGGTGCGCTGTTGATCGGTGAGTGCCGGGATGCCGCCGGCGTTAAGCATTTGCATCATGAGGCTGGTGCCGGAACGAGGCAGGCCGGAGACAACGGTGATGAAATTCCTGGCGGCGGCGGTCATGTGGTCATCTGGATGGTGCGAACGAGGCGACGGCGTTGCGCCGGGTCCATTCGGCCGGTCCCATTGGAGACTCCCGGGGTATGAACGATGTTTGACCATCGGCTGCGCTGCCAGCCAACAGTTTGGCAACACGATCCTGGTGTTGTGCGGCCTCCATGGTTTTGCCCTGGCGGGTGTACAGCGCGGCAAGAAAACGATGGGCGTCGATCAACCCGGGTTCCATAGAGACTGCCACATTGAATGACTGCACGGCGTGATCGAAATCCTCCACCCATGCCAGTGCAACGCCGAGTTGGTAATGAGCATCGGGGAACACCTGTTGAATTTCGAGAGCGCGGAGAGAGAAATCGATGCTGTCTTCGAATCTTTCTCGAACGAGCGCGATCCGGGCCAGGCTATTGAGGATGTGGGAGTTGTTTGGCTCGCGCGCAAGTGCCTGAGTGTAGAAGCGTTCCGCTTCGTCCCATTTTCGGAGAGACGAGCAAAGGTCACCCATGGGCTGCAGGCGATCAGCGTGGCGGCCGGGTTGGGCCTCGAGTTCGCGCTTGAGTTGAACGAATTGGGCCAAGGCTTCGGCTTGGCGATCCAAGACATCAAGTGCGGCGGTGAGCATGAGGCGGGCTTCAAAATGCTCCGGACGAAGTTGCAGGAAATCGCCAAGCACGGTTGCACACTCCGGATATTGGAGGGAATTGAGCAAACAGTGGGCGAGGCCGAGGACGTAGCGGCCTTCGTTTGGCTGCTGCTTGGTCAAATCCCGATAGATCGGAATGGCTTGCGCTCCTCGGCCGGTCGTCATGTACACCACGGCGAGATTGAATTGTGATTCTCGCCGCACCAGATCGACCTTTGCCTTGGCGTCTTCCGGCATGGCGGCCATATAGCCAAGATCGACAAGTTGCTGCATGGCGTCCTGGGCTTCGAAAGGATCAAGCCGCATTTCCGGCGGGTGCATGCCGGTGTTGCCTTCGACGGTATCCCAACTTGGATGTGTGGCGATCTGCACGGGGCTATCGAAGGCTTCCACAAGAACGCGGCCATCCATGTCCTGACCAACAGGCAGGCCAAGCAGGGCGAGGGCGGTGGGAGTGATATCAAGCAGTCGTGCGGTGATGATGGCGGCACCGGGTTTCACGCCCGGGCCGGACATCACCAGCACGCCGAACGGACGATGCCAGGATGCCTCGATGGCGGCTCGCTGCTCCTTGGAAAGATCAGCCTCCACGGGGCGGAGTTCATCGGAGTAGAAGCCATGATCGGAAAGCAACATGACGGTGGTATCCGGGCCGACGGATCTGAGGAGTTCGCCGAGGAGGTGATCGTGGAGGCGATAGACGCCGTTCATAACATCCTTGAACAAATCAAAATCGCGCTCGGTGACGTGGGCCATGCGCGGCGGATGGAATTGCATGAAGTGGTGGCCGACGGTGTCGATGGTGTCGTAGAAGATCATCGTGCAATCGGCGGCGGCGGCTTTCTTGTCATCGGCAAGGATCGCCATGGCGGCACGGTGGACCGAATGGCATTGCGCTATGTGGCGAGTGAGCGTCTTGATGCGTTCATCGTTGCGATCGATCTTTGCGATCTTGGGAACCATCGCTCGGAGCATTTCCTGGGCCACCTGTGCCGGATGCAGACGCTGTTTGGCGATTCTGGTGGCCAGGGCGGCGGGATGAACGGCCTTGTCGAGCAATGGCCAGGGATCTCGAGAGGAAGCCGGGGCGCCTTCCTGGAACAAGTTTGAGATGTTGCATCCGTTGATCGGTTCTGCGGGGTGAGAAGCGTACCAACTGATGACATTCACTTTCATGCCGGACTGCGTGAGGATGTTCCAGAGGGCTTTGGTTTTGCGGGTGGTGCTGGCGCTGATGCGTACGCCTTCGACGCCCCCGCTCCCTGAATCTGGGTTGGGCTCAAGGAAGTGCAGGATGCCATGCTTGTCGGCAGTCTTGCCGGTGGCGATGGAAGTCCAGAGCAGAGGTGATAATTTTGGATCGAGGGTGGCGAGATCGGCTCCGGCGCCGCGAGAGAGTAGTTTCTGCAGGTTGGGCATTTCGCCAGCGGCAAAGAGAGCGCGGATGATCATCCAATCCGCGGCATCCCAACCGATGATCAAGAGTTTTTTTGCTCGCCGATCGGGCATAGTCCCGCCATGGTACGAAGTGAACGGAAGATCGGCAAAATCAGGCCCGGAATTGAACGATCACGGTGAGGGTCGTCCCGGTTTGATCTGCTGAAGAGCGTTGATGGCGGGAGCAAACTGCGGAGCGACCTGCAAGACTTGCTCGAGTTCTGCAATCGCTTCCGGAACTCTGCCGCTGTTGGCAAGGGCAATGGCCAGATTGGTGCGCACTCCAACTCTTTCCGGATTTGCCTTTTTGACTATTCTGAACTCAACAATCGCTTCATCCAATCGATTGAGTTGAAGCAGCGCGGTGCCGAAGTTGCCATGCGCCTGCATGTTTTTTGGATCTCGATTGACGGCTTGACGAAGCGATTTCTCCGCCTCGACCAGTTGTTGCCGAGACAACTGGATGACGCCAAGGGTGTTGTAAGCCGAAGATAACTGCGGATCCAACTCGATGGCAAGTTCCAACTCTTTTGCTGCTTGGTCCAGCTTCCCCAATTGCATCAGCATGTTGGCCATGTCAACGCGATTCTTGGCGTACTTGGGGTTGAGCAGCGCGACGATCTGGTATTGCTCCAATGCTTGAGCGAACTGACCATCGCCCTCCAATGCGGCCCCGTAGTTCTGATGAGCCAGATAGTTTTTTTGTGTGACGGTGGCGGCGTGCGCAAACAGAGATCGGCTGTCTTTCCAGTAGGACGCCTGAATGCTGCTGGTCCAGACGAGCGCCACAACGATTGTGGCGGCGGCGGCGGAAAGGGATTTCCGCCAGAGGGGCGACTGGAGCGACGGGACGCTCCAAATGGCCATGACGAGCACACCGATTGTGGGGACGTATGTGTATCGATCCGACATGGATTGAAGGCCGATTTGAACGATGCCGATCACGGGCAGCAACGTTCCCAGAAAGAAGCACCATCCAAACGCCAGCCACGGTCTTGCCCGCCACTGCAGTAAGGCAATGACCGTAATGGCCGCCAGCGTCACGGAACAAATCATGACGATCTGGGGAGTCCACTGTCCCGGATGCGGGTAGAACACGGCAAGATTTGTCGGGACAAAGAGTTTTTGCAGATACATGCCATAAGCAACTGCGGCATTGGCCAATCTGGTGGCCAATGGAAGAGTTTCAAAACTTGAAATGTTCTTGCCGGCTCCCTGTGATATCACAGCCAGCACGCTGAAGGCCGCCGATATCGCCAGAAGAGGTATTTTTTCCAGAACGATGTTTCGCGTTTTCGTCCGATGAGCCAGCGTCAGGCGGCGAAGCGGCCACCAATCCATCAACAGGAACACGAACGGCAGGGTGACGAGCATCGGCTTGCACATCAGGCTCAACACCATCCACAGGATCACCAGCGCGTAATGCCTGCGATTGGGTGATTGTGCAAAGCGTACGTAGCACAGCATCGCCAGCAGGCCGAAGAACACGCTCAAGACATCCTTTCGCTCCGCCACCCACGCGACGGATTCAACACGAAGTGGGTGCGCAGCGAAAAACGCGGCGAGAACAAGGCTTCTCCAGAACGATGCCGTCATTGTTTCAAAAATGAGGAACAGGAGGACAGCGGAGGCGGCGTGCAGCAAAGGGTTGAGAATGTGATGGCCACCGGCCCACTGGCCCCACAGCGAAACGTCCACCATGTGCGAAATCCATGTCAGCGGATGCCAGTTGCCGCCCTCAAACGTGACGATGGCCCAAATCAGGCCCGGACCGGTGACGCCTTTGAGGACCGTCGGATTTTCCGTGACATACAGGCCATCATCGAAATTGACAAAGCCGTGCCGCAGGGTTTGCAGGTAGGGAAGCACGGCAACCAACACCAGGGCAACAATCAATGGGGTTCGAAGGTGGTGCGGAACGCGCTGGCCCATAGGGTGGATAATACCGTGCATCCACTTCCACACTTGCGTTCTGGGATTTTGAGCTGGCTTGTGAAGCGGACGAGGAGGGAAGCACCGTGCGGTGCGGGTACCAAAAAGAACATGAGCGACCGTGAGGTCGCTCATGTAGAGAACAAATGAATCCTAACTGATCAGCAGTCGATTAGGCGCGACGACGACGGCTGCCAGCCAGGCCAGCGAGACCGAGGAGGGCCAGAGCGCCCGGGGCCGGAACGATACCAGCACCGATACCACCGCCAGCCACATCGTTCCAAGCATAGTCAACGAGGGTGCGTGCACCGCTGTTGCCCAGTGAAGAACCAAGGCGAATGCGCATCCAACCGTAGTGGATTGCGTTGCCGTTGGCTTCGTTCTGGAAACGGAAGCCGATGTAGTTATCGCCACCGTTGAGAACGTGAGCGTCGTTGCCAGTGGTCGCGGCTGCGCCGTTACCGTAGAGCCGACCGCCATCCGGGGTTGCAGAAATCATTGTGCCGATGGGGAGGTTTGCAGTGGCTCCGCCGCCGATGCGCTGAACATACACGCCACCAGCCGGGGCTGTTGGGTTGAAGTAGTTGAGCGAGGAAGAACTCCACGGATTGACATCCCAACCTGGAACGGTTGCGCCGGTGCCGCCGGTGGTGTTGTACGCACCGTTCTGGACGTTCAGGTACAGACCGTTGGTGGTGTAGGGGATGTTCAGATTGACCAGACCGCTGTACTGAATCGGCCGTGCGTTGGCGGTACCAGCCAACATGGCGACGCCGGTGGCAGCTGCAGCAGCCACAGCGAAGTGCTTATCAAGCCTCTTTGCGAAAATTGTCATATTCTTGTTCCTTTCTCCAGAGATTCCTAATTCGAACCGCTCGTGAGCCGCACTGCCCGCGCCTTCACGGCGGTGATGCGGTCCTTCATTGCGAAATCAGTACGACTGATTCCAAACCTGATGCGTGGCGATCAAGCCGTGCACAGATGGTCAGTGGCCAAAAGAACGGCCAACGCTCTACTCTCTTCTTTTTGCGTGATCCAGGCCGCCGCTCTCAGGGGGGCCAAGACTCCCTCTCGAATCCACGCCGCTCTCTACACGGCGTAACTCACGCGGCGCGGGGCCGCATGGCTTCGATACTGCCACAGCATACCACATGCACGGCAAAAGCAAGCGAATTTCTTGTCGATTTGGCAAATTTTTTTCAGATTTTTTTGGAACTCGGCAATCGGGGAGGCCGGTTGATGCTCGATTGTGAATCTGGGGAAACTGGTCTTGCCATCGGGACGCCAAAAATGGTATCTGGTGGGTGCCGGGGGAGTTGTGAGGAGGACGCGAGGCCCCACGGCATCCATAGGGGCCGCTATCCTGCGGTGATGAACAGTGCAGTTGCGCTTCCTGATACCGCAGGCCGATTTGGCCAATTTGGCGGCCGGTACGTGCCAGAGACGCTTGTTGCGGCCTTGGATGAACTGGCGGCGGCGTATGAATCGGCGATCGCTGACAAGGCGTTTCAGGCTGAATTACAGGGTCTTTTGAGACATTTTGTGGGGCGTCCGACGCCGCTGACGTTTGCAGAGCGGCTGACGGAACATGCGGGTGGGGCCAAGATTTTTCTGAAGCGGGAGGACCTTGCTCATACGGGAGCCCACAAGATCAACAACACGATCGGGCAGGGATTGCTTACGGTGCGGATGGGGAAAAAACGGGTGATTGCGGAGACCGGCGCGGGGCAACACGGGGTGGCGACCGCGACGGCCTGTGCTCATTTTGGCCTGAAATGTGAGGTTTACATGGGGGCGGAAGATGTGCGGCGGCAGGCTTTGAATGTGTTTCGGATGCAGTTGTTGGGGGCGAAAGTGAATGTTGTGGAGGACGGATCCCGGACGCTGAAAGACGCAACAAATGCAGCGTTGCGTGATTGGATGGGGTCTGTGGAAAGCACGCACTACATCATTGGTTCGGTGGTCGGGCCGCACCCATTTCCGCGAATTGTGCGGGACTTTCAGTCAGTGATTGGTGTAGAGTGCCGGCAGCAATGCCTGGAACAGTGCAAGGGATTGCCCGATCTGGTTGTGGCCTGCGTGGGTGGAGGGTCGAACGCGGCGGGGATCATGTACCCGTTTCTCGGCGATGAATCCGTGAAGATGCTGGGTGTTGAGGCGGGAGGGCGATCGACGAAGGCAGGTGATCATGCGGCCCCCCTATCGCATGGCCAGCCGGGGGTTCTGCATGGCTCGCTTAGTTACGTTTTGCAGGATGAATTCGGCCAGACGGCGGATGTGCATTCATGTTCCGCAGGACTTGATTATCCGGGTGTCGGGCCGGAGCATTCGTTTTGGAAGGAATCTGGCCGTGTGGAATACACATCTGTGACGGACAGAGAGGCTTTGGAAGGGTTTGAATTGCTGGCGAAAACGGAAGGGCTGATACCCGCGCTGGAGAGCGCTCATGCCATTGCGGCAGCCGTGAAGCGGGCCGCTGGGATGTCGCCAAGTCAGCGCGTGGTGATCAATCTTTCCGGGCGAGGGGATAAGGATGTGCAGGAAGTGATGCGGCTATTGGGGCGGCCGCTGGCATCCTGAGGTTGGCTGCTATTGATCCGCAACGACAATCAAAGACTGCGGCGGCGGGTAGCGGCGGTCAGACCAGCGATCCCGAGGAGGGCCAACGCACTGGGAGCGGGTATGCCGGTATCGCCAGCGAGGATGCCCATGGGTTCGGATTCGCCGAAGGTAGGCAGGGTGTTCCCACCGACGTTCTCCCAGGCCCAATCGTTGAGAATGCGTGGCGATGCGAAGGTTGCACCAAGCGTGATTCGCATCCACCCATAGTGAAAGAGGCCACTGCTCTCATTAAAAAACCGGAACCCAATCAGGTTGTTTGAACTGTTGAAGTTGAATGAGCCGTTGGGTGTGGCATTGAAGGCGCTTGTGAAGTCTCCGCCGAGCGTACCGGCGGTCCCGCCAACCAGCGTGAGCGGAGGCAGGTTGGCATAGGTGCTCCCGGACCCAACCGGGCTGCAGTATGCGCCGGGGCTTGGCAGGTTCCCGGGGCTGAACATGTCAAGCGTGTTAGTGCCCCAAGGGTTCACATCCCAGCCGGGTACGGTGGCGCCAGTGCCACCTGTTGAGTTGTATTGACCGGTAACGATGTTGAGGTAGAGTCCGTTCACAGTCAGCGGAATGCTGATGTTCTGCACGCCGCTATAGACGACAAGCGCGTTTGCCTGCTGACTATTCAGAGCGAAGCCCGCCGTCGCCGCCGCAATTACCGCGAAATGTGTATCAATCCTATTTTGTAAATGCAGCATGATTCAGTTCTCCTGTTGGACGGTAGGCGATCTTCCAGTACAACACCAGCATAACGTCAATCGCGCAAAAACAAGCATTTTTTTCGGGATTCTGCTGAACATCGCGGCGGTAATCTGGAGAGGGCTAGAGAGTGGGGCGCCGTTCGCAGACGTTCAATTCACTCTCCAGAGCCATGCCGATGCGGCAAAGGGTGCCTTCATCGAAGAGCCTGCCGAGGAGGGTGATGCCGTGAGGGGTTTCAGGGGAATCTTCGCGCGCCTTGCGGAAGCCGCAGCGGACGGTGAGCGAAGGATGGCCGGTGTTGTTGGTGAGAAGGCAGAGGGGGTCTGCAAAACTGGGGCCGATGATGGCATCGACTGATTCGAATTTTTCCGCCATCAGTGTCATGCATTGGCGACGGAAACGGTCGGC
>CAZWJR010000008.1:12304-18318 GCA_964634655.1 uncultured Isosphaeraceae bacterium | reverse complement strand
CAGTTAATCATCGCGGTTGGTGCGTGTGAGTTCTTCAAAAGCGGCGGCGGCTTCGCAGAGAAGGATTTGGAGGAGCGAATCGTAGGGCCAATCGGGGAGTTCGATCTCAACCAGTTTGACACCAATTTTCTTCATGGCAGCGAGTGCGGCACGATCCTGATCGTTAGCGGGTCTGTCAGCAAACCATTTTTGGTTGTAACCGACGCGCAGATCTTTCAAGGGCAGTTTTGCATCAAAGTGAAGAGGCATGGCGATGGAGGATGGGTCGAAAGGATCAACACCGTCCGTTTCTGACTGGTTGATGGCAGCGAGGACGAGCATGCAATCTTCAACGTTGCGGCAGATTGGGCCGATTTTGTCCAGCGACCAGCAAAGGGCCATCGCGCCCGCACGGGAAACGCGGCCGAAGGTCGGCCGAAGGCCGGTCGGGCCACATCGCATGCAGGGAGAAGTGATGGAGCCGTAGGTTTCGGTACCGATGGAAAACCCGACGAGGCCTGCGGCGGTGGCGGCGGCAGACCCAGCGCTGGAGCCGCTGCTGCCCTGCTTGAGGTTCCACGGGTTGTTGGTGCGGCCGCCGAACCATGTGTCGTTGTATGCAAGCGCGCCAAGTGAAAGTTTTGCGACCAACACGGCACCGGCTTCATCGAGTTTTTTCACGACGGTTGAATCAGATTGCGGGATGCGGTTTGCAAAAGGTTCCGCGCCCCATGTGGTTTTGATGCCAGCGGTGTCGAGCAAATCTTTGCCGCCCCAGGGGATGCCGTGGAGAGGGCCGCGATACTTGCCGCCGGCGATTTCCCGATCGGCCTGTTCCGCCTGCTTGTGGGCACGTTCCTCGCAGAGCGTGATGACGCATTTGAGTTGTGGATCGTATTTTTTCAGCCGTTCGAGATAGATTGCGGTCAGGCGTTTGCTGGTGATTTTTTTGTCTTGGATCCAGCGAGAGAGTCTGGTGAGGGGTGCGAAAGCGATGTCTTCATCGTTGGAGGGAAGCGGACCTGGATCGGTAATGGATCGGACGATGGAGGTCGGCGTCTGGTCAAATTTCATTCCCGGAAGGATTGGACTGAAACGCGTGGCAGGAGCCAGGGAATTGGGATGGAATGGCTGTTTGAGACGGGTTTGGATGCGCGTGATGTTTTCCGCGATGGAAGCGGCCATCATGGTGCGTTCGGCATCGGTAAATGCAATGCCTGCAAGCTTTTCCGCTTCAGCGAAAGTGGCGGCGGTGATGCCGGGGACGGATTCCGGCGGGGCCTCGCCATCTTCTGATTGCTGGGAGGTTTTTTTCTCCGGCGGTTTGGACTGCTGCTGAAGGTGCGCAAAGACCGGCGATGCGACGGCGCCTGCGGCAAACACTCCAGAGGTAAGAATGAAGTTGCGGCGTGCGGCGAGATCGGTGGGTGCGGAGGTCATTGACGATGCTCCAATTTGGAAAATCGAATGCGGCGGTGCGGTTACTGATCTTTGGGAATCAGATCGATCACGACGGGGTAGTGGTCAGAGGCGTAGCCGGGCGGAAACGGATCTCTTTCATAGTTGTAACTGGAAGGCGGCATAAGCGTGCCATAGACGAAGCCGCTGCCGGGGACGTACTCGCGGAAAGTAGCGCTGGTGAGAAGGATGTAGTCCAGCACACGATCGGATTCGTGGGTTTTGTAGAGCGGCGATTCGGGGTCTTCCTTGCCGGTGGTGCGGTAGGCGAGGGTATCGGTGAAACCAGCCTGGAGATAGACGCGCAGGGACTTATCCCACGGCGCGGCGTTGAAATCTCCCATGATGATGATGTTGCGAGTGGAATCGGCGGCGCGAAGTTCGTTGACAAGGTCAACGATGCGGAGCGCTTCGGCTTCGCGGTGGAACTTGAATTTGGGACCGGCTTTGTGGTGGAGTTCGAAGATGGTGAGTTTGTAGCCGGTGTCGGTTTCGATATCGACCATGAGCGGGCTGCGCTGGAATTGGAGATGGGTATCGGGTGGGACGGCATCCCAGCCGAGGCCTTCGCGTTTCACGTTGTCGAGCGATTCATTCAGCCAGACTTTGGAATCAGTGATTTTGAAGCGGCTCATCACGCTGCATTCGACACCGCGGTAGTAGCCGGCGTCTTTGGAAGCGAGGAACTTGTAGCCCGCATCCGGGAGAAAGGTATCGCGAAACCAGGTGAGGGCTTCGAGGGATTCCATTTCCGCCAACCCGACAACGTCTGCGTCGATGGCCTTGATTGCTTCGGCGAGTTTGGTGGCACGCTCAACAGAGATGGGGAATTGGATGTCATCGAATTCGCCTTGCAGTGTGGGGTCATCCACATGATCGAAGAAGTTGTTGAGGTTGTAGGTGGCGATGCGAATGGTGCCGGGCGAGCGCGGCCGGGGTTTGGATAAGCCGTATTTGTTGACTGGTTTGTCTGTGGCGACAGCAAGCGGGGCAGTATCGGTTGATTTCTTTTGCGTCGGCGGCGCTTGGACGCTGCCGTGAAGCGTTGTCCAGATGGCGATGGTGAACAGAAGTGTGGCGATGACGACAGATGGAGCGGTTGATCGAAGGCGCATGGTGATTTCCTCTTTGCGAAAGTCTACCGCAGAGCGAGGAAGGGCACGCCAGAGCACTGCTGGTTATATGAATTGGGTGGATTGAAGCGGCGACGAGGGTGGCGGATTGAGGAAATCCGCCTTTGTTCTGTGAATCACGCGCCGAGCCAAAACGACGAATGCACAATTTTCAAATGGAATTGTGGATCGCATCGGACTGGAAGGCCATTGCAGCCATTGTGACGATTCCATTGGTGTGCAATGGTTGCATCCGATCGCAGGCATCACGGTATCGAGAACACCTTGCGGCGGTGATACCGGCCAGCGACAGCCCGAGCCCGGAGGTGGCGGTTGCCTTTGGATTGCACCGCGGCAAGCCCGCGCACGAGATTGCAGTGGCTGGCGAGTAAAGCCGATCAGGACTCACTTCTTGAGCGCGTGCCGGGTTTCCTCAATCGAATCACCCAGAGCACGGGCACGAAGAATGAGCAGCGCGGTATCAAGTTGCGGATCGAGGCCTTCAGCCAGGATCTTGGATACATCCGGCCGCTCCACCAGTGTGGGCTTGAGATTGCCGTTTTCATCACGTGGGATGACGTCGGCTTTCTGGCGAAGTTCCTGCGACTCAATGATCTGCTGCGGAGTCATCTTGACTTTGATGTCCGGATCAACACCCCAAAGAGTAGCGCCGGGTTTCTTATGAACGAGCCGGCCCTGCTCTTCACCGGGCGCGGGCGGCAGACGGTAATACTGGCAGGTGAGTTTGAGCCGTGCGGTAACGGACGTTGGATAGACGGTTTGGACGCTGCCTTTGCCGTAACTTCGTTCGCCGACAATGACGGCCGCGTTGTGAGCCTTGAGGCATCCGGAGACGATCTCGCTGGCGCTGGCGGAGCCCTGGTTGATGAGAACAACGACGGGGACATCGCTCAATTTTGCCCGGGAAGGATCGGCGTGGTACTCACGGCCTTCTTTGCCTTCGACCGAAACGACGGTGCCACTCTTGACAAAGAGATTGCTGATCTGCACGGCGGAAGTGAGCAAGCCGCCGGGATTGAAGCGCAGATCGAGCACTAGGCCGGTGGGCTTGCCTTTCTCGGTGATTTCTTTCCATGCGGCGAGGAGATCGTTGTAGGAATCTTCATTGAACTGCGTGAGTTTGATGTAAGCGATGCGGCTGATGGGATCGACGTACCAATCCCACTCCGGTGTGCCATCGGCTCGCAAATCCTTCTTCCACCAACCCATGACGGATCGCAATTTGATGACATCGCGGCGGAGAGTGAGTTGGACAATGTCTTCCACGCCTTCCCGTTGGAGGCCGAGTTTGACTTCTGTTGCGGGTGCGCCGGTGATGCGGTCCACGGCGTCATTGAGGGTCCAGCCGATCGTGGGGTCGCCATCCACTTCGACGATTTTGTCGTTGGGTTTTACACCGCCGAAGTAGGCTGGGGTACCTTCGATGGGATTGACGACCATGATTTCCTGGGCATCGTTGTAGCGGATGAGAATGCCGACGCCGACGAACGCGCCTTCGGTGGCTTGACGGAAGCGGAGAAGTTTGTCGGGCCAGATAATCTCGGAAAACTCATCAAGTTCATAGAGTGCGCCGTCGCCAAATTCGCGGTAGAGCACTTCGTTGGGCAGATTGATGGTCTGCTGGTTGGCGCGGAGCAGTTCATCGAGCATGGCGGAGAACTTCCAACTGTCGAAGTCGCCATCTTTCAATGATTTGACTTCGGCCAGTTGAGAATCCAGATGATTGACCCAGCGGCCGACGGCTTGCGAATCGGCAAGTTTGGGAAACGTTTCATCAAGAGTGGCGGTGGTGCCGAGGAGACGAAGTTCTTCCAGCCCGCCGCGCAGCAGCGGAAGCCAGCCGCTGTGATCAACGTGCTCGTTGGCGGCGGTCTTCATGAAGGCCTTGAGCATGTCGGGCTTGATGCCTTTCATGCGTGATTTCCAGTCGTTGCTTGGGCTGGGCTTGTATGGAGGCAGCGGTTTGTCACCCAGGCGTTCAGCGCGCTTGGCGCGAAGGTCGTAGAGCCGGTGCGGTGCGTATTGCGCCAGGAGCGAGACACGGCGGTTCACGGCATTCAAGTCGTCTTTGTACTTTTTGTACTGATCGAACTTGCCGGTGTCTTCGTAGAGCGTGCGAAGGAAATAGAGCAATTCCTGGGCGGAGAGCCAATCCAGATCGGCTTCGGCCTGCGGAATACGCTCGTTGGCTTGTTCAATGAGTTTGACGATTTCAGGGTTGTCGAACGCCATGTCGAGGTTGTCGCTCAACGTTTGAACGGTGACGGCGGACCGCAGGGCCTTGGAAAGATCATTGGCGGCGATGGAGGTGCGCATCTCGCCCAGAGCCTTTTCGCGTGCTTCATCACGTTTGGTGATTGCCTTGGCGTCGTTGGCGAGGTGAAGATCGAAGGATTCACGGAAGCGGACCGCGCCATCAAAATCTGTTGCGCCGGCGGGAAGAGAAGTGAACTTTTCGGTCAATGCCTTTTGATCGCCACCAATCGCTGCGGACCAGACTTCGTTGGACCATTGCTGTGTGGCGACGGCGAGGTCGGTGGGCGGCGAAGTAACCTGCGCCAGTGCGGGCGCGCCAAACAGAAGTGCCACGGTCAAGAAAACTGATGCGGTTCGGGGCGATGCATTCATGATGTTTGTGATACCTGTTCTCAAGAGTTCCTATGAACGCTGGCAGTAGGTTATCGGCGAAAGAGCGAAACGACGGCCATCGTGGATCGGCGTATGCAGCGGTACGATTCAGACGGGTTGCCAATCCTGTCTATATCTGCAGCTTTCCTGTCTTGACCAGTCCGCAAGGGCCGTCGAACCCTATCACTTTATACACCGCTGGTGGGAAAGGGTTCCATTGGGATCCCGGGAATGGTTCAATTCTGTTGCTGTGAGCGGCAGCGATTACAAACTGGACGATCCTTCATGATGGTTATACTGGCATTAAATGGGATTCGTTCTGCCTATTCTTACCGTTGCGGCTGCTCCTGATCAGCAAACGAATCGCGCCCAGAGCGCTTTGGCTTGGTTCATCATTGTTATTGCAGTGCTTGGGGTCTGCATGATCGGCTTGATCCTGCTGATGGCGGCGCAGCGGGCGCGGCGGCGACAAGAAAAGCCAAAGGAAGACGAACCACAGCCTGATCCCTGGAAAGTGGCGGCCGAGCGGCTGCAGTCTCCAACTTCCGAACCGGGTGAAGATTTACGGAACTGAACTGGGCGCGTGGGAGATGGCGGCTTCCAGAGCCTTGACCTGTTCTGCACCCGGCGCGGCTGCTCGTGCCTGATCCAGCCACAGTGAGGCCTGCTCTCGCTCGCCGGCTTTGAGGAGGAACTCGCCGGTGTGAACAGCGGCGAGCCATGCCTCCGGAGCGATGGAGTTGGATTGGTACACATGCTGCCACGCGCGGGCGGCTTTCATGGGATCGCCAAGGTTGTCATAGCACGCAGCGATTT
>CAZWJR010000008.1:5146-12284 GCA_964634655.1 uncultured Isosphaeraceae bacterium | reverse complement strand
ATGAGATCTTTGGCGCGATCACTTTCGCTCAAACCGATCAGGAGTTGCAGGCCGCGCTGTGGGTCGCCGGAGCGGCGGAGGATCTTGGCTTCCTGCGCGCGAAAGCCGAGGTCTGTGGGTTGGATTCTGCGGGCCTCTGTGATTTTTGCTTTTGCGTCATCGAAACGGGATTGTTCCAGCGCGATCATGGCAAGCGAGGCGTGAGCGAAAGCCTCATCAGGATCCAGTTGGAGGACCTGTTCCAGTGCGGCTTTGGCTTCATCGAAGCGCTGGGACTGAAGCAGCATCTGCGCTTCAAACAACGGATACTGCGGATTTTTGGGATCGAGTTTTGCTGCTGCTTTGAAGTGTTGGAGTGCGGCATCGGGTTGGCCGGATTGAATAGCCATCATTCCCGCGCTGTGTTGAAGACCAGCGGAGTTGGGGGCGATCTCGACGGCGGTTTTGTATTGCTCGTAGCATTTGCGAAGGGCCTCCCCCGCTGCTGCGTTGTCGCCGTGTTGCTTGGCGAGAGTTGCGGCGAGCAGGAAGGACTGGCCGTAGAGTTCGCGGGCATGGACTTCGCGCGGGGCTCGTTCGATCAGTTTCACGAGAACGGTCTGTGCGTTGGGGACATCCTGCGAATTCAGATACGTCTGGGCGGCATCGAGGGATTTCTGGATGTTTTCTGCGGAGACCGTTGCTACATCGACAGGACCAGCGGCAGGTTGAGGTTGGGGTTGGGGTTTGGGTTTGTCACATCCATGCAAACACGACAGAAAGAGGAGTGCCCTCGCTGCGATCTGCGTGGGAACGAGGAGTCGGTTTCTAGTCGTCTGGCCAAGCCAAAACATGCGGTAACACCTATGATGATGACCTTCAATCATGACGATGGCTCAAACACCAACCACTCGAGAAATCCCATCAGGCGAATGGGAATTGCCGAAATCGTACTCGCCATCGACGAGCGAGGGAGAAATCCGCGCTCGATGGGACGCAGCGAACGCTTTTCACGCAGATTTGTCCGCCGGGGGCGGCGATCCGTTTTGCATTCTCATTCCGCCACCGAATGTGACGGCCGCGCTCCACCTTGGGCATGCGTTCAACAACACGCTGCAGGATGTGCTGGTGCGGTACCACCGGATGAAGGGCAACAAGACGCTGTGGATGCCGGGGACGGATCACGCGGGAATTGCCACGCAAGCGGTGGTTGAGAAGCGCTTGCTGCTGCAAGGCAAGAAGCGGACGGATTACACGCGCGAGGAATTCATCGCGATCGTGCAGCAGTGGAAGGATGAATACGAAGCAACGATCATCGAACAACTCAAGGTGATGGGCTGCTCGTGCGATTTTGATCGGACGCGCTTCACGATGGATGAGGTGTGTGCCAAGGCGGTGCGCGAGGCGTTTTTCCGGTTGTTCAAGGACGGCCTGATTTATCGCGGCAAGCGGCTGGTGAACTGGGACCCCGTCACGCAGACCGCACTGGCGGATGATGAAGTGGAGATGGAGGAAGTACAGGGGAACATGTATTACCTGCGCTATCCGATTGTGGAGGATTCCGGGGTCACCCGCCGCGAGGACGCGGCGGCTCGCTTTGTGACTGTTGCAACAACGCGGCCGGAGACGATGCTGGGCGATACGGCGGTGGCGATGAATCCGAGAGATCCGCGGGCAGCGCAGTTCGTGGGCAAGAAGATCAAACTGCCGATTGTCGATCGCGTTATTCCCATAATTGCAGATGATTACGTGGTGCGGCCGGTGGAATTTGGTGGCGATGAGAATGATGCCAAGGCGAAGATCGCGACGGGTTTTCTCAAGGTAACCCCCGCGCACGATGACAACGACTATCAGATCGGTCAGCGGCATCCTGAAATCGGCATGGTGAACATCTTTGCGCCGGATGCGACCATCAGCGACAAGCATGGCTGGCCAGCGGAAGAAGTTTCGGCGGAAGCAAAGCAGTTTCTGGGACTTTCACGCGAAGAGGCACGCAAGCGGATTGTGAAGTGGTTCAAGGATCATGATTTGCTGGAGGATGTGAAGCCGTACACGCACAGCGTTGGGCACAGTTACCGCAGCCATGTGCCGATTGAGCCGTATTTGAGCGATCAGTGGTATGTGAAGGTGACGGATGATCGGATGAAGGGCGAGGCGTTGCGGGCGATGGCGGGTGAGCAGTATGAAGAAAGCGTCGACAATAGCCGGGTTGATCGCGAAGCGCAGCGCACAAAGACGCCGCCGGGGTCGCGTAGCGACCCGGCTATTGGGTGTGATGATGTTTCATTGCGCGAAGGCGATGACACGTTGCGGTTTTTCCCCGCGCGGTATGCGAAAACGTTCCAATCGTGGCACGAGAATCTGCGCGATTGGTGCATCAGCAGACAACTTTGGTGGGGACATCGGATACCGGTGTGGAGCCGACGGCGCAAATTTGCCACAGCACAAATGCTTGAGGAATTTGTAGAATCAAATGGACCAATTCCAGAAATGCAATTTGACGGAAAACGAATTGCAGGGTCCTACTCGCATGATGAAGACGAATTAATCGAATTGGTTTGCCCTTCAAGCGATTTTGATGATCAAGACGTCAAAATTTTTGAAAGTATGGGGTACATCCAAGATCCCGACGTCCTCGACACCTGGTTCTCCTCCGGTCTTTGGCCGCTCTCAACCATGGGCTGGCCCGAACCTGAAGCGTTTCCCAGTGAAATTCACGAAGGCAGCGCTCTGCTGAATACTTTCAATCCCTCCTCCGTGCTTTGCACCGCGCGGGAGATCATTACGCTGTGGGTCAGCCGCATGGTGATGTTCAATCGCTATCTGCGCGATGGCAAACTGCCGTTTGAGAATGTGTACATCCACGCGATGATTCAAGATGGGCACGGGCAGAAGATGTCCAAATCGCTGGGCAACGGCGTTGATCCGCGCGACATCATTCACAGCCACAGCGCGGATGCGATGCGGTTTGTGTTGACGCAGATTGCCACGGCGACGCAGGACGTGCGGCTGCCGGTGGACATGATCTGCCCGCACCCCGGATGCGGCTCGACGTTTCATCCCAAGGAAATCACGACTTCCGGCGGGTATCGGGTGGCGGCACCGGAACAGGTTTGCCCGGAATGCAAGAAGAAAATGATCTCCGGATTCGGCGCGGCGAGCGGCGTGGCAACACCGACGGCGGATGTGCCGCTGGCTCGCAACTCATCGAGCAAGTTTGATCTGGGTAGAAACTTTGCCAACAAGTTGTGGAATGCGACGCGGTTTGCGTTGAGCAATCTGGACAAGTGCAATTCCGACGTCGTCTACGCGGTGGACTCTGCGAATTTGTCTCTCGTTGATAAATGGATCATCGCGCGGCTGCATCGCACGCTGCACATCGTGGAAGATGCGCTCGTTGATTACCAATTCAATGCGTACGCCGATGCAATGTACGATCTGGTCTGGCGGGATTTCTGCGATTGGTATCTGGAGGCGATCAAGCCAACGGTGAAGACGAACCCATCGCAGCAACAGGTGTTGCGAACGGTGTTGAACGCCATCATGCGGCTGCTGCATCCGATCATGCCGTTTGTGACGGAGACGCTTTGGCCACACGTGAACGGTTGCGGGGCGGCTGGCATGGATGGCATCAAACTGCCTTCTGCTGAACTTCTGGCGACGGCTCGCTGGCCGGACATCGCGTGCAGCGTGGAGGACAAGGCGGCGGTGGCGTTGTTCGAGCGGATTCAGGTGCTGGTGGAAGCAATTCGTTCGATCAAGACCGAGCGCAACGCCCAGAAGAAGCGGGTGACGTTGTTTGCAGGGCCGGAGGTGATTCAACTGATTCAATCCGGCGGCGGCGTGGTGGAATCGCTGGCGGGAATTGCATCGATCCAGCCGATGACCACCGCGCGACCGGCCGGGGTGATTGCTCTGGCGTTTGAAGGCAACGAACTGCTGCTGGGCGGCCTGGTGGACAAAGTGGATGCGGCAACCGAGAACGCCCGGCTTACGAAACTGATAGCGGAAAAGGAAAAAGCGGTGGCGGGATTTGCAGGCCGATTGGAAAATGCGGGATATTTGAGCAAGGCACCACCGGAGAAAGTCGAAGAAACGCGTACACTGCTTGCGCAAGCGCAGGCTGATCTGGCTGCGGCCCGCAAGGCGTTGGGGTCGCTCGGCTGAATTATGTTGGGATTGTGTTGAACCATGCGAGACTTTCACACTCGATTCGTAGCAGTGGCTTTGACGAGTGCGATTGCTTTCGCGACTGGTTGTGCGAACAAAGCCAGCACGACCCAAGCAGCGTTGGGGCTTTCCCGTGAACCCGCGCCGGTAAATGACATTGGAAAGGGCCGGAGCGGCTTTGATGCAGCCCACCCCCCGCTTTCTCATCGCGAGCCGTGGACGTTTGCGGAGCAATCCGGGCAGTTGATTACCACTCCCAATTACCTCATCTACACGACGATCAGCAGCGAGCGGATTCTGGATCGATTGCCGCTGTTTTATGAATCTGCGTTGGAACACTACACCACGGCGCTGGCAAAGCTGCCCAAACCTGATCAGCCGCTGAAGACGTACTTGTTCCAAACGCGCGGACAGTGGCAGGCCAAGACGCAGGAGATGCTGCCGGATCAGGCGAAAATGTTTGAGGGGCTTGGCCGTGGCGGGTTTACGACTCGCAGCACATCGGTTTTGTACTACATTGATCGCGGCGGATCGAGCCACGATACATTCGCGATCGCCGCCCATGAGGGCTGGCATCAGTACACGCAGCAGACGTTCAAGCACCAGTTGCCGATCTGGCTTGAAGAAGGCATTGCGACGTATATGGAAGGGTACCGCACGGGACAGGACGGCGTGGCGGAGTTCATGCCTGCTGCGAATTTTGAGCGGCGCATGGCGTTGCGGGATGCGATGCGGAAAAACCGGATGATCCCGATGACGGATCTGTTGACGCGATCGCCGCAGTCGTTCCTTACCAGCAGCAAAGATTCGCTGTTGACCTATTACGCCCAGGTGTGGGCTTTGACTCGATTTCTTGCCGAGGGTGAAAACGGAAGGTATGCGGATTCACTGGCGGCGGTGTTAAGCGAAGCGGCGGATGGCAAGATGGTCAGCCGCGTGATGACATCAACAGCAAACGGAGCGTTGCGGCGGCGCACGAGCGGAGCTGCCGGGCCAGCGGTGGTGCAGGAGTATTTCAATCCGGATTTGACGGAATTTGAAGCGCAGTATCTGGCGTTTGTCGATCAACTGGTGCAATCACGCGAACGGTGAACCGGAAGGAAGTTCGCCATGCTCATCGGCATACTTGCGGATTCGCACGGCCGGGCGGAAAGGACGCGGGCCGCCGTGTTTGCACTTCGGCAGCGCGGCGCGGAAATGATTCTGCATTTGGGTGATGTGTGCGGCGAAGAGGTGATTGATGAATTGGTGGGTGTGAACGCGCGATTGGTGTTTGGCAATTGCGACATGGACATCGATGAAATGACCCGCCATGCGGAGATTATGGGTGTCGGCGTGGACCATCCGATGGGAATTGTGGTTGTGGATGGCAAACGAATCGCTTTCACGCACGGCCACTTGTCGCCATTAATGGATCAGGCGATGGAGCAGAAAGTGGATTATCTGCTGCACGGCCATACCCATGAGGTACGAGATGAGCGCGATGGAGGGGTGAGGATTATCAACCCGGGGGCGTTGTTTCGGGCCAGCCGGTATACTGCCGCGCTGCTTGAACCGGTGACGGATCGACTGGAAATCATCGAAATCGCCAACGATTTCAAGCGGTGACCATGACGCTTCCATCGCCAGAACCAACGAATGTTCAACCTGCGACGGCATCCGCCGTTTGCTGCCCATCGCATTTCTGCATGGATGGTGTCGCGGTGCGATTGGCCCAGGATGGCGATCAGCCTGCGCTGCGTGAACTTTTTCAGGAGAGCGTGCTCGAGGGTCTCATCGGAGACAACGACACCGGCGCGGACATCGACAACCTAAGACAGGGTTATTTTGATGACGATGGCCAAAGCGCGTTCTGGGTTGCCGCGTTTGAAAGCCTCGTAATCGGCATGATCGGTGTGCAGAAGATTGCGGATGATTCTGCGGAGGTGCGGCGGCTGCGGGTTCGGAATGCGTATCGCCGGCGCGGCGTTGGAGCCGTATTAATGGAGAAGGCCCTGATGTTCTGCAAGCATCAGGGATATCTCAAAGTGGTGCTGGATGTGCGAATTGAACGCGGGCCGGCGATTGCGCTGTTCCAGAAATTCGGCTTCAAACACGGTCGCACGCGAGAAATCGGCGGCAGAAAACTGCTTGATTTCTATATTGATCTTTACAGCGATCCTCGAGCGTGAGGTCGCTATTCTTGAAGAGATCGCAGCACAGCGCGCACCGGGCTGGCATCGAATCCCACCAGTTTCAAAGGCAGTGCGATCAATTCATAGATTCCCTCGGGAACTTCACGCAGCACAAGACCTTCCAGTATCGCCATGTCGTTGGCGAGAAATCGTTGATGCGCAGGCAGGTCTTTTGAATCAAAGAGATCAACGCTGGGGGTATCGATCCCGATGAGACGGATTCCGAGCGTGTGCAGGTGATCGATCAGGGCGGGATCTAGGGCGGCGAAATCGGCGTTCCACTTGTTCGGATCGGGATAGGTGCCGGTGGCGATCAGGACACGCGGGGCTTTGATTTGAGATTTGAGATTTGAGATTTCAAATTTCAGATCGGCGAGCTCTATTCGTGTTCCACGCTTCACGTTCACTCGAATCACCTGGCAGGGTCCGAGGTAGAGTTGCAGATCGCGTTGATCGATTGCCGGAGCGTTCGCGCCGTAGTGATTGGGGCCATCCGCGTGTGCGCCGAGATGAACAGTGGCTCGCAGTGTGGAAAGGGTTACGCTGTCGCCGCGCTTCAAATCGCACAGCACTTCGCGCGAGGGCGGAGTATCTCCCGGCCAGACGGCGAGTGAGGGCGTAATGGGTGGCGTGATGTCGTAAAGCACGGCGATGGTATCCGATCACATCCTGTGCCTGATCGCCCACAAATCTGCGAAGACGGGCTGGAACAATGATTTTTTCAGAAACTCCACGCCGAGCGAGCCGCCGGTGCCGTGCTTGGCGCCAATTGTTCTCTCTACCAGTTTCACGTGCCGGTAGCGCCACTCCTGAAA
>CAZWJR010000008.1:1424-5046 GCA_964634655.1 uncultured Isosphaeraceae bacterium | reverse complement strand
TGGCGCCAATTGTTCTCTCTACCAGTTTCACGTGCCGGTAGCGCCACTCCTGAAACCCCTCATCAAAATCGGTCATTCCTTCAAAAAGAATGACAAGGTCGGGTCGAGTTTCATACAGCCGCAACAGGCCATCCTGTACGGTCTCATCAGCGGCGGATGGTTCAGCGACAGCGCGCTTGCGCAGGGCTGATGGTATTTCCACATCGTGATGCTCGAGAAAATCATAGAAGTGATCGACCAGCGACCGTTCGTTCAGCCGTGCCTGAACCGCCCTGGAGATTTGTGGATCGGCTGGCAGGTATTTCACAACGCCATGCCGTTTGTAGCCCAGCACAAATTCCAATTCCCGGAATTGTACCGACTGGAAACCGGAGGCTTTTTCCAAGCGATCCCGGAAACTCGTAAACGACATTGGTGTCATCGTTTCCAGGATGTCCAATTGCCCGACAAGAGTTTTCAAAATCGTGCGGCAGCGATGCATGGTGTGGATCGATCCGTACAGATCGCCACTTGAAAAATCGTGCTTCACTTTTTCAAGTTCGTGGAGCATGAGTTTGAACCACAACTCGTAAGTTTGGTGAATGATGATAAACAGCATTTCATCGTGCTCCGGCGGATGGGAGCGCGGCTGCTGCAAACTCAATAATTCCGGCAACTTGAGGTAACTGGAATAGTTCAGACCGTTGTCGTTTGTCGCTGGTGGCTTCATGGTGGCGATGGTTCGATGCGTTGCCATCGTATGCGAATCGGTTGCCCATTGCAGGCACTTCAGCGCAGCGGCTGATCCTCACGACGCCACGCCAGAAGTGCGATGATGCCGATGAATACTGCCACGACCAAATTGACCATGGCAATTGAAATGCCGGACTGGTACGCCCCAATGGGACTCGGCGGCCACGCACCGAAGAACCAGGAAAGTTGATCAAACATGCTGATCGCCTGCGGCGTGCCCGGCACTGATCCGGTGATTGGATTTGGCCCCCACGCCTGACCGCCACGCGCGTAAATGCCGAACGCAGCGCCACCCTGGGCCGCGTAGCCAACAGCAACCCCACCGTTCGCGAGCCCCCCCACCGCCAAACCACCCGCCGCCATCCCACCAAGCCCCAAGCCTCCGATGGCGGTTAGCAATCCCAGGCTAAGGCCGCCGATGGAAAAAATTCCCAGCGTGATACCGCCAACCGCAACGATGCCGCGCGCAAATCCTCCAAAGGCCAGCCAGCCGGTTGCGGAATCGCCGATGGCAATGATGCCTCGTGCCTTGCCGCGCCGCTCGCCGTTCTTTGGCCCCATCGCAATGTCAAGAACGGGCAGGCCGAAGAGCGTGGCTTTGCTCCGATATCGCTTTCCGACTTCAGAGAATCTGTCCCGACGTGTGAGGACTTCCACAAGCGGTTTGCCACATTCCGGGCACTTTGAGGAATCGACGAGGTTCGTCAACTCATAACCGCAATTGCTGCAGTACGGCGTGTTGGTGTTGGGTGATTCCACCATAAAGCCAGTGTATCTGATGTCGGAAATATCGAAAAGTGCGATATGTTCAGGACGAGAGCACTCTGACAATTGCGAACATTCCGATGCCAATCAAAGCGAGGACTCCTGCAAGGACGATTGCGATGATTTGCGATTGCAACCGGGCACGCCGGCGCGCTTCTGCATAAGGAATCGTGGAAAAACTGATCATGTTGTACAGCGGCGTGAACCAGCGCGGCACGATGTGGTGCAGCGCATGCTGCAGTTTTTTCCTAGTGCGAAAGATTGGCGAGGCGGTCTTGTCGCGCATTTCAATGAAGTTCTCAATCGCCATCTCGGCAATCGCATCGGTGTGCAGCAGACGCTCCCTCACGAATGTCTCAAACACACGTTCCCAATTCGGTTTGCCAGCCTTCATCAATTTGGCCAATGCGCTGCAGTCTTCAAACGCACAATTCATGCCCTGCCCATAGAAAGGAACGATCGCATGGGCAGCGTCGCCGATGAGCACGGCTTTGCCAGCGTAGTTCCACGGCTTGCAATGTATGGTCACGAGTGAACTTGTCGGGTTGCGCTTGAAATCTTCCACAAGCGTGGGCATCAGCGGCACGGCATCCTTGAAATGCTCATTGAAAAACCGGCGAATGTCATCATCGGTCTTGAGCGAATCAAAGCCGGTCGAGCCTGAAAACGGCCAGAAGCATGTGCAGGTGAAGGACTTATCGAGGTTGGGTAGCGCGATCATCATGTACCCGCCGCGCGGCCAGATGTGCAGGGCGTTGGGGTTCATGGCAAACTCGCCGCTTGCCGTGGGAGGAATGCTCAATTCTTTGTAGCCGCGATCGAGGTAATCCTGGCGATACTCAAACCGATCCATGTTCAACATCATCTGAAGACGCACGGCGGAGAACGCGCCATCGGCACCGATGATCACATCTGTTTCCGCCGTGAACAATTTGTTGGAGCGCACGGCCAGAAACGTGAGCGATGGTCGTTTGAAATCGATGTTGGTGCAGCGATGATCGAAGACGAACTTTACGTTTGGATACTTGGAGGCGGCGTTGATGAGCAGAATGCTCAACTCGCCGCGCGAAACGGAGTTGATGCGATCGTTCGGATTGTCGCTGTAGGCCTGAAACGCCAGTTGACCGGTGGGTGAATGAATCATGCGGCCGGGCATCGGCACGACACGCTTGAGCACTTCATCCGCCAGACCGACTTCCCGCAACGCGGCCAGACCTCGTTCCGAAAGTGCCAAGTTGATTGATCGCCCGCCGACGAATCCGCCGACGCGCGGATCGGAAAGACGTTCATACACCGTGACGTCATATCCATCGCGGCCCAAATAACACGCCATGAGCGCACCGGCGAGGCCTGCACCCACGATTGCAACACGTTGATTGGTTTGGTCAGCCATCAGTGTGAACCGCTCACGCTGACTTTCTTGAATGCCTGCGCGAATCGCCAAACCTCGTGAAAAGTGTTGTACAGCGGCGTCGGCGCGGCTCGAATCACGTTCGGCTCACGGAAATCGCCGATAATTCCCTGCGCTTCCAACCCCTTGAATTTCTGACGCGCCTGGTCCTTCACAAGTATCGACAACTGGCAACCGCAAGCATCTTCTTCGCGCGGCGTGATAATTTCGCAATCGGAACTTACGTGCTCCTCAAGCAGAAAACGCAGGTAGCCGGTCAGGTTGCGCGACTTGGCCCGCAACGCATCCATACCGGCCGCATCAAACAGATCGAGTGATGCCTTGAGCGGGGCCATGGAAAGAATCGGCGGATTGCTCACCTGCCAACCGTCTGCCCCGTCGCGCGGCACAAACTTTTCAATCAAATGCATCTTGAAGCGTGTTTCCGGATCGTTGCCCCACCAACCGGCGAGTCTGTTCAAGCTACTGTTCTTGCCATGCCGCTGATGCACAAAGCATCCCGCCACCGCACCCGGGCCGCTGTTGAGGTACTTGTACGAACACCACACCGCAAAATCGACATCCCAATCATGCAGTTTCATCGCCATGTTGCCCGCTGCGTGGGCCAGATCCCAACCCACCGTGCAACCGTGTTTGTGACCTGCGGCGGTGATGCGGGGAATGTCGAACGCCTGACCGGTACCGCGAAGGAGGAGGTCGAGCGCCTGCTGCTCG
>CAZWJR010000008.1:0-1414 GCA_964634655.1 uncultured Isosphaeraceae bacterium | reverse complement strand
AATGTCGAATGCTTGACCGGTGAGAAAATTCACGCCGCCGAGCATGATCAGTGCGATTGATTTGCCTTCGCGCTCCAGCAGTTCCTCAATGTCCTCGGTGCGAATCGTGTGCTCACCCTTGCGCGGCTTGATCGTCAGCAGCGATTTGGCTGGATCGAGGCCACGCGATCGAAGGTGCGATGTCACCGCATACACATCCGAAGGAAATGCGGGTTCTTCAATGAGAATCTTGTGTCGGTCCGCAGTTGGTTGAAAAAACGTCGCCATCATCAGATGCAGATTGACGGTGAGGCTGTTCATCATGACGACTTCGCCAGCGCCGGGAAGCGCACCCACCAGCCTCGCCCCTTTCTCGCGGAACACCTCGTGATACGAATACCACGGCGTCTTCCCCTTGAAATGCGCATCCACCGCAAGGCGAGCCCAATCATCCAATTCCTGCTCGACAATTTCGCGTGCTTTCTTCGGCTGCAATCCCAGAGAATTGCCCGCAAAATAAATGACCGGTTCGCCATTCTCCCGTTTTGGAATGTGAAACTGCTCGCGGTAACTCCGCAGCGGATCAGTGGCATCCATCTGAATCGCAAATGCCTCATCGTTGCGATACACCGCGCCGGCGACGGGTCTTGAAGAAGTTGGCGGTGCGGTACGTGTCATACGGTTGTCGTTGCCGACGCCTTTTCAATGGGTTGCAGAAAGCGTGATCGCTCAATCCCCAGAAACTCAAGTGCTGTCCCCGCCAGCAATCGCTGCTTCGTGGGCAACGACAAATCCCCCATCGATTCAATCAATTGTCCCGGTGATGCTTCACCCAGCGGAAACGGATAATCCGTGCCAAGGGCAACCCGTTCCGCGCCCATCATCTTAATGAGCAGCCGCAGAGCATCAGGGTCGTGAACGAGCGAATCGACGTAGAACTTGCCGAGGTATTCACGTGGATTGATGTCGTTGTCCGCGGCACACAGATCTGGCCGCGCCAGAAATCCGTGCTCCACCCGCCCGATCGTAAATGGAAACGCCCCGCCGCCGTGGGCAAAGCCGATTCGCAATTTCGGCAACTTTTCCAGCACGCCGCCGAAAATCACAGAGCAAATCGCCAGCGCGGTTTCCGCCGGCATGCCCACCAGCCACGGCGTCCAGTATTTTTGCATGCGATCCTGGCCCAGCATGTCCCATGGATGCACAAACACCGCCGCACCCAGATCGGCGGCCGCTTCAAACACTGGAAACAGCGTCGGATGATCGAGGTTCTGGCCCTGCACGTTCGTGCCGATCTGAATGCCACGAAGCCCCAGCACGTTCACGCACCGCTCCAATTCCTGAATCGCCAATCGCGGCAACTGCATGGGCACGGTTCCCAGGCCGACAAACCGATGCGGAAACTCGCTGCACACACCGGCGATGTGATCATTGA
>CAZWJR010000007.1:0-31551 GCA_964634655.1 uncultured Isosphaeraceae bacterium | reverse complement strand
CAAGTTCCACCACATCGGAGTCACTTTCCGATCAGGCCAAGTTATTGCTGGGCGCCTATGCAGGCCAGACGATCGCGCTCGTGCTGTACTTGATGTTGTACCTGCCCGCCGCACGGGTTGTGGGCAGTGTGCGTCCTTCAATTCAGCGGAGCGTCGGCGTTGGCATAGGTGCAACGCTGTTTTTCTGGCCGGTGGTCCTGTTCGCATCCACGATTGCCGCGTTGATCCAACAGGCGATTACAGGACAAGAAGCCGACAACATCGCCCACAAAACGCTGCGGCTCTTTGTCGATAGCCCGGTTGATGGCTGGTATGTCACCATGACATGCCTGGCTCTCTTTGTGGCACCGGTCATGGAAGAGACGCTGTATCGGGGGCTGATCCAAAACACGATGGTGCAGCTTGGATTGCCGCGATGGCCCGCGATCCTGTTGACGAGCGCAGTGTTTGCGTTGATGCACGGCGATATCGCCTCGCCGCACGCGCTGGCCGGACTGTTTGTATTGTCCATCTTCTTGGGGTGGTTGTACGAGCGAAGCGGTCGGTTGGCCGCGCCAATCGCCATGCACGTGACTTTCAATGTCGCAAATTTGGCCGTCGCTCTGTTGATGGCCCGTCATTGAAACGCTTCGTTCTGCTAAAGTACGCTCCGCATGAGCGCGACCAAACCCGTCATTCTCACTGGCGATACGCCAACCGGTTCGCTTCACCTGGGGCATTACGTCGGCTCGGTGAAACGGCGCGTGGAGTTGCAGGACTCGCACGATTGCTACTTCATCATCGCCAACGCCCATGCGTTTACGACTCGGGCTGACAAGCCGGAGGAAATCCGCCGCGACTGCATTGAAATCGTGCGGGATTACCTGGCAATGGGGATCGATCCGAACAAGTCTTCCATCTTTCTGCAGACCGAAGTACCCGCAATTTTTGAACTGACATTCCTGTTTGCGATGCTGTTGCCGTTCAATCGTGTGATGCGCAACCCAACGTTGAAGGATGAAATCAAGGTGAAGGGGCTGGGTGAGAATTATTCATTCGGATTCCCGCTGTACGCGGTGGGCCAGATTGCGGACATACTTTCATTTCGCGCGCATGGAGTGCCGGTGGGCGAGGATCAGGTGCCGCACTTGGAATTGACGCGCGAAGTGGCGAGGCGATTCAATCAGATGTACTGCGGCGTGGATGAACACGCCGAAGACGATGACCACGTGAAACTCGGCGGCGTCTTCCCGGTGCCGCGTGCGGATGTTGGCAAGGTCTCTCGGCTGGTGGGGATCGACGGCGTCAACAAGATGAGCAAGTCGCTGGGCAACGCCATTTTCATCAGCGATGATGCCAAGACCGTGCAAAAGAAGATTGGCAAGATATTCACCGGCCGCCAAAGCCCGACGGAAAAGGGCGATACCAACAACGCGCTCTTCCAATATGTGCGGACGTTTGTTACAGATGCAGCGCGTGTTGCGGAACTGGAGCGTCGTTACGCCGAAGGCGACAACATTGGCGATGGTCACATCAAGGCGGAAGTTGCCGACGCGGTGAATCAACTGCTGGAGCCGATGCGCGAACGCCGCAGGCAATATGAAGGCGACGATGCGGGCATTCTTGAGATCCTCAAGGGTGGTTGCGAACGTGCCATCAAAGCCAGCGAGGCGACGCTGCAACTGGCCAAGGACGCGGCCCAATGTGGCTTCTTCAAGCGTTCCGTCGGGTATCGCTGAAATCGAAAAAAAACAGCCGACCAGTTGGCCGGCTGTGTGAAACCACTTTGATGTGTTCAGAACGCGAATAGCGTTTCAAGCACCTTTGAGATGATGCCCTTTTGGCTGGCCTCGCGCAATTCGCCCTTGTTCATTTTCTCAATTGTCAAATCATGAAGTTGATTGGAAAGCACCGTGTTGGCCGCAGTGATGTCATCCGGGCGGCAGATACCGGTTGCCTTCATGGACTGCTCTTCCTTGTCGGTCTTGATGAAAGTGCGTGCTTCCAGAACGAGATTGCCGTTGGGTTGCACTTCAATGATTTCAGCCGTCAGGCGGGCGGTAAAGTCGTCCTTGCGGTCGTAATCGCCTTCGCCCTTGAAGTCCTTGGTGAAATTGAGTTTTGCCGCAGGAAGATTGGCAGGGTTTCCCGCCTGGAGCTGCAAATTGAGCAGATCAGTCAGATTGAAATCAGGCCAGGCGCCCACTTTGCCATCCAACTTGAAATCCTTCTTGGTCTTCACATCCTGCGAACTCTTGGCCTGGCTGGTCTCTCGCACAATGATCTGCACAAGATCGTGAACCATGAACGTGCGAACCTTTGGCGGTGCGATGGCAAAGAGGCTCATGGACCGCAACGCGCTGGGCGGCTCGTTGGGTGTAAGCGGGGCGGTGCGAAGTGGCGTGGTGGCAAGCAGGGAACTGGACGCAGCCTCATCCGTTGCCGGCGCGGGAGCAGCCTGTTGAGCGGTAGCGCTAAGAGAGATGCCGAGCACGCCGCAGCCGATGAGTAGTGACATTTGTTGAATCATGACAGCATCCATTTCTAATGAGTTAGATCAGCAACAGGCTTTCTGCCCAGATCAATCACGGCCTCGCCGCGCTTCGTGATCGTGGCTAGAAAGGACTCACGCTCGCCGGGCTTTCGAAATTCGACCACATCGCCGATGCCGCCGTCGGCTTTTGCCTCGGCCTGCATGGAGATGATCGCACCGCCGACGAGACAGCGAATGATGGCCTGATCGCCGCGCTTGACCATGGTGCTCTGGCGAAGATTCTTGTCCCGCAGCGTATCGCCAGCATCCAAATTCTTGGTCGTCAAACGGCCGATGGCTGCCACGCGCGGCACAATCTGTCCGGCTTGGCTTGGTGAAAGCCATTGTTCGGATTCCAGAACATCCGAATCCGTGATGACATGATCTTTCTTGATGTCGGTTTTCAGAACAGCCACCGGAATGCGAAGTTTCGGCAGCACTGATATCGACTGTTGATTCTGCACGCGGCCATCGCTCCATAGCCGTATGCCCAGTTGAATGCGATCGCTGGCAAAACTGCTTAGCGGCTGCACTTCAAAGCGGTGTGCCGACGTAGCGGTGTTCAGCAATTCATCATCATCGCGATCAAAACTCAATTGCAGGTTGGCGGGTTCTACGTGCAGGTTCGTTGCGATCAAGGAGGCGATCGTGCCTCGTACAGTTGGAGAGTCAACCAGGCTGCTGGCATTCTGCTCAACTTTGGACGGGACGGGCACTGCTGCATTTCGTTGTGAATCAACGGAGCAGGCAGCCATGGCCATCGGCGGGCCAGCCTGTGAATTAGGTGCAGGCCTCACGGCAACGCTGCGACCGTTCAGGCTGATGCGGCCCCAATGAGCCCCAGCCGCATCCAGTTTGGATCTCACCTGCTCAACGGAAATCTCCATGGCCTTGTCGGTCCCGGCCAATTCCGCAATTTCGAGAGTGCCAAAGGCACCGGCTTCCGCGCCTTCGAGTTCCGCAATGTCGCCAAGCGTGATGACGGTCGCCCCGGCATTCAATCGCAATGAGGATTTAAGCGTGACGGTGTCGGCCAGGCATACGGCACCGGTCATCGGTGCAACCAGGCACCCAATCTTAATGAAATATGCACTACGCATTACTTACCTTTCAGGTGAAGTTAGAACCGACGAAGGCGGCCGATGGTCTGCAGCGCTTCATCCGCGGCCTGGATTGACTGGCTGTTCAACTCAAATGCCCGCTGTGTCTTGATCAAGTTGATGAGTTCAACAACGGGATCAACGTTGGAGCCTTCCAGCGATCCCTGCCGCACTCCGCCGCGACCTTCAGTCAATGGATCGCCAACCACGGCCTCACCGGAGGCAGCAGTTGGGGCGTAAAGGTTCTCGCCGATTTGTTTCATCCCGGCAGGATTGATGAACGTGGCAAGTTGCAAGCGCTCCAATTGCTGGGGATCATTGCTGCCGGGTACGGTAACGTTGACAGTTCCGTCGGCGGCAATGCTGATGCTCGTGGCTTCCGCAGGAATCTGGATGTTGGGCACAAGCCGTCGGCCCTGATCGGTGGCGAGCACGATTTCACCGTCGGAATTAAGCACAAAATTGCCTGCGCGAGTGTATGCAATGCCATCGGTGCTGATGTCGTCTTCAACCTGGACCTGGAAAAACCCCGGACCGTCAATCATCAGATCAAGTTCTTTGTTCGTGTTCTGGGCCGGGCCTTGTGCAAAATCAACTTGTGTGCCGGAGATTTTCGTTCCAAGGCCGATGGACAGGCCGATCGGCCGTTGATCGCCGTTGGCATTGGCAACACCCGCCTGCGCACGCTCCTGATACAGAAGGTCCTGAAAGTTCACTCGACTGGCTTTGAAGCCATCGGTGTTGGCGTTTGCCAGATTGTTGGCGATGACGTCCAGCGAAGTCTGGAGAGCGCTCAGGCCGGTGGCCGCGGAATGCAGTGCAAGAATTGCCATATTAAGAATCCTGTATTAAGAAACCCGACCCATCGTGTTTACCGCCTGGCCGATTATGTTGTCGTGGTATTGCATCATGGTGGCATTTGCCTGGACCGACTTGGATGCATTGATCATGCGGTTCATGGCGAGAATGGCGTCCACATCGCTGTCTTCAAGAAAACCTTGCTTGACCGTGGCGGTGGAAGGTGAGACTCGCCCCGCCGCGCCCGCAGCAGCCTTCATCAGGTTGCTGCCCTCTTTCATCATCCGTGATTTGTCAGCGACGGTTGCGATCTGAAGACGAGCAACCGCCTGGCCGTCCTGCAGAACGTTGCCCGCGCCATCAATCTGTACTTTGCCAGTGGCGTTCAGACGGATTGGCTTGTTGTTCACATCCAGCACCGGGCGGCCATTGGTGGAAAGAACCAGATCGCCCGCCGAGTTCCGTGTGAAGCGGCCATCGCGCGTGAAACGCACGGAATCCGCAGCGCTTCCCGCTTTGCCGCTGCTTACGACGAAGAATCCATCGCCTTGGAGAGCCAAATCCAGATCATTGCCTGTGCGTGAGAGGTCCGCCTGCCGAAAACTGATTTGGGTCGGTTCCGCAAACGTGCCGCCACCGAGTTGCTCAAGTAGCAGTTGTGGATTAATCAGGGATGACGAATGATCGGACTCCAGCCGTTCCGGCAGGCGGGCGCGAAAATTCAATTCATCGGATTTGAAGCCGACCGTATTCACGTTGGCAAGGTTGTTTGCCATCACATCCTGGCGATGCATGCTGGTGATGGTTCCGGCGGCAGAAAGGTAAAGGCCGTAGTTCATTGGTTTCCGCTCCGGGTTTTGGATTCTGCAACGGCTGCTCGCAGGCCGGCTGCCTGATCCATGTGCATTGCGGCTGCCAGGCGGGCCAAACGAACGGCGTGCTCACCCAGCGATGAATCCGCAGGAGCGAGACTGTTCGGCGTGTGGCGATCGGAAAATCGCTCGGCGTGTTGGGATGGCCGGGCCCGGCGCACATTGGTTACTACTTGATGCAAAAACTCCCGCACTTGGCACTCCTTGCCCTGGTGGGACTGTTCATCTCAAAGCAACAGATGTGCCCGAGAAAACCTGGCCAATTCGCTGTCAAGACCACTGCCACATGCCTGAAAAGCCAAAAAACGCGCTGCCGATACGGCGCATTGCGCAAAAACTGCGCATTTCTGGCGCGAAGCCGTAACCATCCTTATTAGTGAGGCGCGTTCAAACGCGCCGATGTACCTGACCTGCCATGCCAGCCGTAGCCGCAAGTCGATTTACCCTTCCGGTCCGTGATTTTTTGACGTATCTGAAGGTGGAGGCAGGGCTGTCCGCCGCCACGCTTCGTGCGTACGGGCTGGACCTGCGCGATCTGACAGGTCATCTGGAAGACATGGGGATTGATGACCCGCAGGTTGTAACCCCCATGCATTTGTCGGATCACGTGCGGTACTTGCACCGCGAGCGCAATATGGAATCCACCACCATCGCCCGGCACCTGGCCACACTGCGGGTGTTCTTCCGTTTTCTATTGGCGAATCGTCGGATCACCGATGACCCAACCCGATTGCTGGAAACGCCCACACGGTGGAAGCGTCTGCCGGGTGTCCTTTCTCCGAAACAGATGAAGCAATTACTGGCCGCGCCAGATCCGGATTCCGGTCGGCTGTGGCTGCGTGACAAAGCCATGTTGGAATTGATGTACGCGGCTGGTCTGCGTGCATCGGAGGTCGGCGCCCTGCGGCTGAACGAATACAACACCACGCTTGCCGTGCTCACCGTGACGGGAAAGGGATCAAAACAGCGATTGGTGCCAATCGGCAAACCCGCCCAGCAGTGGACCGATCGTTACCTTGCAGAACTGCGTAGCGAGTTGGCGCGCTTTGATGATGACCGCGACAAGCGCCATCTGCTGCTGTCAAACAACGGACGGCCATTGGAGCGGATCGCCGTGTGGCAGATCGTCCGTCGCCATGCGCTGCGAGCCGGGTTGCAGAACATTCACCCGCACATGTTGCGGCACAGTTTTGCAACGCATCTACTGGTGGGGGGAGCCGACCTGCGCGTGGTGCAGGAACTGCTCGGCCACAGCGACATTTGCACGACTCAAATCTACACGCACATCGACCGTTCGCACCTTCGAGATGTCATCCGCAAGCACCATCCCCGGCCGTGAATGAAACTTGGATTCAAAGTTTGCGAAAAACAGCATAACTACCGGCATTTGCGTGGTTTACATCGCTTTTTGGGATCGAATCCGATATGATGACAATACGTAATTCTTGAACCGTTTATGCGTTGAGCCGGTAAGAAGTTGCCTCCAGCCGTGTCATTGTTCATGCAGCCATGATTCATCAAATCACTCGCAATTCACTCTGCACAACTCTGCGCTGTGCATCCGCAACCGCGGTTGTTCTGGCTTGCCTGTGGACATCCGCAGCGATGGCACAGGAAGCAGCCAAGGATTTCATCGAGCCGCGCGTCAGTCGTCCGCAATACCTGCTTATGTATCGTCAACTGGGATTGGATTCCGGCCAGCGATCAATTGCGGAATTGATGTTCTCGGATTACACCACAACGTTGGATGATCTTGCCCGTCGTTTGGATGAGCAGGCCGTGGCAGCGGGATCGAAGACCGTCCATGACGCCATGATGGGGAAGAGCCGGCTGGCAGCCGATGAACTGCGTGCCAAGCGCGTAGGTGTGTTAAAGGTCTATCAGCAGGGCTTGCCTGCGATTGACCATGCCTTGGACGACTTGTTGAGCGGTTTGGAAAGTGTTTTGACGCCGGATCAAACCATGCTGTTTGAACCCGCACGGCGTGAATTGTTGCGCGATGTGTACCTGCACCCGCGGCAGACGGGCTCGGATTTTCAGGAGTACGCCGGCGACGGAGTCGATGTGCTCATGCTGTATGCCGATGCCACCAAGGACGATGGCGAACTGAAAGGCTTGGACTCCAGCACATGTCAGGCCATTCTGAATGATTACGAACTACGGCTGGATGCGTTGCTGGCCCAAAGCGCTCGTGAGTATCGCAACGCCAAGTTATCCCGCAAGATCGCTGGCATAGAAAAAGACAACGCCGCCATGCACGATCTGGATCAGGCGGCCTTGGCGCGCTGGAAGGACCTGTTTCAACTCAACCAGAAGACGGTGCGGGAAATCGGTGCCATTGCAGCAACCAGTTTGGGCGCTTCCGCCCAGCAGAAGTGGCTGGACCGATTCGATCAGGCTTCCTTCAAGTGGCTTTATCCCCGCCGAAAACCGGATCGGCAGATTGACTGGATGCGAAGGGAATCGCTGCCTGCCGAAACCATGGCAAAAGCCGATGCGATTTACGATGGCTACATCGCAAAGCGGCGTGAACTCTCCCGCCAGGCGATTGACATCATGCTGCGGGCACGCATCGAGTTTCAGACCATGCTCTATTCAATGATGGACCCAACCAACATTGACGACCGCGTCCGTCGTGGCCTGTACGAGGAATTGCTCAAGAACACCGGCGAACAGGCAAACGCCGAAACAAACGCCTCCGGCGCCCTTGAAGGGCTGCTGACCGCATCGCAAAGGGAATCGATGCGCAAGGCGACGCAGGGTGCAGAGCCGGGGCGAAAACGGTAGGAATCACACGAGCACCGGATGACAATCCGGAGCCGGCGCCGCACTTTCATGCGGTGCCCGAACCAGACATCACGGGTCGCGATGTGCCAGCAATCGCAGGCTGTTTGCCACCACCAGCAGCGTTGATCCTTCGTGCCCGATCACACCAAGGGGCAGCGTAACAATGCCCAGCAGTGTGCATGTCGCAAGGATGGCGATGACGCAGGTTGCAAAGATGAGATTGGCCAGCATCACCTTGCGGACCCGCCGGGCCAATTCAAAACTCCACGGAATTCGATTCAGGTTGTCGTGCAGAAGCACCACATCAGCAGTCTCCAGCGCTGCATCCGCACCGATGCCACCCATCGCAAGACCGACATCCGCCACAGCCAGTGCTGGGGCGTCGTTCACTCCATCGCCGATGACCGCAAGCCCGCCGCCGAAGTCAGGTTCCGTGCGGATGCGTTTGATCTGCTCCACCTTGTCTTCCGGCAACAGATCGGCTTTGACATCATCAATACCCAACTGTTTAGCCAATCGTTCCGCAATGATGCGCGTGTCGCCGGTCAGCATGGTCACGCTGTGGATGCCGACGTTGCGCAGATCGCGCGTCAGACGCTCGGCCCCCTCGCGCGGCGTATCCGCCAGGGTGAGAACAAGCGATTGATCGTGGTGTGCCATGACAATCGGCTTGCCCCCGCTTGCCATGACATGCTGCACAATCTGCTGCGTGTGCTTGCGGAAGCAGACGGGGATGATCGGCTCGCAGAAATCGAAATTGCCAATGCGCACCTGCGTGCCCTGAAAAGTGCCTTCAATGCCACGACCGGGCACGTTGGTGAGCGCAGCAAGTTCCGCAGGATGGAGATCATGCTCCTGCGCCAGCCGCACAATGGCGGCGGCGATCGGATGTGTGGATCGCTGCTCCGCGCCCATAGCCAGGCTCAATAAACTGTCCGCATCGCTGGCGGCGATTGGTTCAACGTGTGTGACTTCAATGCGCCCGGTGGTGAGCGTGCCGGTTTTGTCCAGCGCCACGCGCGTGATGTTAGCCAGCCGTTCCAGCGCATCGCCGCCTTTGATCAGCACGCCACCTCGCGCCGCGCGGCTTAATCCGCACAACGTTGCGGTGGGGGTGGAGATTACCAGCGCGCACGGGCTGGCCACCACCAACAACGTGATGGCGCGGTACGCAGCATCCGTGAACGGCATGTCCCGCCAGAGCCAGAAAGCAACAAACGCCGCTAGCGCGCCCGCCAGCACCGCCACCGTGTATGGCGTGGAGAAACGATCAATCACTCGCTGCACCGGCTGCCGTGTTTCCTGGGCTTCCAGCACCAATTGCAGAATCCGCTTCAGGCTGGATTCCACCACCGGCCGGCTTACGCGCACTTCCAGTGCGCTGTTCTGGTTCATGGTGCCTGCAAAAACATCATCGCCGGGGGAGATCGAACGCGGCAGCGATTCGCCGGTGAGCGTGGACTGATCGACATCGCCGTGGCCATCGATGACAATGCCATCTGCGGGGATGGTCTCGCCGGGTCGCACAAGCACCACATCACCTGCGATGAGCGATTCCGGATCAACCATGCTCCATTCGCCGGTCTGTCCGCGCCGCATCGCTTCGCGAGGCATCAGTTTGTTCAATCTCGCCACGGCTTCCTTGGTGCGGGCCAGGGCGCGATGCTCCAGAGCGCCGGCAAGTGTGAACATGAACAGCAGGAGCGAGCCTTCCTCCGGATGACCGATACCCGCCGCAAGACCGGCACCGACAACCATCAGTACATCGATATCCGGGCGCAAGTGACGGAGCGAATTCCATGCGGCCCGTGTGCCATGCACCGCGCCAAAGGCAAGACTGATCCAGACGAGTGTCTGGCCGGTGAGCGTCAATGCCGCACTTTCGAGGCGCGGGCCGATCCATTCCCATGTGGGATAGCCGATTCCCAGTGTGACTCCTGCCAGAATCGCTAGAGACATTTCTGAATCACTTGAGAAAACGCGCGCCAGCAAGGGGCGCTGTGCAGTGACGGCGGGGGAAGTGGCCAAGGTTGGGGCGCGATCCATACACAAAGCGTAGGTGGCAACCGTCAACAGGGGGTGCGGACATCCTGCCCGCGCATGATCAAATGCAGTCTTGGGTTCACCGATCCAAGGATCGTTTCACCCCCTAAAACGGGCAGGGCGATTCAAACGTCATCGATGCCTTTGTCCCGGGATGTGTGATCGCCAGCGACCAGGCATGCAGCATCAGCCGTTCGGACATAGCCAGCACCTTCGCCGGGGCGTACAGGTCATCGCCAAGGATCGGAGAGCCGATGTGCTTCAGATGCAATCGCAACTGGTGTGAGCGGCCGGTGAGGGGCTGAAGCAGCAGGCGGGTTCGATCCGGCAGCCGCTCCGTGACCCACCAATCAGTAATCGCAGAGCGTCCTTCGGCGTGGTCAATCACTTGCCGCGGCGCGTTGCGGGGGTCCATGTCCTTGCGCATTGGCAGGTCGATCCGGCCAGAATCATCCTTCATGTTTCCATAGACAACAGCGATGTATTTCTTGATGACTTCCCGATCATGAAACTGGCGTGAAAGTTCACGATGAGTGTCCGGGTCACGGGCAAGCAGGATCACGCCGGAAGTGTCCCGATCCAACCGATGAACGATTCTCGCGCCGGAAAACTCCGCAGCGGCCCGGGTGGCGACGGAATCCACCTTTCCAGGCCCGATTCCCGGCACGGAAAGCAGGCCTACGGGCTTGTCAATCGCCAGCAGCCGGTCATCCTGATAGAGAACTTTGAGGGTTGTTTTCAAGGGTAAGATTGGAACCTCCGCATCCGGCATGGTGTATCATTCAGGTACAAACCGCAACACGCTCTCAAGGCTGCTCCGCATGAAAACCAGATTTTTTGCTGCTCTCGTTATCACCACACTCTTTCTCGCAGGCATCGGAAGCAGCGTTGTCAAAAATGGCTCTGCTCAAGGTGTTACATCTGTTGCGGCGCCTCCATCGGATTGGCACCGCGCGGAGCAGGGATTTCTATCGGATCATGTGCAACTGACCTTTTCTGACAGATTCATCAAAGCGGGGGAGTGCTACTTTTCGCCGGACGATCGCAAGATCATTTTTCAAGCGGTGGAGCAACCCGCCGCCGGCGCGAAGGCGGATGAGTTTTATGCCATGTACGTTGCGGATGTGAAGCGAGAAGGTGGCAACATCGTCGGCCTTGACAAGATCAAGCGTCTAAGCCCCAAGGGTTCATCCAATACCTGCGGCTGGTTTCATCCGACGGAACCAAATGTGGTGATCTTTGCCACCACGATTGGCCCGCCCAGTGAGAAACAGGCTCCCCAGTTTCAAGGTGTTTCCAGCGATCGCTACAAGTGGCCGTTCCCCAAGGAGATGCGAATTGTTCGCTGTGATCTGACCCAGGCCGATGGCACCGCCGCCACCTTGCAGGATTTTGGTGGCTACGAGGGCGCGTATCAAGCGGAAGGTTCGCTTAGCAGCGATGGTCGGCACCTTCTGTATTGCTCATTGGAATCCGGCGATGGCGATCTCTTTGTGCTGGACATGAAAACCAAGAAGAAAGCCCGCGTTGTCCAATCGCACGGCTACGACGGCGGACCGTTCTTCTCCCCGGATGGCAAACGCATCTGCTATCGCTCCGATCGTCTGGGCGACAAACTTATGCAATTGTACGTCGCGGACCTGGCCTTCAATGAATCCGGCGAAGTCGTCGGCATCGAGCGCGAATATCAACTGACCGACGAAGCCTGCGTGAACTGGTGCCCGTTCTGGACGCCCGACGGCCGCAGGCTTGTCTATTCATCAAGCACGCTGGGCGAAATGAACTTTGAAATCTACATGTGCGATGCGGACCCCGGCAATCTGCCCGGCTCGCACAGCACGATCAAATACGGCACCGCCAAGCGGCGCATCACCTTTTTTGAACCCGTCGGCGCGGTTCCCGCCTCCGATGTGCTGCCCGCCCTCTCGCACGATGGCAAGTGGATGATGTGGGCCAGCCGGCGCGGCACCGATGGCGGCGTGCATCTTTGGGCTGCAAGGTTTGTGCTTGATCCCGATGCACCGTGGAAGCCAAGCCCCACGAACATTCCGCCGCCAAAGAAGCAGCGCGAAGACCCAAAGCAAATCACCATCACCGATCCGGAAACCGAGCGTATCTATATTTACGATCCCGAGACGCACAAACTTTCCGAATACCACATGGATACGCACACGCTCACGGAGATTACTGATTCGACAATCATGAAACGGGTGGCGGAACTGTATGAAGCCCAGAAGAATGAGCCGCAGTAGCGAATCAGCCATTGCATTGGCGGCCGTGATGATCATGGCGCTCGCCGCATGCCAGCCCGAGCGAGTTGAGTACCACCGCAGGCCCGCGTTCTACGAACGAGCATCGCAGCAGAAACTGCCGGATGAACTGGTGATGGAGGATGGCACCGTCATCAAGTACATCACAGACTCGCGTCCCGGCATCGTCGGGCGCAACGGCGAGGATGGAACCAAACCGTTTCAAACCCGCGAAGAAAAAAACGGGGAAGTCACGCTTCACGCCCTGCTGCCGGAGCATGTTCTGGAAAACGCACTCACTTGTCTGCGCGATCAGGAATACCAGTTGCTCTACGACAAACTGCTTGCCCAACGCAAGAGGGACGAATACGCCCAGGCCGGTCAGGGCTTTGCGGAATTTGAAGCGTTCTGCCGCAAGAATCGCCATGAACTAGCGGCAACGCTCACAAGGATGTTGACGGGAATTGCCAGTATGGAAGTGAGTTTCACCGATTTGGGTCAAGGTGTGACACGATGCCGCATGCGCTCACAGATCGCAGGTCCATTTCGCTTCCGCATGGTCGATGTCGTGAAGGAAAACCAGGAATTGAAGTTGCTGATGATTCAGTGAGCAACGCACGTCCAAACCCGCAGAATCATGAGTCACAAAACGGGATGGAATCGCACCCGGTTGCGGGATTATCCGCGCCGTTGGTTTTTGATATCGATAGCGTCCGTGCCGTTGATCGTCAGGCGATCCAGGCCTACGGCATTCCGGGAATCGTGCTCATGGAAAACGCAGCAAGAGGCTTGGCAAACGAGGCGATCAAAATGCTCGGCGATGGCGGCGCATCGTCATCACTTGTCTTTATCTTTTGCGGTTCTGGCAACAACGGCGGCGACGGTTACGCCGCGGCGCGGCTGTTACACAACAGCGGCGTGCAAGTGGTTATTGTCCCGCTTGGCAGCCCGCGGCCCGAGTCAGATGCCGGTGTGAACGATGAAATCTGCCGCCGCATGGGGTTGAAACGAATCGAATTCGGTGCAGTCAATGAATTCGCGCAGCGTTCACACATAAACCTGATCATCGACGCCATCTACGGCACGGGCCTTGACCGAAATGTAACCGGCACAGCCGCCGATGCCATCAACTGGATCAACGCCAGTGGCTCTCCTGTTCTTGCTGCCGATGTTCCCTCCGGCTTGCACTGCGATCGCGGCGAGATTCTCGGCGTGGCGGTCCGTGCCACGCGCACCGTGACGTTCGTCGGATGGAAGAAGGGTTTCCTTCGTCCGGACGCCCAGAAAATGCTTGGTGAAGTCATCGTGGCAGACATCGGCGCGCCCCGTGAACTAGTGGAGCGATACGGCCAACCGATGAAACAGCCGCCGGATTCTTCACGTTAATTATTCCAATTCCAGATTCGCCAAATTTCAGCCTGTTGGTCGATGCGAATCCGGAGCCGCCACCAGGCATCGGCGGCATGTCCGCACAAACGCTAAACTCTGGCCGTTCCGCTTCGCCAAATTGCCTACTTCTCCATGTACCACGCACTGCTCACCAACCGTTATCTCACATCGCGCGTCATCCCGCTGATCGCGGTGGCCGCCGTGGCAATGTGCGTGGCGCTGGTCATTATCGTTGTCTCCGTGATGACGGGGTTTCTGGATATGGTGAAGTCGTCCGGCCGCACGCTCATGGGCGATGTGGTGGTCTCTTATCCCATCTCCGGCATTCCGTATTACGAGCGGTTGATCGATCGCATCAAAAAGTTGCCGGAGGCCGCCGCTGCAACACCCGTCGCCGATGGTTTGGGATTGTTGCGAATGCCCTATCCCGATGGCCCGGACAAAAAGTCCGAAATGGTCCAATTCTGGGGAATTGATCCAGTGAGTTTTGCGGATGTCACAGGTTACGCTGGCACACTGCACTGGAAGGAACTGACGCAGGAACAGTGGATCCAACTGTTTGGCGATGTGCTACGGAAGTATTGGAAGGAAGTGCTGGCACAACTCTCCGCAGATCAGAAAGTACAGATCCTCAAGCACGCGCTTACCGATCCAAACGATGCCAACAGCATTCCCGATGAACAGAACATTCTCAACCGCATGGATTCACTCACGGATGATGCCTGGGAAGATGTGCTGGTGTCGCTGCGATTTGATTCGGAAGTACTGAAGCAGGCGCTTGGCGATGCCAAGTGGCACGACCTGCTGGCCCACGATTCGCGGCTGCTTGATCCAAAGGAAATCCTCAAGCAAGGCCTGACGCTCCGCAACGGCGAAGGTCCAGGCGATGACCGCATGATCGTCATGGGCATGCACGTTTCAGAAGGCAATGAGCGGCAAAAGGACGGCAGTTACCGCCCCATGGGCCCGGGCAAAAAGTGGTGGATGCCCCGCTTTGAAGTCACGCTCACAACCATACCCGTGGCGCAAGGTGCCAGCGATGTGCAAAGCGCTGAAAGCCGTGTGCTCAAAATCGCCAACGAGTTTGTCTCTGGCGTATACCTCATTGATGACAAGCGCGTAATGGTTCCCATTTCCGTCGCCCAGAGCATGCTCCATCTCGATCAAGCCCAGCGCATGGATGATCCGGATGATCCATTCAAAGTCACGGGCATTCAGCCCGCTCACGCCACAATGGTGCTGGTACGGGCCGCCGCCGGCGTAACGCCGGAGATTCTGCGTGAAGCCGTGAAAAAAGCGTACGACGATTTCGTCAATGAGATCATCGACGATCCTTCCAGCAGAGTCCTGCCGCCATCGCAGGGGTTCGGCCTAAGCATTCAAACGTGGGAACAGCAGCAGGCATCGTTCATCGGGCCTGTTGAAAAAGAACGAGAAATGATGCGTGTTCTGTTTTCCATCGTGTATCTGGTGTGCGCCGGACTGGTGCTCTCAATCTTCTGGGCGATCGTTTCAGAAAAAACCCGCGACATCGGCATCCTGCGCAGCGTCGGCGCTTCCCGTGAAGGCGTGCTGTGGATTTTCACCCGCTATGGATTGATGACCGGTTCGCTCGGCTCCCTTGTCGGCCTGCTTCTGGGCACTGTCATCATCAACAGAATCAATCCAATTCAGGATGCACTGGCCAAGCCGCCCATCCTGCTTGCCGCAATTTCTCTTGCTCCTTGCATACTGGCCGCCGCGTGGGTGTTTGTGCGGGGTGGAATCCGCAGCGTCTGCTGGATGATTCTCAATCTGGTCGCCGTCGGTGCCGTTGGCGCGGGCGTCTTTGGCATGATGCGGCTCATGTCCGTTGATCCGGCCATCGTGCTCGGCTCTCGCTGGGAGTTTGTCCTTGGCGGGGCGCTCATTCTCATCCTCATCTGTCTCTTTGCGTTTGTGAACCTTATCCGCCCCGGTGCGCTCGTGGCCACGTTTGTCGGCACGCTTGTATTCCTTCTGTTTCTGGCGATGGCAATTCTTGTTTATTGTGCCCACACCTATGGCGGGTTTGTCATGTGGTCGCCGGAGGTTTATTACTTCACCCTCATCCCCAACACGCCGGATTGGCGTGCGGCCTGGGGCACGGTTTTTCTGGCCATCATGTTCAGCGTACTGGGCGCTGCCGTCGCCGCCGCCAAGGCCGCTGATACCGATCCCGTTCAGGCTTTGCGATATGAGTAATACATCGGCCATCCTCCGTGCCCGCACCGTGAGCAAGACCTACCGTCTTGGCGCGGTCAGTGTGCCCGTGCTCAAAGGCGCATCGCTCTCCGTGGCAGAAGGCGAATGGGTCGCCATTCTCGGCGCATCAGGCTCCGGCAAGAGCACGCTCATGCATGTCCTGGGCGATCTGGATCAACCCGATGAAGGCGATGTCACCTTTGATGGCCAACTAATCAACGACTTCTCCCAGAAAAATCGCGATCGATATCGCAACCAATCGGTCGGCTTTGTCTTCCAGTTCTATCACTTGCTGCCAGAATTAAACGTGCTGGATAACACCATGCTGCCGGAGATGATCAGCGGCAGCCGGCGCGGTTGGCTGCTGGGCGCGCTGGGCGGCGCAACGGGGGTATTGGCCGGCATGTCCATCGGCATGGCCGCGCTCCTTGTCTTGCGCGCAGCCGGCCTGGCACAAACCGTGGATGCCGCCGGCTTCATCGTAGTGGGGGGGTTGTTCGGCCTGGTGATCGGCATGCTCCTCTGGCCCAGCCTTCTCCTGCGCCTCTGGCCCGCCGTGCAGCGCCGTCGCAACACCGCCGTGGAACTGCTCAAATCCTTCGGCCTGGGCCACCGCCTCAAGCACCGCCCGCGCGAACTCTCCGGCGGCGAACGTCAGAGAGTCGCCATCGCCCGCGCCCTCATGAACAAACCCCGCGTCCTTCTCGCCGATGAACCCACCGGCAACCTCGACGAAAAAACCGGCGGCGAAATCCTCGACCTCATCGCCCAGCAGCACAAGCAGGGATTGACAATCGTCATGGTGACGCACGATCCCGCCATCGCCAAGCGAGCCGATCGAATTGTGCGATTGCACGATGGCCGCGTGGCAGCCGGATGAAAGCACTGTTCCGCACCAACCCGCTTCGGCCAATTCCGCCCTCATCTTGAGCGACCGTCCCGCTCATCGCCTTTCACAACGTTTTCAACCCGTCATTATGGCATACCAACCGGCTTCCCTGCGCCAAAAGGCACATGAATCCGTTGTTCACCCATGGAATCTGTCATCCAATCGCCGTGTCTCGCCGAATAATGGTACAGACATTGCCCAGTCTTTTACCGTTCAGGTTGTGTTCGTAGAAGTTCCGATTTCTCGTCCCTAAACTGGAGTGGTCAGTTGCCAGTCGCACGCATTTCACACGAGCGGTTTTCTCCGCCCCTGTGAGAATGGCACCTGACCGAGGAGATACACAATGTTCGAACGGCTGACAGACCGTGCCCGCAAAGTGATGGCCCTGGCCAATCAGGAGGCCCAGCGCTTCAACCACGAATACATCGGCACGGAGCACATCCTGCTTGGTCTGGTGAAGGAAGGCTCCGGCGTCGGTGCCAACGTCCTGAAAAACCTCGATATCGATCTGCGCAAGGTTCGCCTTGAAGTTGAGAAACTCGTCAAGTCCGGTCCGGACATGGTGACGATGGGCAAACTCCCGCAGACCCCGCGCGCCAAGAAGGTCATCGAATACGCCATCGAGGAAGCGCGATCCCTCAATCACAACTACGTCGGCACAGAGCACTTGCTCCTGGGCCTGCTGCGCGAACACGATGGCGTGGCCGCGCAGGTCCTCATGAACCTCGGCTTGAAACTCGAGGAAGTCCGCGAGGAAGTCCTGAACCTGCTCGGTGCCGGCGTTGAAAGCGAAGAAGGCGGCGAACCCGCCGGTGGCGATCCCGCCGCAGCACCCGGCCAACCCGGCCAGGGCGATCCCGCCGCCGCACAGCGTCGTGGCAAATCCAAGACCCCGGCCTTGGATTCCTTTGGCCGCGATCTCACGGAACTGGCCCGCAACAACGAACTTGACCCCGTCATCGGCAGGGCCAATGAAATTGAACGCCTCATTCAGGTCCTCTGCCGCCGCACCAAGAACAACCCCGTTCTGCTTGGTGAAGCAGGCGTAGGCAAGACGGCCATCGTCGAAGGCCTTGCCCAAAAAATCATCAGTCAGGATGTGCCCGATCTGCTCCACGATCGCCGTCTGGTTGTTCTTGATCTGGCAATGATGGTCGCCGGCACAAAGTACCGCGGCCAGTTTGAAGAGCGAATCAAAGCCGTGATGAACGAAGTTCGTCGCGCCAAGAACGTGATCCTGTTCATTGATGAGTTGCACACGCTGGTTGGTGCTGGCGGCGCGGAAGGTGCCATTGATGCCTCCAACGTGCTCAAGCCCGCCCTGGCACGTGGAGAAATCCAGTGCATCGGCGCCACCACCTTTGATGAATATCGCAAGTACATCGAAAAGGACTCGGCCTTGGAGCGTCGCTTCCAGCCAATCCCCGTTGAGCCGCCCAACGCAGAACAAACCCTTGAAATCCTCAAGGGCCTGCGTGAACGCTACGCAACGCACCATCGCGTCAAGATCACCGATGAAGCATTGCGTTCCGCTGTGGAACTCTCCGGTCGTTACATCCCCGGCCGCGTGCAGCCAGACAAGTCGATCGATGTGATCGATGAAGCCGGTGCCCGCGTTCGCCTCAAATCCATGACCAAGCCGCCTGATCTGGCTGATCTGGAAGAGCAGATCGAACTGCTTTCCATCAAGAAGGACGAAGCGGTCAAGAACGCCGACTACGAAACCGCCGCGGAACTCCGCGATCGGGCGGAAAAACTCCGCGCCGAGAAGGAAACCATCCAGAAGAAGTGGCGTGAACGCATGAACGAAGTAGATGGCGTGGTGGATGAGGAAGTCATTGCTGAAGTCGTCAGCAAGATGACCGGCGTGCCTCTCACCCGTCTGGAAAAAGTGGAATCCGAACGGCTGCTCAAACTGGAAGCGGAACTGCACAAGTCCGTCGTCAGTCAGGACGAAGCCGTCAAGAGCGTGGCTCGCGCCATCCGCAAAGCCCGTTCCGGCCTCAAAGACCCCAAGCGGCCGATGGGTTCCTTCATCTTCATCGGACCGTCAGGCGTCGGCAAAACTCTGCTCGCCAAGTCGTTGGCCGAGTTCATGTTTGGCGATCCCGATGCGCTGATCTACCTCGACATGTCAGAATACATGGAGAAGCACAACGTCTCCCGCCTGATCGGCGCGCCTCCCGGCTACGTCGGTTACGAAGAAGGTGGCCAACTCACCGAGCGCATCCGTCGCCGTCCCTACGCCGTCGTGCTGCTCGATGAAGTGGAAAAGGCTCACCCCGATGTCTTCAACATGCTCCTTCAGATCATGGAAGAAGGCCGGCTGACCGATTCCTTCGGCCGTCACGTTGATTTCAAGAACGTCATCCTGATCATGACCAGCAACATCGGCGCGGATCTGATCAAGGGCGGCCAGTCCTTCGGCTTCGGCAAGCGACAGGAAGTCCAGGACTACGATCGCATCAAGCAGGCTCTGCTTGCCGAGTGCGAAAAATTCTTCCGGCCGGAATTCATCAACCGTCTGGATGAAATCATCGTCTTCCGTCCGCTCATCAAGGAAGATCTCTACAACATCATCGAGATCGAACTGGCCAAGGTGCGCGAACGCCTCAAGGCCAAGGGCATGGAGATGGAACTTGACCAGGCCGCCAAGGATTTCCTCATTGATAAGGGTTACAACCCGGACTTTGGCGCCCGGCCTCTGCGCCGCGCCATCGGCCAGTACATTGAAGACCCCCTCGCAGAATCTCTGCTAAGTGGCGATTTCAAGTCCGGCCACAAGATCATTGTCACCCGCAAGGAAGAGGCGCAAAACCTGTTCTTTGTAACCGAAGATATTGCCGCCAAAGACGATGGCAAACCGCCGGAAAACGATGGCGGTGGTGACAACGACGGCGGCAGCCGCAAGCCAACCCCGTCACCCTCCAAGGCCGCAGCGAAATCAGCGTAATCCGCGCTGCGAAACTTCTAAAACCCCAAGCGGCGGGCCATCACGGCCCGCCGTTTTTCTTCCGTTCTCCTTTTGGGAGAGGGGTTAGGGGTGAGGGCGGCCGCGAAGTCCAGCCTGGTTACCATGATCACAGTGGCTGATGCAACTGTCGCAATTGAAAACACTCCAGCAACACGTCCTCTGCTGCGCGTCGAAAATCTGCAAGTCCATTTCCCTGTGCGGCGCGGCGTGTTGGGACGAGTCGTCGACCATGTCAAAGCCATTGATGGCGTAAGTTTCTCCATTCAGCCCGGCCAAACCCTCGGCATTGTCGGCGAATCCGGCTGCGGCAAATCCACCGTAGGTCGGACCATCCTTCGCCTCGTTCCCGCCACCGACGGCCGTGTTCACTTCGATGGAAAACCAGTTTTCGATCTGCGTGGCCAATCGTTGCGTCGTCTTCGCAGGCAAATGCAGATCATCTTCCAGGACCCCGCCGGTTCGCTCAATCCGCGCCATCGTGTCGGCGAAATCGTCGGCGAACCGCTGCTGGTGCATGGTCTTGCAAAAGGTCCGGACCTCCGCCGTCAGGTTGAACAACTCCTCCTCCGCGTCGGCCTTGCAAAAGAGCACACCAATCGCTTTCCCCACGAATTCTCTGGCGGGCAACGCCAGCGCATCTGCATTGCCCGCGCCCTCGCCCTCCAACCCAAACTCATCGTCTGCGATGAACCAACCTCCGCACTGGATGTCTCCATTCAATCACAAATCCTCAACCTGCTTCAGGATTTGCAGGATGAGTTTGGCCTCTCCTACCTCTTCATAAGCCACGATATGGCCGTCGTGCACCACATTTGCCATCGCATCGCGGTCATGTGGCGTGGCAAAATTGTGGAGGAAGGCCCATGCGAAGCCATCGTGGAAAATCCACAGCACGACTACACCAAGTCCCTGCTTTCCGCCGTGCCAGAGGTGGATTTGGCAGCACTTTCCGCCGGTAATTGACGGACGGACCAAGCCCATCCAAACTACGCCCATGGAAACGCCCGACCCATACCACGTCAGGTTGCCAGATGGGCGCGAATTCGGCCCCGCAGATTTGGAATTGATCTCCCAGTGGGCGCGCGAAGGCCGCATTCCAATGGATGCAATGTTGGTGCGTGCCGCGGACAATTCCATCACGCCCGTCACCTCGGTGCCCGCCATACAAGCCATCCTTCAGGCTCCGCCCACCATTTCCACCGGCATGCGCCATCCGGATATCGGCCCTGGCCCGGCAATGATTCCCACTCGCAATCCCGCCGCGTTGGTCGGCTACTACGTTTCGGTCTTTTCGCTTATTCCATTTCTGGGCATCCTGCTCGGCATCGTTGCGGTCATCCTCGGCGTGATCGGCATGGTCAAACGCTCGCGGAACCCCGACATCCGCGGCCTGGCCCACGCATGGGTCGCCATCATCCTTGGCACTATTACCACGCTTGTTTACAGCGCTCTGCTCGTGGCGATCATCGTGGGCCGGTAGCGCAGCCATTCCCCACGATCCAACTGGTTTTCCCTTGAATTGAGATTGTGCGGATATTGAAGTTTTTTCGTTATCATCCACACATGCGGCAATACCTCGATCTCATGCAGCACGTGCTCGATCATGGCACTTCTCGCCAGGATCGCACCGGCACCGGAACGCGCAGCGTCTTCGGCTACCAAATGCGGTTCGATCTGTCCGCCGGCTTCCCGCTCATCACCACCAAAAAACTCCACCTCAAATCCATCATCCACGAACTGCTCTGGTTCCTCCGTGGCGAAACCAACGTCAAATCGCTCAACGAACATGGCGTGACCATCTGGAATGAATGGGCCGATGACGATGGCGAACTTGGCCCGGTCTATGGCTCACAGTGGCGATCCTGGCCCGCCAGCAACAATCAGCGCATCGATCAAATCAGTCAGGTCATCGAAGAAATCAAGACCAATCCGGATTCCCGCCGCCTTATTGTCAGCGCATGGAACGTCGGTGAGATTCCCAAGATGGCTCTCCCGCCATGCCACGTCCTGTTTCAGTTTTACGTGGCGGACGGTCGGCTGTCTTGCCAGTTGTACCAGCGTTCCGCAGATATCTTCCTCGGCGTGCCGTTCAACATCGCCAGTTACGCCTTGCTCACCATGATGGTCGCAAGCGTGACCGATCTGGAGCCCGGCGATTTCATCCACACCTTCGGCGACGCCCACCTCTACCAAAATCACATAGACCAGGCCCAAACCCAACTATCGCGCCAGCCCAAGGCACTGCCGACGATGCGGATCAATCCAAGAGTGTCTTCGATCTTTGACTTCAAATTCGAAGACTTTGAACTGCTGAATTACAGCCCCCATCCGCACATCCCCGCGCCGATTGCAGTGTAAATTTCCCAATCCATTTCCTCCTCCGTGACTCCGTGCCTCCGTGGTGAATCTATCTCTCATCGTCGCCATGTCAGAAAACCGCGTCATCGGCAAGGACAACCGTCTGCCCTGGCATCTTCCCGCTGACCTAAAGCACTTCAAACAAATCACAACCGCTGGCGGCCGTTCCTCCCTCATCATGGGCCGCAAAACCTATGACTCAATTGGCAAACCCCTGCCCGGCCGCCGCAACATTGTCATCACACGCAACCGCAAATTCGCCGCCGCCGGAACCGAAATCGCACATTCCCTTGATGAAGCCATTCGCCTGGCCGGCCACGAAGCGGAAGTTTTCATCATCGGCGGAGCACAGATCTTTGCCGAAGCCCTAAACCGCGCGGACCGCCTCTACCTCACCTTGGTGCATGCCATCGTGGAAGGTGACACCTACTTCCCGCCCGTGCATTGGAGCCAATGGCAACTCGTAGAAGATGAACGGCACGAACCCGATGCCGCCAATCCTCTGCCCTTCAGTTTCCAGCGTTTCGATCGACTGAAAACCTGATCCCCCGCAGTTGACACCACGCCGCGCGGCGTCATCATGCACGCCAATGGCGGCCAAACCTGATCCCTGCGTCATCGTTATCTTCGGCGCGTCCGGCGATCTCACATCGCGCAAACTCGTTCCCGCACTCTATGAACTCTTCAAGGCCGGGTCACTGCCCATCGGCACATGCGTCCTCGGCGTCAGCCGCACCGAAATGAGCGATGACGCCTGGCGCGAGCGGCTCGAACCATGGGCAAGGGAACACGCCGAAGGCTTCGACGAAGCCATCTGGAAGAAATTCGCCAAGCAGATCTTCTATTTCGCCGGCGATGCAGCGCAGATTGATGTCTACCCTGCCCTCACCCAGCGAATTGAAGCGCTCGCTAACCACTTCCACACAACCTGCAACATCCTCTTTTACCTCTCCGTCGCTCCCGCACTGTACGAACCGATCATCGAATGCATCAATCAATCGGGCATCGTGCTGGAAGGCAAGCGATGGTGCGCCATGCCCGGCACTGCGGGAATGCCCTGGCAGCGCATCATTGTGGAAAAACCCTTCGGCGTGGACGCCGCATCCGCCGCTTCCCTCAACCGCGCCCTGGCACGTGCCTTCGATGATGACGCCATCTATCGCATCGATCACTACCTCGCCAAGGAATTGGTGCAGGGACTGCTCATTTTCCGCTTTGCGAACACCATTTTCGAACCAATCTGGAATCATCGGTACATCGATCATGTTCAGATCACCGCATCGGAAACAGTGGGGGTGGGCCGTCGAGCAGATTTCTACGACCACGCCGGCGCCATCCGTGACATGATCCAATCGCACTTGCTTCAGGTCTTGGCTCTCGTGGCAATGGAGCCGCCCACCAGCATCAACAGTCGCAACATGCGCAATGAAAAAATCAAGGTCATCGAGGCAATCAAGCCGCCGCCGATCGATCGCCTGCACGAATACGCAGCGCTCGGGCAATACGATGGCAACGCCGATGAATCCGCCTATCACCTCAACCCGCGCGTGAAAAAAGGCACCACCACCGAGACCTTCGCCGCCATCAAATTTCACTTCGACAACTGGCGCTGGGCTGGCACGCCGTTCTACGTCCGCACCGGCAAAATGATGGCCGCCAAGCGCACGGAGATCGTCGTCCAATTCAAACAGCCGCCCGCCAACCTGTTCAAAAACCTTGAAAACGGCTCATCAGGCTTGAGAGAAAACCGCCCCGCGAATCAGATCGTCATTGAAATCGCCCCGCGCGAAAGCGTCAGCCTGCGTTTTGAAGGCAAAGTGCCCGGCCAGGGAATGCACATTGATTCCGTCACGATGGATTTCGACTACGCCCGGCGGTTCAACGCCGAACCAATGGAAGCCTACGGTCCGCTCCTCCTCGACGCCATGCGTGGCGATCAGACCCTTTACAAACATGGCCTGGAAGTCGAAAACGCCTGGGACGCCGTCATGCCCGTACTCGGCCCGGAATCCGCCGCATTACGAAAAAACATCCACGCCAACTACAAACCCGGCAGTTGGGGACCCGCCAGTTCCGATGAACTCATGGCCCGCACCGGCCGCGCCTGGCACAACGTGGTCTAGCCGACAACCTCGACGAATGGTTCTTGCACAGGTTGCTTCACAGCCACTGGGTAATACCGCTCAATCACATCATGCCATTGCCCCACCGATGTGCATTTGATGAACTCCAATTTCACCGCCTCCGCCTGCGGATGATGCACGCTGAATTTGATGCCGAATTTTCGCATCATCTTGGAGGCCTTTTTTTCGCCATGCAGCGCAACCGCCAACTCAAAATGCTGAAGCAACGCACCCCGCTGTTCTTCAAGCGTTGGTGAAGACGGCTCCAATCCATCCATCAACTCCCGCGCTTGCCGGAAAATCCAAGGATTGCCAATGCATCCCCGAGCCACCGCCACCGCATGCACCCCCGTAATCTCAAGCATTGCGAAAATGTCGTTCACCGTCCAAACATCGCCGGAACCGAAAACAATCTTCTCCGGATGCCGCTTCACCAGATCAGTCAGAAACGACCACCTTCCCGGCCCCAGATACTTCTGCTGCACCGTCCGGCAATGCACCGTCGTCCATGCATAACCCAGTTCGTAGGCCGCATTGAATATCTCCTCAAATCGCGCCGCCATTTCATCCGTGTCATCAAACGCGCGCCGCAACTTTACCGTGCATGGAATCTCCGCCGGCACCGCTTCCCGCACCGCACGCAAAATCGATATCGACTGGTCCACATCCGTCAGGCAGTGCCCGCCCCGATTGGCCTTGCGCATTTTCTTCACCGGGCACGCCAGGTTTACATCAATCGCGTCATAGTTCATCGCCGCCAGTATGGAAGCGGATTTCGCCATTTCATCCGGCTGCGTTCCCATGATCTGCCCTGCAATGGGATGGTCATGCAGCCCCGCAATGCGGTTTTCCTCCACATCGCCCAATCCGCATTCATCTTCCAGCAGATTCGGGTCCTCTTTCCGCCGCCCCTTTCCGCCACTGATGATCGTGCGGTCCAGCAGAGCCTCGGTGATGCAATACGGGCAGCCGTGCCGCCGGGCGATCAGCCGCATCGCCCCATCGGAATATCCCGCCAACCCCGCTTGAAAAAACGGCGCATCAAACCCCGGCACAATCGCAGGGATCCGTGCATCAATCTTCAGTCCACGCGCGATCACCGCCACTGGCCGCGAAGGCTGGTTCGTCGTCACATAATGCTGGTTCAATTCCACCGACATTGGCCACAATCATAGGATGCCCCAGCAATTCGCCAACGCCGCCACAGCCACGTTCCCGCGTGGTACGCTATTGCTGTGGAACTCATCAAACCATTCTGCCTTGCCATTCTGGGTGCCTCGTTCGCGCTGCTGGCGTCCTGCCACGGCTCCATGAACGACCCCTCCTGGGCCACGCAACCATTTCCCAAGACGCTGCACACCACGCAGACCGATGACATGCAGGTCTTCCGTGACGATACCGATCTGCAAATCGTCAACACCTCGCCGCAGTCGTATTCTGATTTCAATCTGTGGATCAACCAGCGATACGTGCAGCACGTCAATTCTCTGCCCGCTGGCGGGACCATCACTGTTTCGCTCTGGGAGTTCTATGACGAGTACGGCGACCGGTTCAACGCCGGCGGTTTCTTCCGCGCCTACGAACCCACACCCGTGCGCATGGTGCAGATTCAACCAAAGGAAGATGGCGCGAAATTGCGAGGCCTGATCACCATTCGGCGCGAAAACATCATCCTCCCGCCGGAACCCGGTCGCTGACCTCTGGCCTACTCCACCTGCAGGCGCACAATTTTCCGTCGACCATCCGCCGCCATCATTTCCGCAATCACCATCTGGCGGGAGAAATCAATCGTGCCCAACACGATGAAGAACTGATCCACATCGCTCACCGGAATATCGTTGACCTTCACAATCGTGGTCCCGGCTTCGACGGAGAGCGCCAATCGAGAATCCGGTACCACTTCTTCAATCATCACGCCGGGCGTGTACGTGGCATCAAACGCGCGGGCCAGTTTTGGCGTGTTTGTCGCCATTCGCACGATTCCAAAATCAATAAGGGAATCGCGCGGCTGATTTGGTCGCAATCTCCCCGTGGCGCGGAGCATGTCCAGTTTCGCCAGCGGAACCGTCACATCAACAACCTGACCTTCCGCAGCGTCTTGCTCCTGCCGCCAGATCGTCAGTCTCGCGTTTTCGCCCGGCAAAATGGAAGAAATCATCGATTGAAGTTGTGCCACCGATCTCACCGGTCGGCCGTTGATTTGCGTCACCACATCATCCTTGCGAACGCCCGCCGCATCAGCCGCTTCATGATCGCGCACGCCGGTAATGATCACCCCGTTGCCGCTGAACCCGACCTGCGCCAGCAGCCGCGCGTTCTCCTGCGGGTCACGCGCAATGTTCACCCCCAGATATCCCTTTTCCACGTAACCATTCTTGATGAGCTGCGTCACGGCCGGCACGATCATTTCCAGCGGTATCGCCAGGCCGATGCCCCCAAACTGGCCCTCCTCCAACGAGTGGCGGCGACTGCCGGTGGCGATGGCTGTATTCATTCCGATCACCCGACCGCGATAATCCGTCAACGGCCCGCCGGAATTACCCGGGTTCACCGCAGCATCCACTTGAATGAAATTCTCATAACCCACCCGCCCGGCTCCCACATCGCGCAGCACACCAACACTGCGATCCTTCCCTGACACCACGCCCGATGACATGGAAAATCGAAAATCAAAAGGCGAGCCAAACGCAAAAACCAGATCGCCCTGGTTCACCGTCTCATCCAGCGGCGCAAGTTGTGCCGGATGCAACAGCCCCGGCTTGATCTTCAGTACCGCTACATCCGTCGTCGGGTCCGCTCCCACAACCGTCGCTTCCCGCACTCCACCATTGTTCAACTGCACATCAATGCGTACCGCATCTTTGATGACATGATGATTGGTGACAATGTGGCCATCCTCGTCATACACCCACCCGGAACCGGTGGAAAGGCCGCGCGTTTCAGGTCCCGCCCCATCGCGCTCAACGTATTGCGCGCTGATGTGAACCACCGAAGGTTCAACCAACAAAGCGATGTCGCGATTGGCCTGGTTGATCCGCTGAAGAACATCGTTGCTCTCCAGGCTCAACTTGGCCTGGATGATCTGCGTGCGGGTCTGCTCATACGTCAGCCTCTGCACCACCTGCGGCCCTGCAAACAAAACAACCGCCGCAGTCCCCATCACAATGACGCTTGGTCCGTATCCTTTGAGGTTGCGCATGAGTGGTGGGGTACTCCCGCTGAACAGGCCTAACGCACTTCCCGGAAGATTATTGGGCAAACGGCCACGGGCGTTGCAGCAGGGGGTTCTCTAGACACGATCACGGTCATGTCGAATTGCCCACCGTCAGACTAAAACCGTCGTTTTTCCCCATCATCCATCGTATAGGGATGCTCACCGAGCCCGCCTTGCTCGCTCGTCCGCACCTTGGCGATCCACTGGTGCGCCGCTGCAATCAGGTTCTGCCCGTGATGTGCCACCGGCGCTGCAAACGCAGGCTGCCAACTCGTCAATCCCAGCAAATCATGCAGCACCACAATCTGGCCGTGACACGCAGGCCCGCCGCCGCAGCCGATGAGCGGGATCCGCCCTCCGGTCTTCTCAACTATCCGCTGCGAAACTTCATTCGGGCACGCCTCAATCAACAGCATCACCGCGCCGGCTTGCTCCATTGCCACCGCATCTTCCACCACGCTCGTGGCTTGATCCGCATTGCGGCCGACCGATCCATACCCGCCATGCAACTTGGATTGCTGTGGCCGCGCGCCGATGTGCGCCACAACCGGCACGCCCGCCCGCGCCATCTTCTCAACCAGCGGTGCAAACGATCGATCCACTTCCAGTTTCACCGCATCCGCAAACCCTTCGGTCATGAATCGCCCGGCGTTCCGCAACCCATCCGCATCGCCGGCTTGATAACTCATGAACGGCATATCTGCGATCACAAAACAATTCGGCCCGCCACGCTTCACCGCCGCCGTCAGCAAAATGAGAAAATCCAGCGGCGCGTGAATCGTTCCCGGCAAACCCAGAATCATCTCCGCTGCCGTATCACCCACAAGAAGAATCGGCACACCCGCCTGCTGCAGCCACCTTGCCGTGGTCGCGTCGTAACAGGTCAGGCAAGCAAACTTCTCGCCGCTGGCCGTCCACTTGGCGATCGACCGCAACGTAACCGGCCGCAGCAGCGCCGCCGGAGGTGTTACATCGGCCGCAGCAATCTCAACCGGAACGCGCGCCGCCGCAGGCCGAATTTCGCCTGCGTTCTTGCCGATTTCTGCCTTCTTGTCGCGGGCGAAAATGGACATGCCAATAGTGTAGCCGGGCGGGGTTTGGAGCGATTTTGAGTGCGGGAATGCGGTCTGATCACTGCGGGCTCGGATTATCCACGCGAATGACACCCATGATCGGGATATCAATCTTCTCTTCGCCGGGCACGTTCGTTGTTACCGCAACAGTTCCGCCAGCCGTTGGACGCAACTGGTCGCCCGTCGCAGTCATGATCAAATCATAGGAACTGGGCGATAGTCTCTGCACTCGGATAACAGTGCCCGGCAGATCTGCAAAACCAAGCGTGGCGGAAAGTTCAAACGGCTGGCCATCGGTGCGCGTCACTCGCACGCTGCGCATAAATTGTTCGCCGGGTTTTGCGCCAAAACGAAACGTATCCGGCTCGGCCTTCAACTGGCCAAAAATCTGCCCCTGAATGCGAATCTTGGAAGTGTGAACTATCGGCTCTGCATTGGGCGCGGGTCTTCCCTTGCCGGTGATCTCCAGCCACGAAAACAAACTGCCCCACATTGCGGTTGGTTCAATGGTGATGACGACGATTCGTTTCTTCTCGCCGCCGAACACCGGCCGCAGTTGCGCGGAGAAATGCGGATTGCTCGTGCGGATCGCTTCAATGGTGAAGTTTTCATCGGAAGGACAAGCTACGGAGACCGTAAGACCGTGCGCCTGGCGATAGGCCAGCACGCCGACATCCAAAAATCGCGGCTGGATATCCAGGAACGGGAGAACCTCCGAGTGAATCTGCAATCGGACGAAGTCTTCCGGATTGCCCGGCGTGGGTGCAGAGTTGGATATGACATTCACCAGCCGCGGATCGCGCCCCGGCCCGGTTGGTGTAAAGGTCACTTCAATCTTGCCGGATTCTCCCGGTTGGTACTTGGTCTTGGTCAGCCCGGCCGTGGTGCACGTGCAGGAGGTTTTTACTTTTTCAATAACAAGCGTCTGCCCGCCGGTGTTGGTGAAGTTGAAGATCGCCGTCACAGGCTGAACTTCACTGATCACACCAAAATCATGGATAAGGTGATCAAACGTGATCTGCGGCGGGATGGATGCATCAACTGGCCGACCGGGCGCCGTTGCAGTGCCGCCCGGCGGCGGGGAAGGGGTTGTGGATGGCGGTGGCGGGGGGGCGGAGGGGCCGGCAGCGACAGACGGCGACTGTTGCGAAGCGGCTGGAGGAGCAGCGGCCGTCGCAGACGGGCCAGCCGCCGCGGCCTTGGCTGGGCTGGCTGCGGGGCCATTGGCAGGGGAGGATTCATCGCACCCGTGAATGATGGAGCCGATGGCGACGAGGACGCAGGCAAAGATAATTCGGTGGAAGCGCATAGGCCGTGATTTTACGCCCTCGACCCGCCAAAAGAAAAAACCACCCGAAGCCTCTCTTGAAGTGGCAAAAAGGCACCTTGCCATCCCGCTCAACTCTGCGCTATGCGCGCCGCATACAGAATCCACGCGCGCATCATCACATTTTCATCATGCCCGACGATCCACCCTGGCGCAACCCCGGTGGCTCACATTTCCCAACTGCCAACCACCCCCAACCATGAAGGAAACGACCTGCCGCCTGTGCAACGCATCCTCCAATCTGCCACACGGTTCAAATCGATAGTCACGAGGCACGTTCCATGCACACACCCGCCACAAGCATCCGTCATCGATTCACAACACTCCGCAGCGCCGTGCTGGCAGCGATCCTGTCCGCCGGCTCTGCCAGGCCCGCGCTCGCGCAAGCGCCCTCTGCTCCGCCCCCGCCATATACAGACCTGCCGCGCCTTCCTCCTGATGAACCCCAGTCGGCCCGCATCAGCGCGCTTATTGACGCGGTCAACTCCGGCAGGCGCGACTTCGTACTCGCCTTTATCAAAGACAATTTCACGCCGCGCTTCCGTCAAGAAATTCCTGATACCCAGCACGCCAACATCCTGCTCGACCTTGGACGGCGCAGTGGCGGCTACACGCTGCATGGCCTGCGAATCTACGACCCGCCCAAGCCTCCTGCCAATCGCACCGTCATCGTGCAAAGCCGTCTGCTGGAAACATGGGAAGCCTTCATTCTCGAATTCGAGCCCGCCTCCCCTCATCGCATCAATCACCTTGAAGTGAGCATGGCCCGCCCGCCTGCCGGCGCACAATCCGCCGAGCCGCTCACGCTCCAACAGGCTGCCGATCAACTCAAAACCTTTCTTGAACGTCTCGCAAAGGCCGATTTGTTTTCCGGTTCCGCGCTGCTCGCCAGGGATGGCAAGGTTGTTTTCACGTTCGTCAGCGGTCAGGCCAGCAAGGCCTTCGCCGCGCCCAACAATCTCGACACCAAATTCAACCTTGGCTCGATGAACAAAATGTTCACCGCCGTCGCAATCGCCCAGATCGTCGAGCGGGGGGCCGACAAGCTGGGCGGCAAACTCTCATTTGATGATCCGGTCAGCAAGTTCCTCGGCCCCGATTGGATCGCCCCGAAAGTCGCCGACAAGATCACCATCGCGCACCTGCTCTCACACACCTCCGGACTCGGCAGCCACTTTACCGATGAGTTCTGGCGAACATCCCGCACGCTGTATCGCACCCTCGACGATTTCAAGCCGCTCGTCGTCAACCAAACCCCCGCCTTTGAGCCCGGCACTCGTTGGGCGTACAGCAACACCGGCTTCCTGCTCCTGGGCGCGATCATCGAAAAAGTCAGCGGCGAGCCGTACGACGACTACATCGCAGCGCACATCCTCAAACCCGCAGGCATGACCGGCACCGGCTGCTTTGAGATGGATCTCGACACCCCCAACCTCGCCATCGGCTACTCCCTCGAACTGGGACCCCCCGGCCCCGATGGCCAGCCCCAGCCGCGCTGGGTCAACAACCTCTTCAAGCACGTCATCAAGGGCGGCTCCGCCGGCGGCGGCTTCTCCACCGCCCCGGACCTCCTCCGCTTCGACCAGGCCCTGCGCGGAGGAAAACTGGTCAGCAGCGACA
>CAZWJR010000006.1:6821-32098 GCA_964634655.1 uncultured Isosphaeraceae bacterium | reverse complement strand
CCGCTGTAGCTCAATGGCAGAGCACCTGATTTGTAATCTGGAGGTTGCGGATTCGACTTCCGCCGGCGGCTTTTTGTTGGTGTCTTGATGCTGGTGAAAGGTTGGACTAGACTGCCGGTCCTAATTTCACAAGACAGGCCGAGTACCCAAGTGGACAAAGGGACCTGACTGTAAATCAGGTGGCAATGCCTTCGAAGGTTCGAATCCTTCCTCGGCCACTGAAGGAAAGTACAGAGTACGAAGTAACGAATGCAAAGCGTGGAGTTCGGTCGGTTTGACGGATTGGTTGGCAGGTTAGACCGATGAGAGTTTTCATCGGGGAATGGTTTGGTTTGGTAGAGCGGTCGAGGTGGTGAGAGGCCGTAGACCGCAGACAATGGAAGTCGGACCGATGTTTTTTTCATCGGGGCGTAGCTCAGCCTGGTAGAGCGCTTCGTTCGGGACGAAGAGGCCGTAGGTTCAAATCCTATCGCCCCGACTTTTGAGGATTGTTGTTTGGAAGCGGCAGAGCGGTCGCAGCGGCGACCGGCCGAGAGTTTGGATCACATCATCCGGACTTTTGTTTTCCCGGAAAGCCACATGAAACGATTGGCGATTGGATTGTTGGCTTGTTTTCTCTTCAGTTGCGCTTCGACGCAGCATGCCAAAACCAATGAGGCGACCATGGATGCACCATTGCGGCTGGGTAATTTTTCCGTGAGTCTTGCGGTGAAGGACCTTGCGGTTTCGCGCGCGTTCTATGAAAAGCTCGGCTTCCGTTCCGTGGCGGGCGATGCGAAGCAGCACTGGTTGATCCTGCAGAACGAAACCAGCACGATCGGGCTCTTTCAGGGGATGTTTGACAAGAACACGCTGACGTTCAATCCCGGATGGGATCGCAGCAGCCAAACGTTGTCAAATTTTGATGATGTGCGCGAAATACAGCGCGTGCTCAAGAGCCGGGGATTGACGATGGCGCTGGAGGCGGATGAGAAGACAGCGGGACCAGCGGCGCTGATGCTGATGGACCCGGATGGGAATCCGATATTGGTTGATCAGCACGTGGCCAAGCCATCGAAGTGAGTGGCGGGCCGTTGGCGCACACGAAGGAAGTTGGCTTGGCCGAGCAATTGTGCCGTGACGGCGTGAGGCAAGGTTAAGGCGTGGGGATTTCTGCCCAACTTGTGACGGTGGTGGATGCGCTGCCCCCTGTGCCGGAATCGATTCGCACGTTTGTCATGCTGCAGCGGCTGGTGCTGCTGGTGGTATCGAAGGCAAGACAGACTTCGCCAGTGCTTTGCAAGCCGGAAAGACCTGAAATGGCTGCGGAATAGTTGATCGTTTGCATTGGATCGGCATTGACCGCGCTGTTGGGGTTGTTGGCGGTGGTGTGACTGAAGATTCGGCCATCGACCGTCAGCGTTCCGCCGGTCACATCGACGTCCATGACGAGGCGGAACCAGGAATTGGCGGACAGGCCGCTGAACGTGCCGGACTGGACGAGGTGGGAGGCACCGGAGATGTCGCCGTTTGTCGGCATTCTGAAAACGCGCAGACGGTCGCCGCTGCCTTCGGTCAGCACCAGAGCAATGCCGCCTTGTCCGGAAACTTCATTGTGAAGCGCGCCGAGAGCAATGTAGCGTGTGGACCCGCTGCCGGTGTAGAGGACATCGGCGGTGATGCGCAACGTGCCGGTGAGATTGGTTTGGGCGGATGTGGTGGGATCGGTGTCGTAGGCGGTAAGGCAATCCGAGACAAGCCCGCTGGCCGTGGTGAAGTTGAGTGCGTTGTAGTGCGTGGAATTGGAGCTGATGTCGCTGCCGCGCTGAATCATGGTTGGGTTGGTGATGTCCCGGAACAGACCGGTGTTGGGTGGATTGGTGTTGTCGTAGGTGGTATTGCTGGAGAAAGTCATGGGGCCGGCGGGAGGCGACATTCCATCGGTGTAGATGCTGACCTTCTGGGTGTTTGAAGAAGTGGTTGAGGACCACGTGCTTTGGAATCCGCTGCCGACGCCGTCGTTTCCGTTCCAGCGAGTTTGGCCGCCGGTTCCTGTGAAAGCGTAACTGACGTTGCGGTGCGCAAAGGCGAGAGCAAGCCAATATGTACCTGCGGAGAGGGTTGTGGACGGGATGTAGAGCGTGTGCCAATGGAAGGAGTTGCTGCCAACTGCTTCGGTGTAGCTCTGTGCCAGCAGCGAACCCGGCTCGCCACCGGAATCGGAATAGAGAGCAAAGCGCATGAGTTTTGGCGGGGGCCCGTGGACGTAGGCGGTGATGCGGGTGACGGTTGTGGTGCTTGCCAATGTGACCTGGGTTGCAACTTGCATGTCATCAACATTGTCCTGATCGGATCCAAAGGCGGTGGTGTAACCCATGTTGCCGGACCCGAGTTGGAAGTCCGTGGCGACATTTCTGACGGTCGCACCCTTGGTGCCAACGCTGGTAAGTGTGGTGATACCGCCGGAGTTTGCAGAACTGACGGAGACTGTTGCCATGCCAATGACGGGATTGTTTGCGGAGTTGCCATCGTTGGAGATGGTGCCGATGGCGCCGTCACCGTCTTCATCGGCGCTGACCATAAATTCGCGTGTTCCCATGTTTATGCCGGACTCGGCGGCGTAGAAGGCGCGAATCGTGTCCATGCGCTGGAGGCTCAAGTCCTGATCTCGTGCGCCGCCCATGACCATGCCAACCATGATGAGGGACATGAGCATCATTGTTATGACCATTGCGACCACGGCCGCGGCGCGGCGGTGGGTTGAGCGGCTCCTGCGGAGGTGAGCCTGTGCGGATGAGACTCGTGTGTTGGGCAGAAGATTCATGACAACGCTCCTTTCATCGAAAGACATGGCCGGGTCAGGTGCCAGGGAGACCTGTTGCTGAAGTGGAGCAAGAGCAGTAACACTTCAGCGGTCCTCAAGGGTTAGGGCGCGGTCTCGCCCCAGCCAGACACTTTTGGTTGAGGCGAAAGAGTCGGCTCGGGGAGCGAAAAGGACTGTTGGGCAGTGGTACCGCCTAAGTTGGTTTCCACAACTACGTCGCCAGACAGGGTTGAGTTCTTCCATCGCAGCACATGGAGTTTTCTTGCGTTGTCGGAGATGGCAACGAAGATCTCTCCTTCCTCGAAGCCACGAGCCATGTGGACTATCTGCGTGGTGGACCCGATGCTGGGGCCGGACATTTCTGCTGACCATGACGAGCCGTTCCATGTGCGGTAGCGAGGCGAGTTTGAGCCGGACTCGCCATAGACAATAAGGCCCTTGCTGGTTCCGCGCTCGTAAATGACATCAAAGCAACGGCGATCGCTTGCGACCATGCTGGTTTCCAATTCAGCGTTGGTGCCCCAGGATGATCCGTTCCAAACGTTGACGTTGAGATCGTTACTGGAATCCAGGGAGGCGAAGAGAATGGTGTCAGATGAGCGGTCGGCGGCCAATCTGATCCACTGGGCGACCCCGCCGACGGATGGCAACGACGATTGCGATGACCACGTTGAGCCGGTCAGAGTGCGATACCTTGGGGTTGATTGTCCGCTTTGAGAATATACGCACACGCCTTTACCTGAAATGGTTTCATAGGCCATGGCGTAACATTCATTGTTGTTGCTTTCCAAGCCTGAACAGACCTGGACCCATGAGCCGAAGGTGCTGCCGTTCCAGTACGACGAGGTCAATGGTCCGCCACTGTTTCCATCAACCGCCAAGAGCATGATTTGGTCTGTCAATGGCCGTGGCGCGAGCGTCAAGTAGTCGCACTCTGTGGAAAATGGGGAGTTGATTGTGCCGGAGGAAGAGAAGGAAGTGCCGTTCCAAACCTGGAAACCGAACTTGCTCAAGGTGCCTTTCCAATAGACGGAGAGGGCATCGTTGGAGACTTGCTCGTAGGCGACGTCTTCAGGACGGTCGTTTGTACCACCAGTATCTGTGCTGACTTCATAGGCATTGCTCCATGCGCCCGCGGTGTAGAACTCGAGGTTCACATCGTCGCCTTCATCTTCAGAGACGAACGCAGTTTCATTGCGAGTGGGGCAAATCTTCATTCGCACCCATTTGATGTTTCCGCCGACAGAGGGCATAGCAGTGCTGGCGGTCCATGTCGTGCCATCCCATGCGGAGTACCGTGGGCTGGTTGAACCGCTGCGACCCCATGCGATCATGGTGGTTTGAGAAGAGCCGATCTTTCCGATGATTGTGGAGTCGGCACGGCGCTTGGCCTCGCCGGACCTCCCGGTGCTGGTCAAAGTCGCTACATCGCTGACATCAACGCGTGAAACGGAGAACTGCGCGCCGTTGAGTGTTGGGTCGTTGCCAGCGTTGCCATCGTTTGACACGGTGCCGGAGGCACCATCGCCATCTTCATCCTTGCCGGTGATGGCCTCGCGGACGGCCATGTTGATGCCGGATTCGGCGGCGTAAAACGCTCTGACGGTGTTGATTCGCTGACGATTCAGATCCTGGTCGCGTGCGCCGCCCATGACCATGCCTACCACAAGGAGTGACAGGAGAAGCATGGTGACGACCATGGCGACCACTGCGGCACCGCGCCGCCGGTGATCGAAGTTTCGAAAGACCTTGGATGGCAAAGTTGCAGAGCGTTCAATCCGCCGATGGATCATGATGAGGCTCCGTCCATCGTGCATCGCAGGTAGAAACGGCCGCGCAGCACTTCGGTAATACCGGCTCTCTGAGCGGTGATCTGAATGGAAATGCGACGTATTGGATCACAACCGGTGCCGCTCAAGCTGGCGCCAAGGGCGGTATTGCTTTCGTTGTAGGTCTGTACCGCAAAGGCGGTGATGTCGTCCTGGAGGACTGCGGAGGTGGCACCGTTGTCAACGATCATCAACTGGCTGCCTGACAGGCTCAGGCTGTAAGAGCCGCCGCTGGTCCAAGCGATCGAGGAGGCGGTGACACTTGTGATGTTGGGAGCGATGCTGCCGTAACTGGCTTTGATGGGAATCTTGCGGAACTCGCGTTCGATCCGTTCCATCGAGATCGACAATTCACTGTGTAACTGGGCTTGAGTTGAGGCCCTCATGTAGCCATCCATTGCCGAGAGAAGCGTCTTGGACGCGATTGATCCGATGATGGACAACACGACGATGGTTGCGACGATCTCAATGAGCGTGAAGGCTCGCCGCGCGTGAGACGGCGCGGCCGGCCGATGTTGTCGGCGTGCGATTCTTTGACACTCAATCGAGCGGCAAGGCGGATTCGTTGAGATGGCATGACCGCAAGGCATGTTTAATAGTCCGTGACGATGGTTGAAACGGCCAGCGAGCGTGAGGTAGCGGTGGCATCAGTCCACGTTACGGTCACGGTGGCGCGTTTGTATCCGGTTCCGGCCGTCGCCAGATCAGCGGTGGTTTCCGCGAAAGCGACGGTGCGATTGAAACCGGTGTAGCCACTGACCGGTGTCTCGGCGGCAAAATTTCCGGTGACCAGGTAGTCGTAGCCACGTGTCGTGCTGTGACGATCGGCGATGATGTCTTCAAGTTTTTCGGTGGCGAGCCAGCGCGCCTTGGAGGCCATCATTGGATTAACCCGCTGGGTGTGTGCGTTGCGGATGGCCCACATCATGGGTGGAATGGCGATGGTGAGAATGATCATCGCTGCGATCGTCTCGATCAGCGTGAATCCGCGATGGGGTTTTCGATGCGTTCGCCGTTTCATACTTTCCTCAAGTGATTTACGGGACGTAGCGAATGTAGCCGGTAGTGGGCTGAACGGTGACGCTGTTTCCGCTGGACAGAACAACAGACCCCTGGCTAGCGAGAGCGGTGGAATCGTTGATGCGCGGCTTGCCGAGCCAGTCAAATCCAATTTGCGATCCACCGCCGAAATTGCAACTGGTCATACTGACGCCGGCGTAGTTATTCACTCCAAGGGTGGATGTGTATGGCTGACCGGTGGCGGTGTCGGTAATGATGGTTGCCCCTGCGATCCCGGGACTGGCGGGGTTTTCTGATTTGACAGACCACGTGCCTGCGCCGGTGTTAAAGACGACCCAGGTTACGGTTCCGGTGGCGACAGCGCGCTGTCGAGCAAAGGTGAGATCCCGAAGCATTTGCTTTCCAGCCATTCCGGAACGTGTAGACCCAAGATTTGTCAACTTGGGCACGGCGACGGCGGCCAGTATGCCAAGAATGACAACGACAGCGATCATTTCAATAAGGGAAAATCCCGCCGATCGCGTGAGCGATCGACGGGGAAATTGAGACAGGAACAAACGGGCTGGAGGATTGCTCACCAAAGGTTCTCGCCTACGCCACTGGAGTTCGCCCAGAATTTGCCGGCAGTTGCGTCGTAGTTCCAACCGTTTGCGCCGCTGACGGGAGGCGTTGCAGCCCACGTTGCAGCCGCAATGGCGTTGGAACTCTTATAGGGATTCTCGGGCAGAGTGTCCTGCATGACGGTCCCGACGGCCTGCAACTGTGCCAATGTTGGATAGGCTGCTGTTCCGCTGATGGCGGCATTGGAATAGAAGTTTGCAATACCTGCTCGAACGCCACCGAGCACGCCTTTGCACGCTGACGCCTTGGACTGTGCGGCGTAGTCAAAGTACTTTGGGAGTGCCACACCGGCGAGGATCGCCAGAATGACGACGACGGCGATGAGTTCGATGAGCGTGAAGCCTTTGCGATTCATGGAGTGTGATTTCATGGTTATCGCTCCGTAATGGAGATTTAGATCAGAGGAGTTTCCTTAGACGATTTACCAGAGGTTTTCGCCGACGCCGCTGGAGTTGGCCCAGAACTTGCCATTGCTGGCGTCGTAATTCCAACCGTTTGCGCCGCTGACAGGCGGAGTAGCAGCCCATGTTGCGGCGGCGATTGCAGCCGAACTCTTGTAGGGGTTTTCGGGGAGCACATCCTGCATGACGGTTCCGACGGCCTGCAGCTGCGCAAGCGTGGGATACGCTGCGGTGCCGGAGATGGCGCCGTTGGAGTAGTAGTTGGCGATACCGGCGCGAACGCCGCCCAAAACGCCCTTACACGCCGAGGCCTTGGACTGGGCGGCATAATCAAAGTACTTTGGGAGAGCGACGCCAGCGAGGATGGCGAGAATGACGACGACTGCGATGAGTTCGATAAGCGTAAAACCCTTGCGAATTGCTGAATGACGATTCATGACGTTTGTTTCCTCCTGATGTGAACCCGCGATTCCGATCTCAAGCCTTTTGTCGGGCACCGGTACGGCCGGTCCCGCGATTTCCAGGGAACACCTGGCTACTGTCAACCGATCAGCGCGGCCATGTTCCACATGGGTAGGAAGATGGCCAACGCAATCACTAACACAATTCCCGCCAATCCGACGATCAGGATCGGCTCGACCACCGTGGCGACGTTCTTGGCCAGGTGTGCGACCTCACGGTCATAGTGCCTCGCCACGATCGAACACATCTTGGGCAGCTCGGCCGCCTCTTCACCGGCACTTAACATCCGCTTGGTGAATGGCGGAAGGTACGTGCAGGTCAAAAGGACATCGGCCAGCCGGCCACCCTGGTTTACCTGATCGCGCATTTTGTCCGTCTCGTGAATCATCAATGGCCGTCCGGAAGCGGCACCGGCCATTTCCAGGGCGTCCAGCATGCTGACGCCGCTGCGAAGTGAAAGTCCCAGAACGTGTGCAAAGCGGCTGATGGCGAGACCGCGCAACACGTCTCTCAAATATGGGACGGAGTTGAGCCAGGTATCGAGTTTGCGGAGGGTTGCGCGATTCTTGCAAGCCTGCTTCAGGAAAATGGCGCCGCCCACAGCACCGCCAACGACGACGTACCAATAGCCGCGTAGGAATGCACTCAAGGAAACGAGCAACTGTGTCGCGAATGGAAGGTCCATGCCGCGCGAGGCGAACATCGCGGCAAATTTGGGGACCACGAAAACCAAGAGAAACGCCACGGCCAATCCCAGTGCACCGATGACGCAGATGGGATACATCAGTGCGCCTTTGATGTTCTTGTTCATTTCATACTGGCGGTCGAGCATTTCGGCGAGACTGGCGAGCATGGAGGTCATGTTGCCGGTTTTCTCTGCGGAACGGATCATTTCGATGTACATGTCGCCGAAGACAGCGCGGTGGGGCTCCATGGACTCTGACACGGTGTTGCCGGCCTCGATCTGCTTGGCGATTTCCATGACGACGTTGCGAAGGCGAGGATTGGATTCCTGTTCGCCAATGGATCGCAAGCCATCGACCATGGAAATGCGGGCCTCCATGAGGACGGAAAACTGATATGTCAGATGCGAGATGTCTTTGAGTGTGATGCGCTTTTGACGGCCCGAACGAGTCCGCACGGAGGAAATGCGCACGGGTTGCATACCCGCAGCGCGCACCTGGCGGTAGGCTTCGTTCTGGTTTTCCGCGCGAAGCACACCTTTGACTTTGCTTCCGTGGCGATCAATGGCCTGGTACTGAAATGCGAGTTGGCTCATGCAGCCATCCTTGCCGCAGGTGCGGCGTTTTCGATTTGAATGATGGAAGCGGCGGTGGCGACTTCAGCGAGGGTGGTGTGTCCGAGCCGCGCTTTCTCCACACCATCCTGCCACATCTGGCGCATGCCGTTGGCAACGGCCAGTTCACGAATTCTTTCGACAGAACCCCCCTGCTCAACGAGGGCCTTGATGGCCGGATTGAATGAGAGGAGTTCGTACAGGCCCAACCGACCGCGATAGCCGGATTGCGTGCAGCGGCTGCAGCCCTTGCCCTTCACGAAGCCGGTCACACTTTCATCGAGATGGAATCGGCGACGAGTCAAGGGATCGATCATGTCCGGCACGGGGCAGTGCGAACAGACCCGGCGCACCAATCGCTGTGCGATCACACCGAGTACCGCAGAGTTGATGACGAAGGAAGGCAGGCCGAAGTCTCGCAATCGGGAGACGGCCCCCACTGCATCGTTGGTATGAACGGTGGAAAGCACGAGGTGGCCGGTGAGGGCGGCCTGGAGAGCGATGGTGGCGGTTTCGCCGTCTCGAATTTCGCCGACGAGCACGACATCCGGGTCTTGACGCAGAATGGATCGCAGCGCGGCGGCAAAGGTGAGACCGATCTCGTTGTGAACCTGAATCTGGCGGACGTAGGGCAAGCGGATTTCAACGGGGTCTTCGATCGTCATGAGGTTGCAAGACGGATCGTTCAACTTGCTCAATGCGGTGTAAAGCGTGGTTGTTTTGCCGGAGCCGGTGGGTCCGGTGACGAGCAAGATGCCATAGGGCTGCTGGAGAAGGCCTTCGAGTTCTTCGACGAGTGGTGCGGGAATGCCGAGATCGGGAAAATCGTGAATCTTCTGGCTGTGAGCGAGCAAACGCATGACAACGTTCTCGCCGCACACCGTTGGAATTGTGGAGAAGCGCACATCGATCAGTTTTCCATCGTGCATGAAGCGGAACTTGCCGTCCTGCGGCCGGCGCGTTTGCGTGAGGTCGAGGTTCGCCATGACCTTGAGACGCTGAACGAGACCTGAATGCATGGAGAGCGGCGGTCCCTGTTTGACGTGCAGGACGCCATCAATGCGGTAGCGCAGGTGCAATTGATTTTCATCAGGATTGATGTGGATGTCGCTGGCCATCTGGCTGGCGGCATCGGTGAGCAGTTGATTAACGGCCGCGACCACCGGCTGGCTGGTTTCCAATTCCTCTTCGGCGGGAGTCTCGACTTCTGCCTTGGGCTTTTCACCCTGGCTGCTGGTGAGGCTGTAAGCGCGAGTGATGAGCGCTTTCAACTCATCTCGTTCCGCGAGCACTGCATCGACTTCGCACTTGACGATCTGGCGGATCTGATCCGTTGCTTCGAGGTTCAGCGGATCATCGATGGCGAGGGTGAGGACGCCATCAATCAGAAACAAAGGAAATGCACAACAGCGTTCTGAAATGGAACGCGGCAAGATTTGCGTGTTGGCGTAGCAGGGTTCGTAATCGGTGACTGAAAGGAAGGGCGTCTCGCACATGACCGCGCGGGTCATGGCGATTTCACGGCCGCCGAGTGTCTTGCTTTTGACGAGGGCATCCACCAGATCGAGATCGCGTTCGACACCAAACCTGCGAGCCTCGGCAATCTGCTGGGTGGTGAGCAGCCCGTCTTCGACAAGGGCCTTTTCCAGAAAGACGTCTTGGTTAAGCACGGGTTTTCCCCCCAGCAGCGCCGACCGCACCTGCGGTTGCCGTGCCTGGTCCCAAGCCAATTCGATCAAAAAGGGCATCAATTTGCTGATCGAGTGCCTGGCCGGGTTCGAGGAACGCCAGACCGAGGGAGAAACTGGGCTCGCGGCCGACCAGTGTTACGCGGCGGACCTTGACGGGCTGCTCAAACATGAGTTCCAAGGTGGAGAAGTCCGGCAATTCGGATCCGCCACTGCTGTTCTTCGTGGAAAGAAGGCTACTGGGGGCAAACACCCGCACGGTGCCTTCGCACATGCGAGGGACAAATTGTCGACATTGGAACCCCAATCCGCCGGAGCTGATATCGATAGCCTGGCCACGAATGGTGCCGGGGCCGATGGCGGCGGATGAAGTGCTGAACCGAAGTTGGCCTGCGTGCGCGGCACTAACCACGAACTCAACAGGTACTTCGAGCCCTTCTCGCTCATGCTGCCGAACTGTCAATCCACTGGTCTGTGTCACGGGAAGCCCTGAATGCAAGGACGAAGCCGCCCTGGTGCGGACACCAGGCGCTGAAACACTCGATTCCAGATTCGGCTAATTTGTGTGGTGAATAAAGGATCAGTTGCCGGTTCGACGGGCAATTGAGGTCCCCAAAAGCGAAAACCGGCGTCCCTTGGCTGGACGCCGGATTATCGGAAGCAAGTTTATCCGAGTGGATCAGACTTCCTTGGTTCGATGCTGCATTTGCGCCTTGAGGCGAAGCAGGATGGAACTGTGCATCTGGCTGACGCGGGATTCGGACAGGTCGAGCGTCATGCCGATTTCCTTCATGGTCATTTCCTCGTAGTAGTAGAGGACGACAATGAGGCGCTCGGCGCGAGACAGGCCTTTGGTGATGAGGAGTTTGAGGTCTTTGCGTTGGATTTCCGTCAGCGGATTTTCCTGCCGCTGATCGTGAATGACATCGATTTCGCGGACATCCTTGTTGGAATCGGTCTCAAACCATTTGCGGTTGAGCGAGACGATGCCGACGGGCTTGGAGTCTTTGGAGAGTTTGTCAAACTCTGATTTATTCACATCGAGGCGGCCAGCGATTTCTTTTTCCGTCGGTTTGCGGCCGAGTTCCATCTCCAGACCCTTGCGAGCCCGCTCCACCTTGGCGGTGCGTGCTCGAACGAGACGGGGAACCCAGTCCATGGCGCGAAGTTCATCGAAGATCGCTCCGCGAATGCGCTGGGCGCAATAGGTTTCAAACTTCACGCCGCGTTCGATGTCGAAGGCATCGATGGCGTCCATGAGGCCGAACAGTCCTGCGGACATCAGATCTTCCACATCCACTTCGGAGGGAAGGCGCATGTGCATGCGCTCGGCGGTGTAGCGCACGATGTCGAGGTATCGCTCAATCAGAAAATTTCTGATTTGCTCGGAACCTGTTTTCTTGTATTCGATCCAGACTTCGTCGATTGGCATTTCGTGCAACTGAAGTTGCGAAATGCTGTTTCTGGACCCGGCGGCGATCTTGCCTTTTCTTAGAACGGATGTCCGTGGCATTCGTCGTCATCTCCTTGACGTTGGCGTCCTGGCCTGCCGCATCCTTGCGGCTCGTATGCCACTATAACGCGCGGCATACGAATCACACAAGGGGGTTTCCGAAAAATAATTTCAAGATCAAACGACCATTGGTTTTTCGACTTCTCGTTCCGAATCCGATCCGGGTGGCTTTGCCTTCTCAAGCGGCGCTGCATCGGGAGCCCGCACCACTCGCTGGCAAATGACACCAACGATCAGGCCAACCGGATAGCAGACCACCATGACGATGAAGGCACGCCACATGATTTGAGAGGCTTCAAGATTTGCCGAGAGTCCGGCCAAAATCGCGACGGCGAACGCGGAGAGCGCAAAGCATGCCGCTATTGTTTTCGCGCTACCACCAGTCATTGAATGGCTCCGTGGCCGAGCGTCCAAAACCCGAACAACCAACGCTGTTCGGGCGTCAGGCTCGAAGTTTCAATGTGCAATTTCGAGACGGAGGAAGGGTGCACGCGTGACGGAAATCGGCACAATTTGGCAACATCATGAGAGTTCAATCGGATTCTTCCACATATTCCACAATGCCCATCCAAACCGCCAATTTCGAAAAGAAACCTCGAGATTGAACGGGCGACGAATTCAGATTTGTTAGGGAAATGTTTTGTATTCCAGCCGGAGTTTTTGATTGACGATGCCCAGTGGGCGCATCCGTTCGACTTAGTTTCCTGGCGAGTTGTCGAACCGATGCGGTCGCTGGGCTATCCGGATTATGAAGGACGAAGGGCACGCGCTGACGAACTGCCATGGGGACGGATGGATCCATCGGGATCGTGCCACCAAACCCGAGTGAGCGACCAAGGAACGCGCGGCTGACGCGATCGATTCGGCCAAACACAGATGCGCCTTCCTGTTCATCGCGGGCCATGTTCACGACAACCTCGATGTTGGATTGCAATGCACCATCAGGAGCCTGCTGACCAGCCAGAATCGTCTTGATCATGCCATAACCGTCCGTGATTGCGGTGGGTTCGGGCGTTGTGGCGACAACTACGGTGTTGGCGGCTGACGCAAAGCCCACAACGTTTGCTGCAATCCCTGCGCCACAATCGATCAGGATGATGTCGGTGACGTGTTCCAGAGCAGCCAACTGCTCCAGCAACGACTGGCGATTTACCAAACTTAGGTTTGCCAATCGAGCGACGCCGGATGCGCCGGGAATGAGTCGGAAGCCTCCGGGGGCCAGCAGCATGGCATCCACAAGCCTGCAACGGCCTGCGACGACGTGCTCCAACGTCACGCGCGGCGAGAGGTTGCACAGGACATCTGCGTTTGCCAAACCCAGATCAGCATCCAGGAGACACACCTTCAATCCCAATTGGCTCATTGCGACGGCGAGATTTACGGCGAGGCTGCTTTTTCCCACGCCGCCCTTGCCAGAAGAGACAGCGATGGCGCGAGCCAAACGCGGGGATGGCGAAGGCGGAATGCTAATGTGAGCCAGACGATTCTGGCTAAGTTCTTCAGTCCGAGTGCGCACAATTCGGCTGCACAGAGGGCCGTAGCTGACTTCACCAATGGGTGCGCTGGGCGGGAGGATGGAGTGTGGCGACTGCACCAAAGATTGCGGGCCAACGGCAGATCGATCGCGCAACCCTTTGATCAACGATCGGAGTTGGGTCGCCTGATCGGTCAAACACATGTCTCCCGTGGTGTTGGTGCGGCGTAGGTTCCGAGCGTTCCGCCCAGTACCAGATCCGCCAGGCGTTCGGCCTCGCCGAGTTCCAGATGTTCAGGAACTTCCTGGCCGGTGGTGATGAAACTCAACTGCATTCCGACCTGGCGCACGACGTTGACGAGCACACCGAAACTGACGGCCTCATCAAGTTTGGTGAGAAGGATTTTGTGGACGCCGACTTTGGAGAACGCGGCGGCTTCCTGCAACAGAACTTTTTCGCCGGCGGTGCTGGAAAGCACCAGATGCACTTCATGCGGATTGGCGGCGGCGATGAAGCGTTTGAGTTCGGAGATTTTGCCGCTGTCGCGCTGGCTTCGCCCGGCCGTGTCGATCAAGATGACATCGCGATCGCGCAGCGTGTTGATGGCCCGTTTCATTTCCGCGGGTGTGAGGGCGACTTCCATCGGCAGGTCGAGAATATCCGCATAGGCCCGCAATTGATCCACGGCGGCCATTCGGTAGGAATCCGCGGTGATCAAGCCAACGGTCTTGCCATGTCGCAGTTTGAGCGTTGCTGCAATCTTTGCGACCGTGGTTGTCTTCCCCGCGCCGGTAGGGCCGACCAGAGCGATCGTGAATGGCCGATCATCGGGCGCGCAGGGAGGAATGAACTCGCCGCAGACCGGGATGAGCGCGGCGACGCGCTTGAGCACTGCCGCTCGCACCGTAGGTTCATCATCGAGCTGTTGTTCTGAAAGTGTGGCGCGGACTTCTTCCACAATTTGATCAGCGAGTTCGTTGGAGATGTCCTGTGCGACCAATTTCAGATAGAAATCGAACAGTTGCTTGGGGACGGCGGGTGCGGGTTGGCCGTTTGCGGAAATCTGACGCTGCAAGACCTGGCCCACCATTTGCCGGATGGCGTTCAATTCGCCCTGCATTTCAGGCAATGCGGACGATGAAACTGCGTGGGGTGCATGGTGGATATTTACTGCCTTGATTTCTCCGTTGTTTCCTGGCGAGGACGTATTTTCCGGCGATGTAAGAATGAATCGTCGCACCGCGCGTTCGGATGGTTGCGGGCCGACAGAAGCGGGACCGGTTGCTGCGGTGGCCGATTTGGGCGCAATTGAAATCGGTGCCTGTTCTGCGGCTTTGCGTTGATGCGCTTCCTGCATTGCCAAGGCGAGTTTCCGGGTTCGCTGGCGATCCTGCTCCGCAGAAACTTCGGTGCGATCAACAACCTGGTTCTTTGAGGCACCGGCGTAGGCCTGTTGCGCCTGCACGTTGCGAAGTTTGAGTCGGCCGGTTGAACCGGAGGTGCGGAGAGGCTGCTGGGGAGCGGCGGGAGTCGCGGTCACTTCGACGATGGTTTTGCGCCAGAATCCAAGGATGCCGCCTCGCTGAAATATGCGCGTGTGGAGAATGACCGCATCAGCGCCAAGATCGCTCTTCACGGCTGTGAGCGCCTGGGCCATCGAGTATGCGTGATACGTTTTGAGCTTCACCGAATTGCCCTCCTTGGCAGGGGTGAAAAGAAACCGGTGTCATGCCGCTCCAGCGGCCATTGCGAACTCCGTCGATGGTAACTGTACCAGACCCAACGATTCAACGTCCAGCCCTTTGACGATCTCGTTGTAGGCCAGCACCACGCTGCTGGGAATCTGCGCATCGAGAATCTGTTTTACTTGAGCCCGCACGCTTGGGGAGGTGAGCACCACAAGTTGATGCCCCCCCGCTACCAGTCCTTCTGCGGTGCGGCTGACCGCACCGGCGATTCGATTGGCCAATTGGGGCGGAATAGACATGGTGGTACCGGCGGGACCGCGGTCGATGTACCCGTTGATGATGTCCTCCATGGCGGGGTCCATAGTGACGCAATACAGCCTGGGTTTGCCGTTTTCATCGGTGCTGGAGTGCATGGCGGATATGGTGCGGCGGAGTCCGTTACGGACGTATTCGGTGAGAACACCCACATCCTTGGTATGCGGAGCCCAGTCGCCGAGCGTTTCGATAATCGTGCCGAGATCGCGGATGGGAACGCGCTCCCGGAGCAGGTTTTGAAGGACTTTTTGAAGATCGCCTACTTTGATGACAGCGGGAATGGTCTCTTCCACCAATTTTGGAGAGGTGGTCTTGAGTTGGTCAAGAAGGTGGATGACTTCCTGTCGGGTGAGCAGTTCATCGGCGTGGGACTTGACCAGTTCCGTTACGTGGGTGGCAAGGACGCTGGTGGGGTCAACAACGGTGTAATTCATGGATTCGGCCCGTTGTTTCAGGTCTTTCTCAATCCAGATTGCCTGCAGGCCGAAGGCGGGCTCGATGCCGCCGATGCCGTCGATAGGCCCTGTCGCCACGCCGGAGTCCATCGCCATGAGCAGGTGTGGATAAACCTGACCTTCGCCAATGACGGCTCCACGAAGTTTGATGCGGTAGGAGTTGGCATCGAGTTGCATGTTGTCGCGGATGCGGATGGGCGGCATGACGATGCCGATTTCCGCAGCCAGTTGCCTGCGAATCATGGAAATTCTGTCGAGAAGGTCGCCGCCGCGAGAGGGGTCGACCAATTGCACCATGCCGTAGCCAATTTCAAACTCAAGCGTGTCAACGTGCAGCAATTCTTCGACGGCTGGGACCTGGGCTGGTTTGGCGGCGGCTTCGGAACGGGCCTTGGCTTCTTTTTCAACGACATCGCGCTGCGTGAACAATCGAATGCCCCACGCCAGTCCGCCGACCATGCCAGCGGCCGCGAGCATCGGAAGCATTGGCAAGCCGGTGAATGCAAGCATGCCTAGAAAACCGCTGATGAGGTAGAGAGCCACCGGCTGGGAGGACAACTGTTTGGGGATTTCATCGCCGATGGTCTCCTTGCCGCCGGTACGGGCAACGATCAAGCCTGCTGAAATGGCAATGATGAAGGCGGGAATCTGGCTTACGAGACCATCGCCGATGGTAAGTTTGGTGAACGCCTGCATGGTGTCACCGACCGGCCAGCCTTTCTGGAGCCAACCGATTGCAAAACCGCCAGCGACGTTTATGAGTGTGATGATGATGCCTGCGATGGCGTCGCCACGGACAAACTTGCTGGCACCATCCATGGCCCCGTAGAAATCAGCCTCTCGCATAACCACTTCGCGACGGGATCGGGCGGTGTTCTCATCAATCAAACCGGAGGAAAGGTCCGCGTCGATCGCCATCTGCTTGCCGGGCATCGCATCCAGGGTGAATCTGGCTGCGACTTCGGACATTCTGGTGGCGCCTTTCGTGATCACCACGAATTGCACAACGACAAGAATGATGAAAATGATTGCACCGACGACTACTGATTCACCGGCGACGAAACTTCCGAATGCTTCAATCACGTGGCCCGCGACGCTGGCGGCTTCCTGCGGTGTGGAGGCATCGGCGGACAGAATTAGCCGTGTGGATGCGACGTTGAGCACCAGACGGAACAACGTGGTGCCAAGCAAGAGGACTGGAAAGACGCTGAAATCCAGCGGCCGGGACATGTACACAGTGGTCAGCAGAATGACGGCTGCCAGTGCGATGTTGCCGGAGATCAGCACATCCATGAACGCCGCGGGCAACGGTACCACCAGCACCACGATGAGTGACAGCATGGAGATGGGGACAAGCAAATGACGGAAGCGACCGATCCAATCGCCCAATTGCATCAAGCCGGATTGTCTGGCAATGGTCGCCATCAGACACCTACCGCCTTCCCGGCAAGCCGATAGACATAGGCGAGAATTTCAGCGACGGCCTTGTAGTACGCCGGTGGAATTTCCTGATTGACGGCAACTTCCTTATAGAGGGCACGAGCCAGCGGCTTTCGTTCCACGATCGGGATGCCATGCTGCATCGCGATGTGCCGAATCCTCATGGCAAGGAAATCTGCACCCTTGGCGACCACTTTCGGCGCGCCCATCTGGGTGCTGTCATATTGAATGGCAATGGAGATGTGTTCCGGGTTGGTGACGACGACATCGGCTTTGGGGACGGCCGTTGAGATGCGCTGCATGGCGATCTGGCGTTGAATGCGCATTCGCCGACGCTTGACATCGGGATCACCTTCGGACTGTTTCATTTCATCCTTGATCTGCTGCTTGGTCATTTTCAAGTCATTGCTGTGCTTCCATCGCTGATACAGGTAGTCCATCAGCCCCAAGACAAGAAGTATGGCGAGGACGCGCAATGCCAGTGATAGCATCATGTTTCCTACGGCGGCCCAACCGGCGAAACTTGCGAGGTATGGGAGAACGACGATTTCCCTGGCGTGTTCAGCAATCGTCATTGCGGCGACAATGAGGACGACACCGACCTTTACAACATCAATGCTGGATTTCACGACCGCGGAAATGCCGAAAATCCGCTTGAAGCCGCTCAACGGATTGAGTTTGCCGAAATTCGGCTGGGCGGCTTTTGAAGAAATCAGCCAACCGACCTGCACGAACTGCGCCAGGTAGGCACCGATCCACGCGATGAGAATCACGGGCACTCCGATTCGGAGGGCAGCGAGGCCCATTTCACGCATGAGCAACCCGACATCTGTTGCGTCCGGAGTTGAGGCCGATTCAAAGCCGAGCGAACTCTGGAGCAACAGTTTTCCCTGGCCGAGCATGTTCATGGAACCGGCCCAGAGCGCCAGCGTGGCGACAAGGAGCATGAGTGCGCTGGACAGATCCTGGCTTCTGGCGACGTTGCCTTCTTCGCGCGCTTCGCTGCGCCGTTTGGGAGTTGCGTCTTCGGTTCGTTCGCCCAGATCATCAGCCATGGGTTAGTCCACTCCTGCCGATGTTGGCGTGTTATCGATCCATTGCATGACCGAAACGGACATCTCGTTGATGCTGATCATGGCCACGTCATTGATCACGACCAGGCCGAGTGCAACCACCGCAAGGCCCAGCAGAATTCGTATGGGAAAGCCAAGACTCAAGACGTTCAATTGCGGAACGGTTTTGGCGAGAAACCCCATGGCGACGGTTTCCAGAAAAACCAAAGCCAACAGAGGCGCTGCGACGCGCAACGCAAGTTCCAACGAAGAAAGAATGAGGCCGCTGACCAGGTCTAGAACGCTTTGATCTGCGATGAAACCGCCGAGTTGAATGCGCTCAAAACTGTGGAGCACGGCCATCAACATCCATTCGTGGCCGCCAATGAGAAGAAAACCACCCAGTGCCATGAAGAAGAGAACTTGGCCGAGAACATCCGCTTCATCATCCATGGCGGGGTTGTAGAAGCGAGCAAAGCCAAGTCCCATCTGTTGCCCCATGATGAGGCCGGCGGTTTCCAAGGCAAGCAACGGCAGGCTGGCGCAGTAGCCGATCACCAGACCCACGAGAATCTCCATTGCGACAAGCGGCACAAGCATCCAGAGGTTGAATTTGATGTCAAATCCCACGAGATGTTGGGCTGAAAGCATCGGGTACGAGGCAATTCCGATGAGAAACGCAAGAAACACTCGCACCCGGACCGGAACTGTTGGAGAACCGAACCCCGGGCCGTACATCATCATGCCGCCGATGCGAAAAATGACCAGCAATGCGGGTGCGATGTGATCGAGGATGGATGTGAAGCCGGACATCGCCGCAGTCTGTCGTTACGCCCAATGGAACATTTCAATTGCGAATTCCGACATTCGAATGGTCATCCACCCCAGCAGCACGATCGCCACGATCAGCATTGTGAGAATCTTGGGAACGAAGACGAGCGTTTGTTCCTGAATCTGGGTCACTGCCTGAAACAGACTGATGATCAGGCCGATCACCAGTCCCGCGCCGAGAATTGGCAGTGAAATGATCAGGGCTTCCACAAGTGCGTTCCGGACGATTTCAATGGCATCAAGTTCCATCATGACCCTTTCAACTCAAGAGCGCGACGCACGAATCGCCACCGAGTAAAGTGAACACTTCGTGCATGTGATCCATAAGTGGCAGCATGGCTGTTGATTCCGTCCCGCCGGGGTCCGGCTGGGCGACACTGTTCATGAGCGAACCCACCACCAGTTGCCAACCATCCACCAACACAAAGAGCAGGAGTTTGAATGGCAGTGAAATGAGCACCGGCGGCAACATCAGCATGCCCATGGAAATCAACATGCTGGAGATGACCATGTCGATGACAAGAAATGGCAAATACACGCGAAAGCCGATGAGAAACGCCACTTTGAGTTCGCTCAAGATGTAGGCGGGAACCAGCGACACCATGTCCACATCGGCACGAGTGAGTGATTCCGGGTCAGATGTGTCGATGCCGCGATAGTTGAGCATCATGTATACGCCGGACCAATTGCCGCTGGCTTCGATCTGGGCAAACATGAAGTCGCGCAGGGGCTGTTTTGTATTGTCCCACGCCACCTTGTAATCCTTTTGCTCGCCGCTCATGTAGGGCCGAAGTCCTTGGTCGTACATGCGTTCCACGGTTGGGGCCATCACCACCATCGTGATGAAGAGACTCAAACCGGCGATGACCTGGCTTGGCGGGAGACCTTGCGTGCCCAAAGCCTGCCGCAATAACCCCAACACAATCACGATACGGGTGAAACATGTACACAAGACCAAGAGCGCCGGTGCAAGGCTCAAAACCGTCAACAACAGGATGATGTTGAGTTCCGTGCTCAAGCCGCCTTCAAATCCCGGCACTGCTTTGCCAGCGCTCTCCAAGACGGCGATCGGATTAATCTCGCTGGCATCGCTGGATTGACCATCCTGGGCCACTGCGGCAACGTTGATGGCGAGACTGCTCATCAACACAAATGCTGAAGTAAACATAGTCACCGTCTGCCGCCTCATGGCCGCCCTTTCCATGCGAACCAGCGAGTTGAGCCGACGGGGGTTTTTGTCAGGTCAATGACTTCTGCGATTGGCAATGTTGCGGCCGACTCATTGCCGCCGCTTTGTTCGGACATGAACTGGGCAAAAGTCTTTTTAAACTTGGCGGCATCGCGAGGATTTGAACCAGCCTCAAGACGGGACAACAAGGCGGCCACCTCGTTTTGATCTGTCACTTCGGAAAGCGCGGTCATGGTGGAGCCGCTTTGGTGCGCAAGCACAATGCGACGGGCCAATTTGATCAGCACAAGCGTCTGGCCTCTACCAACGGGATATCTTGCCAGCACTTCCAGAACGCCGGATGGCCGGGATCCGCTGCCTGTGCCGCCGCCCACTTTCTTCATTGTCGCGCGAACGATGAGCAGCAAACCCAGAACAACCGCCAACGCTCCAATCACTTTGGTGATTTCGTTGCCGCGCGGGTCGAGTTTCTCCAGGATGTTCTGGGGTTTCGGCTGTGCACTCGCAGCATCGGTTTTTGCGGCGAGAATGCTATGCGGCCGGCCGAGAGGTTTGTGTTCGATTCCGGCGGTCTTTGGTTCACTTTCCGCCGGGCTGATCGTTGGAGCAACCGCCGCTGAATCCGGCGGGCCGCAGAATCCATCGTCCACGGGTAGGGAGATGAGCGATTTCTCTTCGCTGATCTGAACGGGGCCGTTGGCTTCGAGGGTTGCCTGGGCGGAAGCGCCGGCTGCGAATCCGAAGATCGCGCCGAGCACACAAACCGCCGCGCAGAGGTTGCCAAATCGTTCTGACATGTCGCCAATCCTTGGCACAAACCGCCGGATCCTCCGACGGGCTTGGATCATGTAAATGATCCAAACAGAAAAAACAAATCAGCCATCAATCGCCGGCTGAATAATCTCACTGATGCGGACACAGAAATTCTCGTTCAGAACCAGCACTTCTCCGCGAGCCACGTGCCGCTCGTTCACGTAAATATCAACTGGGTCGCCCGCAGCCTTGTCCAATTCGACAACGGAATTGGAGTTCAGCCGCAGCACATCCTCTATATAGATCTGGGTCCGGCCCAATTCAACCTTGACGCGTAGAGTCACATCATCGAGCAGGCCAAGGCCTACCGCCTCGGCTGCGCCGCGACCGTTGCTTCCAAAATCCGGCAGGTTCAGGGGCTTCGTGCCGCCAGCTTCGGTTGAAATTGTCTGGGCCGCCTGAACGGCGGATTCAATTGCGTCCACAGCCAACTGTTCCAATGAAGCGTTGGCAGCACCTTCGACGGGTGGCTTGGGAGCGCTTGATTCGGGATTTGGCATATCGCCGGGCATCAATCGCTTATCGGCACAAACTGTCAATTCGATTGAACAGTCCGGCGCAATTGATGCCGCCCGTGGGACTCGATCAACTATCGATCCGGAAGCCGGTGCTCATCACGATCACGACTTTGGCAATAATTGGCTCTTTCTTTTCCTTGTCTTCGCCAAAGCGGTCGTTCAGAAGGGCGTAAACCTTGCGCGTCAGGTTTTCCAGTTTTGGCTCCTGGAAGTACTGTGGCTCGGCCGTCCGCCAGATGGCGTTGACATCCGCCTTGATCTCATTCTGGAATTGCTCAATCTCGGCAGTGACCTTCTCAACGTGTTTCTGCTTGACCTGCACATAGATTTCCGTTGCGTAGATGTAGGTTACGCCGGACTTGTTGTTAGGCATACGGGCTTCGAGCACCTTGGCCTCGACGATCTTGTCTTCTTCGGAATCGGCGGCGGGGGCCAGTTCGACCGCGCTAACGGTCGCGGCGTGGCCGCCAAACATCTTCATCGCACCGATGATCGCGATCGCCTCGACTGTGAAAATCACAGCGATGAGAATGGCGGTCTTCTTGGATTTTGGATTTGCGGCCGGGGGATTTGCAGGTTCAGCAGCCATGAGTTGCTCCGAGTCCGTCCGTGGAATGAGCGCGGGTCCATCCTTCGCGCAGAAACTGCCGCTGCCAAAGAGAACAGGGCGTCAGGAAATCATCGGCGGGTTATGGGGCGAACTTGAGTGCACCGGATGCCAATCCTTATGGCACCAACACTCGAAGCGCTCCGGGCTTGATTTCGGCCGTTAAAAGCAGGCGCTTTCCGGCATGAAACGTCGTTTGACTGTAGGGGTCTCCTGCCGGATCGCCATCCAGTTGATAACGACAATCGGAACTTCCATGGACAGCCACTGTTTGGCCGGTTCTGTAGATCAGGCGTCGATCCCGAAATTGCATTCCGAGGAGGCAGCGGATTACCCAGCCAACGAGATGCAAGCGAGTTGGGGAGGGGAAGAATGCCACATCCAGTACGCCATCGGCCATGTTCGCCCGCCCGGCAGGATTCACCCGCGCGCCATACTGCTTGCAATTTGCAATCACCACAAACCCGGGCAGGTTATTTGGATTGATTGGCGTGCCATCTACAGCAATCTCGAAGGCCGCGGGCCGCCACGACCCTAACTGCTTCCAGATTGGGCGAATGTAGGAAAGGTGTGAGATGGATTTGCCGCGGGTCTTGGCCAGTTCGTGGACCACCTCGGCGTCAAAACCAAGGGAAGCCATCAACAGGAACACTTCGCCGTTCGCCAAACCCATGTCAACCGCGCGAATATCCCACTTCTCAATGGCTTTGAGCAGTGTGGCAACCTCGCGGTCCATGCCGAACTCACGGGCAAAGAGGTTTTCCGTTCCGAAGGGATAGTGGTAGAGGGGAACGCCGGCGCGGCTGGAGGGTCCACCTGCCATGCGCACGGCCCCATCGCCGCCGGCAACGACCAGCAAATCCATGCCCTTGAGCATCACATCCAGCCAGCCACCGGGTTGAGCGGTAGATTCCTTGCGGGTGTGGCTGACGATTACATCGTGCCCGGCGGCGCGCATTCTCGTGGCCGCCTGCTCCCCCGCTGCTGCGGCTCGGCCAGCACCTGAAATAGGATTAGAAAGAATGAGAATCCGCACAGGCGGGCATGGTACTGTGAGAGGAATGTTTGATTGGGTCGGCGGCGCTGACCATGATTGCGGAGGAGATGGACGCAGAGAGCGCATCGGGCCGGCACAGAGGCCGACCCCACTAATGCAACATTTGAACCTGGTGGCGGCCAGCGGACTCGCGGAACTTCGCGATGCCGTTTGAGCCTTGCGGCTTCATTCCATACCATGTCGATATGCTGAAAAACGCACCGCCGATCGGCCCGCGCCTGGCGACTCTTCTGATTCTGGTCACCGCGCTGTTTGCATCGGCTGCGTTTGCCCAACAGCCTGCCAATCCGCCGGCCAGCGGTGAATTCAAACTCACTGATGAAGACGTTTGGAAACAGGCTCCCGGCACGGTTCCTGATCCGGAAACCCCCGAAGGCCAGTTGATGGAGGCGCGGCGCGCACTGGCCAGCGGCGATTTCATCCGAGCGGAACGCATGTCGTCCCAATGGATCGAACGCAACGAGCGGCATCCTCTGATCGCCGATGCTTATCTGATCCGTGGTGATTCCAAGGTGGCTGACGATGATGAGTACGAGGCTCTCTTCGATTACGAATACATCGCAAGGATGTTTACCGGCACGGAGGTTTTTGTTACCGCGCTGGACCGTGAACTGGAGATTGCGCGCCAGTACGCTGGCGGGCGCTATCGCAAGTTGTGGGGACTGCGATTCATTCCCGCTTATGAAGAGGCCGAGGAACTTTTTATCCGCATTCAGGAGCGCATGCCCGGAAGCCGCATTGCGGAACGGGCCGGTATGGAACTGGCCGATTACTACTTTGAGCATCGCGAAATGACGATGGCGGTCGACGCCTACGCACTCTTCATTGAGAATTATCCACGATCGGATCAACTGCCCAAGGCGCGGCGGCGATTAATCTATTCACACCTTGCGTCCTTCAAGGGGCCGGAGTTTGACGCGGCGGGGCTGTACGAAGCACGCTCCCGTCTCAACGCATTGAGGTTTCAGCAACCGTTTGAGGCGCAGCAAATAGGCGCCGATGGCCTGGTCACACGCATTGATGAATCGGATGCCTCCAAAATGCTTGAGACTGCACGCTGGTATCTGCGGACCGGCAACCCCATTGCTGCTGAACTCACCATTCGAAGGCTGGTCAAACGCTACGACCGAACCGTAGCAACAGCGGATGCTCTTCGCCTTATTCCTGAAGTGTTGCCGTTGTTGCCGGAACGAGTCGTGCGAGAAGCGCCGGATTACTCGGCTCTGCGAGCCGGGATTCTTGGCGTGCAAGGCGAGCCGCCGACCAACGCACCGAAGCCGTCGCCCGAACCCTCCGTGGCACCGAAGGAACCCGCCAAGTGAAAACACGGCTGATCATCCTCTGGGCGTTCGTGGGTGTTTTCGGCGTATGCGTCAGCGGTTGCGCCAGCGATCCGGCCGTGGGGTATTCAAGCAAATCCGTTTATCCAACAAACGTCCGCACGGTTGCCGTTCCCATATTCGCCAGCAAGTCGTACACGCGCGATGTGGAATTTGAATTGACGGATGCGCTGATCAAGGAAATTGAATCCCGCACACCGTACAAGGTGACTTCAGAGGATCATGCGGATACGGTTATTCTCGGACGGATCGTCGCAATTGAGTTGACTCGACTTTCCAAGTCGCCGTTCACTGGTTTGGCTGAAGAAGTCGTGGTGGGAGTGACGATCGACTTCACATGGAAGGACTTGCGAAACAACAGGGTTTTGGTGGAACGCCGGGCCTTTGCCAGCCACGGATTGTTTGTGCCGTCCCGGCCCAGCGGCGAGCCGATCGAAATCGGCCAGTTTGGCGCGGTACAGCAACTGGCGCAAGATATTGTCGGGGAATTGCGCTCTGATTGGTAAGTTTTCGCCTGTTTGGCGAGGTTCAGCGCGAACCAAACTGCCGCCACAAACGCATGAATCCTGTCGAACCGCTGCCGCGAATACAATCCAGTCAGGCCAACAACCTGTTCTTGGAAACTGAATGAATCAAGACTCAAAAAACCCGCGAAAGTCTCCAGCCAAATCGGAACCGAATTCAGATGGTTCCGGCGATGGCGATGCCAAGGGAAAAGGCCCGCAAGCCCCCCCGCCGGTGAAGTTCAGCCGAAGCTTGATGAGCTGGATTCTCATCATTGCGCTGCTGATCGTGATGTTTGTCATGCTCAATGGTTCCAAGCCGGGCAAAGACATTGAGAGTTGGAAAGAGTTCACCACCTG
>CAZWJR010000006.1:0-6811 GCA_964634655.1 uncultured Isosphaeraceae bacterium | reverse complement strand
CCTGGATCAATCCCACCGCAGGCAAGATCAAGGACAATCTTGTCATAGTTGAAGACACGCGACTGCTTGCCGTCGTGAAGAAGGGTGAACCGGGGTTCCCGCCGAGTGAAGACGGAACGCTTATCAAGTTCAAGATCGACAGCACGAATCGCGAGTGGATTCTCAATCAACTGGGCACATTGGGAGTCGATCTGCGGTTCAACACCGGCACCAGCGTCTGGGTTCAACTGCTTGTCACTCTGGCACCGTTCATTCTTGTGATTGGGCTGATCTGGTTCTTCATCGCTCGTTCCATGCGCACAGCTGGCGCAGGCCCGGGCGGCATGCTCGGTTCCTTTGGCAAATCGAAACACCGCATTTCCTCCAAGGACATGGTCAGCGTTACGTTCAACGATGTAGCTGGCGTTGATGAAGCGAAGGAAGAAGTGTCGGAACTCGTTGAATTCCTCAAGAACCCCAAGAAGTTTCAGCGTCTGGGCGGGCGCATTCCGCGCGGCGTATTGCTTGTCGGTCTGCCCGGCTGCGGCAAGACATTGCTCGCCAAGGCGATTGCCGGCGAAGCCGATGTGCCGTTCTTCTCCATCAGCGGATCAGATTTTGTGGAAATGTTTGTTGGCGTTGGTGCATCCCGAGTGCGCGATTTGTTTCGTCAGGCCAAGGAGAATTCGCCTTGCATTATTTTCCTTGATGAGATTGATGCGGTTGGACGAAAGCGCGGCGGTGGCTTTACCACCGGCGGACACGATGAGCGTGAGCAGACGCTGAACGCGATTCTGGTGGAGATGGATGGTTTTGAAGCAAACGATCAGATCATCGTCATCGCTGCGACGAACCGAGCCGATGTGCTCGATCCTGCGCTGACGCGTCCGGGGCGATTTGATCGTCAGGTGATTGTGCCGCTGCCGGATCTGGTGGGTCGCCGTCAGATTCTGGAAGTGCATGCACGGAAGGTGAAGATGTCGCCGGATGTTGATCTGGAGCGACTTGCGCGTGGCACGCCGATGTTCAGCGGGGCTGATTTGGCGGCGCTCATCAATGAAGCCGCGATTCTCGCCACGATGACGGTGAAGGATTTTGTAGAACAGGTAGATCTGGAAGAAGCCCGCGACAAGATTCGCTTCGGTCGTGCCCGCAAATCGCACAAGATTGAAGAAAAAGAACGCATCGCCACGGCCTATCACGAGGCTGGTCATGCTGTGGTGCAGTCATCGCTGGAAGATGCTGATCCAATTCACAAGGTTACGATCATTCCGCGCGGCATGGCCATGGGCGCGACGTTCAGCCTGCCGGAGAAGGACCGTTACGGTTACGGAAAGAAGTATCTGCTGGCGACCATGCGCGTTCTCTGCGGCGGACGCATTGCGGAACAACGCAAGACCGCTGATGTTTCATCCGGTGCAGCCATGGATATTCAGATGGCCACGCAGTACGCACGCCACATGATCCTGGAATGGGGCATGAGCGATCGGCTGGGCTTCGTGAATTATGCAGGCACCGACACGCGAGAATCCTTCATTCCGGAAAAGGACTATTCGCCGGATACGGCCCGCATTATTGATGAGGAAGTCAAGCGTTTGATCGATGATGCGTACGCCGAGGCGCAGCGGCTGCTTGATCTGCATTGGGACAAGGTCGTCGCCATCGCTGAAGGTTTGCTCAAGTATGAGACTTTGCAGAGTGATGACATCAGCCGCCTGATGCGGGGCGAAAAACTTGGCAAGCCGACGGTGGCTGAACTGCTTGAAGCGGCTGCTGAATCCGGCAAGACCAAGACCGTTGCCCCGGCGCCCAAGCCTCTTCGTGGACCGGAGGAAGAGGGCACGGGCGGGATGCTGCCAAGCCCGGCGTGATTTGCGATCGGGGGCTCGCGACGTGTTTACATACTTGTGGAGCAGGCTTTGGCTGGGATTGACCGATATCATGTGTGGTCATGGTTTATCACGGAATCAACATTCACCAGGACAAGATCGCTGAATTCTGCGAGCGTCATTTTGTCGCGCGGCTGTCCTTTTTTGGGTCCATATTGCGTGATGATTTCAAGGTGGACAGTGACGTGGATGTGCTGATCGAGTTCGTCCCGGGGAAGACTCCCGGCCTGTTTCGTTTTGCGGGCATGGAATTGGAACTCACACAAATTCTTGGGCGAGTTGTTCATTTGTGCACACCGGCTGATCTCTCCGAGCACTTCCGCGATCGCGTTCTGCGAGAGGCGCGACTTCAGTATGCCGCGTGAGCAAAGTCTTCCTGAAGAAGATTGTGTTCGCTTGAGCCACATGCTTGCGGCAGCTCGCTCGGCTCGCAAATTCGCTGAGGGGCGCATTCGATCCGATCTTGATTCGGATGAACAACTCCGCCGCGCCTTGATTCACTGCTTTATGGAAATCGGCGAAGCGGCAGCCCGTATCACGGAAGCCACTCGGGTTACGATTCCTGAACTGCCTTGGGGACAGATCGTGCATGTGCGTCACATCGTCGTTCACGTGTATTGGGGTATTGATCGCGATCGGTTGTGGCAATCGATTGATGAAGACCTGCCTCCGCTGATTTTGGCTGTTACTCGGGCGCTCGCGGCAGAGGATGCCTGATTCGGTGGAGGAACCAGATCAGCGAAGCACAATTCTGTCGTGCCGACGACAAACCACCGGGTGGGTTGAAAACAGAGTGCACGAGCCAAACAATCCGTTGGAGTCCCACCGGCGCGGCCATGCCACATCCGCGCCGAATCTCATCCATCAGTACACAGCCGCGCGAGGACATCATCCATCGCGGCATTTTCAATGCGCACTATTTTCTCGGGGTTGGAATGACCGGATTCGATTGAAAGATTTCGCGGCTTGAGTTTCAGGGATTTTGCCAGCAATGCGATGATGGAGGCGTTGGCTTTGCCTGCTTCCGGTGCGGCGGCGACGCGGATTTTGAGGCGATCGCCAAGGACGCCAGAGATTTGGTCACGGGATGCGCCGGGAACGGCCTTGATCCAGAGGAGGACATCGGGGCCGGATTGTTCGATTCGCGGGGCGGGCATGAATGCGACTGTAACGGAATTGCAGTTGTGGAATGCCGTGTATGGCACCCCACCCAATCCCAACACCACTCACCCTGCCCTCTCCCCTCAAGGGGAGAGGGTTTTCAGGCCGAGATCATTTTTCACTTCCATGCGTGCATGACGATGCGCGCTTGCTGGAGCGAGGCCCAGAACGATTGGCGCGGTTTCTTGAATGCGAGTTTGACGGCGCGGCCCCAGCGTCGCCATCTGGGTTCCATCCATGCGGTTTCGATGCGAGTGAAACCGACGGTGCGGAGCATGGCGTAGAGCGCGGCGGGGTTTGGGCCGCACCAGTTGGTGTGATCGCCCTTGAGTTCGCCGCCGGGATAGAAGGCGATGGCGGGGCGGCGGGACCAGAGCATGTCGATGTGCGTTTCCAGAATGAGTTGGTGGCGCGTCACAGCGGCGACTCTTTCAAGGGCGAGCAGCGGGTCTTTGAGGTGATAGAGCACGCCGAGGAAGAGGACGAGATCGAACTGGCCATGGGTTTTGGGGTTGAGGTCGTGCACATCGGCGTCGAGGGTTTGCACTTTCGAGTTGAGGACACGATGGGCAAGTTGGAAACCGGCGTGGCCGCCCCAGCGTTCAGCGGGTGATTCGAAGTGATCGACGGCAACGACGCGGGATGCACCGCGTTTTTCGGCTTCAAAGGAAAAGAAGCCATCCCATGCGCCGATATCGAGGACGGTCTTGCTGTGAAGGTCAGCGGGTAGATGGAGGCGGGTGAGTTTTTCTGCGCTGCGATCCTGGCCGGGGGTGATGATGCCGTGGCCGAGGTCGATCTGGTGCCACCAGTTGATGGCGGCGACCTGTGCGCGGAGGGTGGCGGTGTCAAAGGGCGTGGCTTGCATGCGTTGCGGGACAGGCTCGACGAGCGGCATGGGGAAATTGTAATGGTGTTGAGGCGATGCTGATACATTGTGAGGTATGGACCAAGCGGATGCGAGAGCGAATGTCGCCAAGTGCCCGCAGTGCAAGTATGACTTGCGAGCGCAGGTTGGGGCACCGGTGCCGGCGATGGTGACGTGTCCGGAGTGTGGGGCGGAGAGTTCTACAAAAGAACTGCTCGAACCGCTGCAGGCGGGGCCAGCAAGAGTCGCGCTGGGGTGGTGGCTGGTTCTTCCAATGCCCATGTGTTTCTTTCTGCTGCTCGTGATGATGCAGACGGGAAACGATTTTGGAGAAGTGATGTTCTTCCTAAGCGGCCCGATATACCTGCTTTTGGTATTCGTTCACATCATCACGATGATTGTGATGGCGGCGAAACGTGGCGGCCCTTCAGGTTGGGATCGTTTTGAAGTTGGGTTCATGTATTTTGTGTGGACGTTGCTCTATGACGGGGCGATTACGATCGGGTTGATCTTTTTGTTTCTGAGCATGTTTGAGATGCACTAAACCACCCCATACGATGGATAACGCTACGCCAATTCAATCAATCGTCGTCAAGTGTCCGCGATGCAAGTATGACTTGCGTGTGCAGGTTGGCCCGCCGGTGCCGGTGATGGTGACGTGTCCGGAGTGCGGAACCACTACTCAGAGTTATCAACTTCTCAACCCCAATGAGAAACGACAGCTGCGTTCGATATGGTGGTACGTGTTCGTGCCATTGCCGGGATTCTTCATCGTTTGTCTCGCGGTGATGATTTTGCTGCCGGAAGAGATGCGACATTACGCGGGACCAATTTTGTGGCTATCGCTCGTGCCGTTTGCTGCGACACATATGGCGTGCGTTGCAGTCACCGCCGCGAAGCGCAGCAGGCATACATCGAAGTGGGATCGCGCCGAAGTTGCGTTCAATTTCGGAGTTTTGGCATTGGTTGCTGACTGTGTGATGTTCGGAGGGCTTGTGATGTTGGCTGGTTTTTGGCGGCCTCATTGAATTTCCGCCCTTCAATCGGGTCAGAAGTCATTCTTCCAAAACACTCTTGCGCCTCAAGATGTGGTGGTAGTGCTGTGCAAAGCGGTGAGCCTCATCGCGCATGGCCTGGCATAATCGCAGGCCGGGGTTTTCGCGGCCGAGGCGAATCGGTTCGGCGTGCTGCTGAACGTAGATGAGTTCTTCCTTCTTTGCCAGTGAGATCACCATGGGCGGTTTCACGGGTAGTTGATCGAAGGCTTCGAGGGCGGCGTGGAGTTGGCCAAGGCCGCCATCGATGAGGATGATGTCGGGGTAGAGTGCGTTGCCTTCGCCTTCATCGCGGTAGCGGCGGCTGACGACTTCGCGGATTGCCATGTAGTCATCGCCGGGGGAAGCGGTGCGGATTTTGTAGCGGCGATAGCCATCCTTGAAGGGGCGGCCATCGATGAAGCAGACCTTGGAGCCGACGGTTTCGCCGCCATCGAGGTGTGCGATGTCGATGGCTTCCATGGCACGAATGGGCTGTTCCATGCCGAGGGTTTTCTGGAGGGAGCGCATGGCGGCGGCGGGATCGGTGGCGAAGACGGTGACTTCTGGCTGCCAATCGGTGTCGCCGCCGAGTCTGCGTTTTTCGCGATCGTCGAGGCGCTCTATGGCGTTGATCTGATCGCGAAGTGTGGCGGCTTTTTCAAATTCGAGGTTTTTGGCGGCGGTTTCCATTTCCGTGCGCATCTCGCGGAGCATGACGCTGCGCTTGGAGCCGATGAAGCGGATGAAGCGTTCGATATCGGCGGCGTATTCCTCTTTTGTGATCTTGTTGGCGCATGGTGCGGAGCACTGATCGATGGCGTGAAGAATGCAGGGGCGGAAGAACTGGTTTTTGGGATCGTCGCTGCGAATATCGAGTGTGCAGGTGCGGTACTTGAAGACCCGCTGGAGGAATTGGACGGCTTCGCGGAGTGCGTTAGCGGAGATGAACGGGCCGAAGATTCTTGCGCCGCGGAACTCTGGATCGGCGGGCGCGCGAGTGACGTAGATGCCGGGGAATTCATCACGCATCGTGATGGCCAGGTACGGGAATGTTTTGTCATCAAGTGAAAAAGAATTAAAGCGGGGTTTGATGTCCTTGATGAGACGGCTCTCCATGAGGAGAGCCTCCCACTCGCTTTCGCAATCGATGATGTCGATCTCACAGATCTGGCCGATCATGGGCTGCTTTTTGGGACCCAAATCTGTGGAGGGCAGAAAGTAGGAACCGACGCGGTGGCGGAGGGAGTTGGCCTTGCCGACGTAGATGACATCGCCGGCGGCGTTTTTCATGAGATAAACGCCGGGGGTGGCGGGGAGATTTCGGACTTTGTTCGTGAGATACGCCAAGCGTTCTGCATCGGACGGGATGGGGGCGGAGGGATCGGGCATATTCTTGGGAAATTGTAGGGCTGGGCGGTCTGGATCAGTTCGCGTTGCGTTGTGGACGGAATCTCGCTGATCGGTGTGATTTCCGGCTCTTTTTTGCCTTGAAGCGCCCTGCGTTGGGAATCGGAGTGTGATCTCTCATTTTTTGGAAATAGTCTGGCAACAGGGCCGGTTGTGGTGATAGAATCGGGCTCTTTCGTTTCAAGGTGTTTCTATTTTCACTGTTTCCGGCCCAGCCGGACTTTTTGGAGAAATTGGTCTCATGAAATCGATCCTGAATGTCGTGGCGTTGTGCGCCGTGGTTGCCCTGTGTGGATGTAACAACAACAAGAAGAGCGCCTCCATGGGTGCTGTTGGCGAGAAGAGCGCTTGCTGCTCCGGCGATAAGGCCGCCTGCTGCAAGGACAAGGCTGCTGTCAGCCCCGGCGCTGTGGGTGAAGCCAAGAGCGGTTGCTGCAAGGACAAGGCTGCTGTCAGCCCCGGCGCGGTGA
>CAZWJR010000005.1:32623-33982 GCA_964634655.1 uncultured Isosphaeraceae bacterium | reverse complement strand
CTCTTGAGGATCACGGCTTCCTCGTTTGGATCATCAAGAACGTTGTTGGCGCCCGGGCAGAGAATCTCGCACCGCAATTGGTTGGCGATCAGGCCGTTCACCACGCCGCCGAGCGCGCAGGGTGAGAGAATGTCGCACTTGGTGGTGAGGATTTTGTCTTCGGTTACCACCGTTGCGCCGCAGTCACGGACTGTTTTGTCCAGATTGGTTTTGTTGATGTCTGCTGCAATGATCTTGGCGCCGGCAGCGCTCAAGATTTTTGCCACGTTGTAGCCGACGTTGCCCACGCCTTGCAGCGCGATCGTCAAGCCGCTGAAATCGACTTTCTTGCCCACCTGCTTCAACGCTGCTTTCATGGCGTTGACGACACCCTGCGCGGTGTAAGGCGAAGGATCGCCGCCGGTGGAAACCGTTTCGCCGCCCATGACATGCTTGGTTTCCATCGCCATCCAATCGACAAACTGCGTGTTCACGCCGACGTCTTCTGCTGCGATGTAAACGCCTTTGAACGTATCTACAAAACGCCCCATGGCCCGTGCTTCGGCCTCTGTTGCCTTCTGCCCCGGCTTGTTCATCATGATTACGCTCTTGGCACCGCCCATCGGCAGGCCAGCGGCGGCGGATTTGTACGTCATGCCTTGGGAAAGACGGAGCACATCATAAACGGCGTCATCTTCTGATTCATAGTACCAACGCCGCGTCCCTCCCAGCGCGTTGCCCAGAACGGTGTTGTGAACGGCAATCATGGCTCGCAAGCCGGTCGCCGGGTCGTAGTGGAAACAAACCCGCTCGTGGCCGCGATCACTCATTTGCTCAAATACGTGCATGGAACGAAACCCTTTCTGGTGGATTGGGGGCGATTGTTCAGACTGGGACATTTTCCGCAGAGACCGTGGAGCCGGAGCCGAACTGCGGAATGTGCGTTTGATCGGGCTTGCGGCCTTTGCCTCGGGCCGACAAGTCAGGCGTTTTCTCCGGCAAAACATAGTCGGCATTGGGCAGTGATTCAATTCGCTTGTTGGACACTGCCGCTGCGGCGACCATGGTCTGGTCGATGTTGTTCCGCAGACCGCGAAGGCACGTGTCGATTTGCTCACCGCCGATTGCAAACACATGACGGACTATGGCAAGATCGTGCTCCAATGCGGACCCTTCCAGCCCATCGCGAATGGCGCGATCGATCTTGGAAAGCGAGCAGGCCATTGCATGAATCCACACCGCGGACATGCTCAACCGGTATTGAATCATCTGGCGAGTGATGAGTTTTTCTTCGTGTTCCTTGAACATCATCTTGACCTGGTGACTGAATTCCTGCACTCGCTTTGACAGACTTTCCGCCATGCCGTTGAGCCGGGGATG
>CAZWJR010000005.1:22351-32523 GCA_964634655.1 uncultured Isosphaeraceae bacterium | reverse complement strand
GAACAGAAAATCTTGCAGATTGCGGTCTCAAGCATGATGTCCGCATCTTTGCGATCCACGATTCCGCAAGTCATGTACAGCATGGCATCCATGGCGTAGCAGTAGGCAGCCATGAGCGCGACTTTTTCCTGAATCTGGTCAAACTCACCGATTGCCCTATCAAACTGGTACCGATACTGCGACCACTTCACAGCCTGCTCATATGCGGCCTTGCCTGCCCCCACCATGCCAGCCGAAAGCGTGCAGCGACCGTAGTTCAAACATGTGAGTGCGACGTTGAGTCCTTTGCCTTCCTTGTGCAACAGGTTTTCGCGCGGGACCTTCACGTTGGTGAAGCGGACTCGGGCCTGCCACGTTCCACGGATGCCGCATTTGCTGCGATTCCTGCTGAAGATGTCGATGCCTTCCATATCCGGCGTGCAGATGAGGGCTGTTACTTTTTTCTTTTCCTTGCCGGTTTCCGGATCGACCAATTGTTGATTGGCCATGACGGTAAACATGCCGGAAAGAGCCCCGCTAGTGGCCCACTTTTTTTCGCCGTTGAGAATGTAGTGTTTGCCATCGGGAGTTAACTCACAGCGGGTCTCCTGTCCGCCAGCATCGCAACCGACGTTGGGTTCGCTCAAGCAGAATGCGCTTAACGTGTCCGTCGCCATTCTCGGCAGGTATGTTTTCTTCTGTCGCTCGTTTCCAAAGAGCACGAGCGCGCCGCAACCGATGGACTGGTGTGCTGAAACCATGACGGCGGTGGAGCCACAACTCATCCCGATGCGCTCGAGCACCCGGTTGTAACTTGTAATGCCAAACCCGCCACCGCCGTATTCGCGCGGGATGATCATGCCGAGCACGCCCAGATCAAACAGTTTCTTGATCACCCAATCCGGGATGTACTGTTTCTGATCAATTTCATGATGAGGGTGCTCGTTGCGAAGATAGTCATCGAGGGCAGCGAGCAGTTGATCGCACCGGGCAGTTTCCTCTGCACTTACTTCAGGGAATGGAAAGAGCAGTTCCTCCCTGAAGTTTCCCCAGAAAATATTCTTGATGAAGCCCATGGTCTCCGGATCGGGGCCAAGCATCTCCTGCGCCTGCTCGATCTGCTTGCGATCCTTCGCAGAGACGTTCTTGAGTTCCTGGGCCAAATCACGGGTTTGGGTCTTGGCTGACACAACAAATCTCCTCTGCCTTGAGAGCGTCGAGGCTCGGATGGGATGGTTTCGAGCCGCGCTGAATTGTAGGGATTGCGGGGTGTTTTGCCAAAATTACGACCGGGTGAAATTGGGGTGATGGTGAAGCAAAACGACGCTGCACATTTCGGCCGAACAGTGAGTTTCTCGCGCAGCGGTCTCGTCTTCACAGCGAACGCGGATGCCGCAATTCACCCTGTTTTGCGGACGGCCCTACTCCCCGTAAATCTTTCGCAATCGTCCTTGCGCCTCTGGTCCCGCAATCACTTGCGCGGATAGTTCTGCTGCTTTGTCAAACGGCGCTTCTTCCATCGAACCATCCAGTTCATTGAGCCACTTCTTGGTCACCGCCATTGCGTGCGGCCCGCCTTTGACCAGTTTGGTCGCCAGTTCCGTTGTCGCAGATTCCAACTGATCTGCCGCAATAAGATGCGAAACCAAGCCCGCTGCAAAGCCATCCTGCCCGGACATGGTTCCGCCCGCCAGCAGCATTGCCCGTGCCCGACCGGCTCCGATTTTTTTGATCAACCACGGCGCGACCACTGCGGGACACACCCCTAGATCAACCTCCGGATAGCCCACCTTTGCTTCCGGATGAGTGATGGCAAAATCCGTGACCGCCATCAAGCCGCAGCCGCCGCCCACAGCAGCGCCCTGAACCCGCGCAATCGTGGGGATTGTGAGCCGCCGCACACGCCGCATGAACACGGATAACCCGCGCAGCATCTGCGACATCTTCATGGGATCACTCAACACGCCTTTCAGGTCCATTCCCGCACAGAACACCTTTCCCGCACCAGCCAGGATCATGACGCGGATTTCAGAATTCTGGCCTTTCTGACCACTGGCCGCTGACTGCTGATTGCTGATCCCCTGCACCGCGGTGTTCATTGCTTCGATCAATTCCAGCGAAAGGGCGTTGCGCGCCTCGGGCCGATTCATCATCAGCGTCGCCACGCCATCCACGATTGTTGTTTGAACAAGTTCCGCCATGCCGGGCAATGTACCGCAATTCACTGGTTTGGCGGTGGATTGAGTTGGTGATGCTCCGCCATCCATGGCAAGGCAATCCCGCGATTTGCCGTACCTGAAATACATTGTGTTTTAGCTAAAAATGGATTGATGGCGGACAGGCAGATTGTTGGGTGGGAGAAACACTTTGTTGTTCAATCGCCGCTATCCTTCGTTCGTGGCTGGCTCACCCGCGCTACATTGCCCCAAGTGCAACTACAACCTCACCGGTCTGCCGCAGAACATCTGCCCGGAATGCGGCAGGGCGTTTGACCCGGTGAATCTGTGCAAGCAGCCGCGTCGCCGCTGGCTCCTGGCATTCATCATTGCGATTGTCGTCACCTACGCCCCGTTCGGCTGGCTTCTGTTTGTCCACGATGATCCGAACTACGTGCAGTACTGGATCAATCGATGGCTGATCCTTCCGTGTCTTACTTCGTCGTACGTTTTGCTTGCCGTTTTGGGCAAACCGCCGGGAGGCAGCGGCGAAGTCGTGAGAACAGCCATAATGGCGTTGGTCACACTCATCTGCATTCTCGGCTTCATGTGGTGCGCCACGCGCGGCCGGAGGAGTCTCGTGATCGCAACCGCCATGGCACTGATTGCATCCATCCTCAATTCATGGCTTGCCCACATCCTCTTCGCGGCTTGATTCTCTTGTTGGGTCAACCTTCACAGGATGCCGATACCCGCATTCCGAGCACCAATGCTCTACGCCATTGAACCGCAGCGGGTAAGAGCACTTCGGACAGTTGCCGCGATTGAGTTCCCGATCGTGCCGATGCAAGGCCCACATCCGCCGCATCAGCAGCATCAGCAGAAAGAGCGCCGTGGCTGTGCCGAGAGCCACGAGGGCGAGGACGCTTGTTTCAAGCATCGGCCCTGTCTCCACAATCATCAAATCGGCTTGATCCGTCGATTCGCCTGCGATGACAATCGCGTTCTGGTGCTACCACACCAACTCCCCGCACTCCGGGCAGCGTTCGTTGAACTCCAGGCCGGTCATGTCGTAGCCGCAGGTGAAGCATTTTCCCTCGGCTCGCAGGTCTGCCCTTCTCGCTTCGCGCTTGCCGCATACCACTAGTGTGGCGATTCGCGCTGTTTGAATCAGCATTGCCGAGCCAAAGGTCAGCATCAACCACCAGATTCCCGATGCGATCACCCAAGCCAACCAATGCTGTTGCGGCAACCCCTTTGCCTTGCGCGCGGTCGCGCGATCCCCGTTGTCATTGACCACAACGCCCCACGCTGCCATGGCTTCCAATTCATTATCCCTTCGCAGCGATTCCACGATCGCCAATCGCAATGGATCATCGGCCGCCAACTGCGCGTTTGGCCGTGGTTTTGGTTCGGTGCGCAGATCAAGGTCCAGCCTCGCTGGCTGCCGACTCACTTCTGTGGTCAACGGCCAACCGTGGGCCAGGTCTTCCACTTCCAAAATAAAGTTGCCGATGGGTACGGCCCCGAAACTCATTGATCGCATCGGGCCGGTGGTCATGACGGCGGAAAGCGAACCATCACTTCCCTGCAGAATCTGCCCTGCCAGACTGATCGGCACGCTTGATCGCGCCACCATCACCGAACATGCCCATGTCAGTGGAAACGCAAGGAAGAATGATGCCACCAGCGAGATGTCCATCGCCCGGGTCCAGCCGGTTTGGGGTCTGGACGCCGAGTAGTAGCCAATCATCCGCAACTTGTGGCGCACACGTCGCAGCATCACACAAGAATAGGTCCGCAACCGGAACCCCGCCTGTTGCACTTGAGCGATCCGCTGATCTTGCCTTAGCGATCCTGTTTGTTCGTGGAGGCCAGTTCGCGTTTGTCTCGAACGTGTTTGTCCGTGCTGCCGGAGAATTTGCCCCGTGCATCACGTTTCTGCTTGGCGGCTGACACTTTTCCGCCACGTTCCCGGTGAGCCTGCGTCAAATTTGCCCCTCGCAAGTTTTTCTTTTCTTCTGCCATGATAAAATCCTTTCTCTGAATGGGTTAGTGCCGCGACTGCCACACGTTCGTGGCAAAGCACGGTCAACAAACCTGTTCTCTTTTCAGCTGGCATTCAATGATATGCACGGGAGTGCCACCAATTCCAAAACCCGAGGTCATTTCTTCACAGTGGCTGATTTATGATTCCGAACGAATCACGCTGCGAACCTGCCAAAACGGCGGAGCCTGCCTGCGGCCCCCAGGGCCCCGCTCACGTCACCCAGTGACCCATCCCATGCGTTCACCCTACGGCTCGGTCGGCTTACTGCCCTTCATGATGGGATCAAAAACGGCTGGTCCGGCACCGAGGTTTCGCGGTTTCACGGCCATGAACTTGATTGAACCATCCAAAAAAAGCACGTTGCCGGAATCCTTTTGGCCGTGCCAATCGGCCTGACGACCCGTGGATTCCGCCACTTCATACCAGACTGGATCACCCATCAGAACCAACCGCGACATGGCTGTGGTGATTTCACTCCGACGCAGGCCGCGCCGTTCGGCAACATCCGGCACAGCGTTTTCATCGGGCGGGATCGACCACAGCAACGCCGCATTAGCGCGGTAGCTGGTGCCATAACTTCGGAAGGCCGTTCGCCGTCCTGTGCCCATGGTGGCCTGGGGGTCGGTGATTCCATGATCGGCTGGGCAACTGCAGACGACATCATGGGGATCGTTCGTGCGGAACAAACCCAGATAAGACGTAAGCGGACGATCGGCGTCCGGCAGCATGGTGTCGCTGACTGCGGAGAAACGCATCCCGCCATAGAACCAACCCGGCTGCACTGGCACCGCGGGAAACTCCTGATTGTGATCGTTGAGGTAATTCTGCCACGCCATGCTCATGGCTTTTTGGTTCGCCTGGCAGCGATCGCGGAAACTCTGTGTGCGCGCCGATGAAAGGGCCGGCAGCAAGATGGAAAGCAACGCCGCAATCAGCATGACTGATAGGGCGGTTTCGAGCAGCGTGAGGCCGTGATGGACCGGACGTTTCAACATTCGATGCAACATCATATTCCACCCGCCCCGATGTTCTGGATGCTATCGAAGGATTGACGTGACTTCGTGGTTTGGATGAATGACGTTATCGCAACAATTCCGCGAGTTTCTGCTCAATCGCCTCGGCCCAGATTTCGTAACCCTTGGGGCTTAGGTGCAGGTAATCCGGCATGATTTCAGGCGAAAGCGTGCCATCTTTGTTCAAGAACTTTTCGCTGATATCCAGATAGTGAACGGTCTTACCATCCGCGATTTTGGATGCGAGCAGGCTGGCCTGGGCGTTTTTTTCTCGCTGGGCGTTGGGCTTGTCGCCGCGCGGAAAGATCGCAAGGAGAAGGACTTTCGCCTGTGGAAGTCCCTGGCGAAGTTTCGCCGTGATCGCCATGATCCCTTCTGCGATTTCTTCCGATGTGTTATCGCTTCCATTCGAATTGTTCGTGCCGATCATGAGCACGACAGCCTTGATCGCATTGGCGGGCTTCGGTGGATTCTCGGTGGAGGCCTTCTGGGACAGCGCTTCAATGAGGCCGTGATCCAATCTCCACAGGACCTGCTGCGTGCGATCGCCACCGATGCCAAGGTTGATGGCGTGTTGCGGTGCGTAGCGTTTGGCCCAGACTTCCCTGCCCGCTCCGGACCAGCCTTCTGTGATGGAGTCGCCGAGAAATGCTATTTCAAAGCCTCCGGTGCGTGCGTTGGTGATGATGGATTCATGCATGTTTTGCCAGTGTTCATCGCGCGGCACCGGAGTTGCAGCAGAGGACGGCTTGGGTGGAGCAGGTGCGACCGGAGCCGCAGGCGGGGCGGATTGGCCCTGCTCATTGGGTAACATTGCGAGCGAAGAACTTGCTCCAATCAAAATCACGGCCGACATCAGCGTTGCAATGTGCATGTGGCAAAGATTATCCGAAAATCTGGCAGAACCCGCATTCGTCCTAGAATGGCCTCTTCGGAGAGCATTGCAATGTCCGAGGCAATTTCACAGTTGCGGCTTCAGTTTCTCACGTGGGTTGCAGCAAAACCGCGCACTTACGCCAACGCCATGGACGCCTGGCGGACATCGTGCCCGAGACTATCGGTGTGGGAGGATGCATTGGGAGACGGCTTGGTGCAAGTGGAACACGCCGGCCGATCGGATCAGAACAGAGTGCTGCTCACGCCGCGCGGGTATGCCGTGTTGAATGGTCAAGCGATCGAAACACTCACCGAACCGCGCGCGAGTTGAACTCCAGATCGGCGGTTGACGGCCATCACCCCTCCGCGCGGGTTCTGATGTTGTCCAGCACGTTCATGAAGTTGATGTACGCCTCATACGGGCTGTCGTAAGGGCTGAAGTACTTGTGTACATCGCCATCGGACCAGTACTTGGTGGACATGTAATAGAGGTGGTCTGATGTGGTGAGTTTGCGCCAGTCTTCCAGGATGAACTCATCGCCGGAGGCATGCCTGGCCTTTACCGGCCCTTCCAATCGGAAGAGTTCCGCAGCGGCGTTTTCCTGCATCGCATTGCCGAGCCACGCCGACAGATCGCGCTCCGTGTCGGCCCAACTGGTCATGAACGGCACGTTGTATTCGCCGACGGGTTTGTATTTTTCAATCGCTTCGCTGGGCAGCAGAAAATCGTTGTGGCCGGGGTTGGTGTCGTAGATCCAGCCGGGCAGCGCATCAAGAAATTGGAAGATGCCGGTCTCCGCCCATTGGTGCTCACCAAGCGTTTCGTAATCCATGAACAGGTTGCAAAGGTAGCCATCGCCATTGATAAGGTTGACCCACTTGGCAAACGTTTCGGCACGCAGCGGCCACTCGGCCCAGTTGCGGTCACCAAAGCGAAACGCAATGTCATCGCTCAAGCGGTAATTCTTGAGCATGAGTTTGACGCGCGATTTGGAAAGATCGCCACCGCCCCGTGCTGCACCCGGCGGAACGTACAGGTAATTGGGCGAACGATGAGCCAGCAATCGATCCACACCCTCGCACAGCACTGCTTTGTATCGCCCCAGCGCGGCAATATGGCTGGCGACATCGTTGGAGTAGTTCAGTTCCGTGTTGCGGAAGATGCGCGGTGTCTGGTTGAAGTAACTCTGAATCTGGGCATCGTGCATCGCCACCTGTTCGCTGAACTCTTCGCGTGAGAAGAGAAAACTCAACGAGTGGTGCGACGTCTCGCCCAGAAACTCACACGCCCCGGTCGCCGCCAGTTGCTGGAACATGTCAATGACATCCGGCGTCCACATCGCAAACTGCTCCAGCGCGGTGCCGGAGATAGAGTAGGCAACACGGAAGCGACCTTCGTGCCGGCGGACCAAATCAAGAACTTTCGCCGTTGCCGGGCGATAGCACTTGTTGGCAACCTTCTCGCAAATCTGCTTGTTTGCCTCGTTGTCGAAGTAGAAGGGATCGCTATCGAAGACGGAGTATTTCCGCAGACGAAACGGCTGGTGGACTTGAAAGTAAAAGACGACAGACGCCATACGTGCATAGTAGGGGATGGCGTACTTTTGTGCGATGCGATGTGCTCGGACCACGATCACCAATTTGTGCGTCTGGCGATACGATGCTCGGCGATGAGCACAGCAATGTCACGGGAAGAATTGGCACGCCGGATCGCCGCAGTCGCACTGCTGCGCGGCGATTTCACGCTGCGCAGCGGCCGCAAGAGCAACTTCTATCTGGACAAATACCTCTTCTCAACACAGCCGGACATTCTGGCAGCGTTAGGAGCGATGTTCGCCGAGCGTTTGCCGCGCGGCACAACACGCCTGGCCGGCGCGGAGTTGGGCGGCATACCGTTGGTGAGCGCGGCCTCCATCGCCAGCGGCATCCCGTGCGTGTTCATTCGCAATCAGAAAAAAGACTACGGCACCGCCAAGCAACTGGAAGGCGTGATCGGCAATAGTGACCAGGTTGTCATCGTTGAAGACATCGCCACCACCGGCGGGCAAGTGCTTGAAGCCGCCAATGTGATCGCCGACACCGGCGCGAAGATCCTGAAAATCATTGCGACGATTGATCGACTGGAAGGCGCGCGGGAAAACATTGAAAAGGCGGGATACGCATTTGAAGCATTGTTCACGTTGAAAGACCTCGGCGTGGTGCCGCCGACGCCATGACGCTGCGGCTCACGACAGCCCGCCTCGAACTCATCTTCGCCACCGCGGAAATGGTGCGGGCGGAACTCGATGGCGTTGCTGGGCTGGGTTCACTGCTCGGCATCGACACTTCCCCTCACTGGCCCACCGAGTATTGGGATCGGTCCGGAATGGAGTGGACTATTCGCGCCTTGGAAAGTGGACAGAACGCCGAAGGTTGGGGCATGTGGTACTGGTTGCTGCGGAATTCACACTCAAATCGGCTCAAACTCATCGGCCACGGTGGGTTCAAGAGCAAGCCAGATGACAAAGGTGTGGTTGAAATCGGCTACGCCATCACCCAGGAACACCGCCGCTGTGGCCTCGCCACGGAAGCATGCGGTGCCATGATCGACTGGGCGTTCTCGCATTCGCACGTTCAATGCGTAACCGCGGAAACTTTTCCAGATCTGCTGCCGTCCATCGGCGTGATGAAAAAACTTGGCATGAGCATGATGGAAGGCGCATCAGAGCCGGGTGCTATTCGGTACGGTTTGCATCGCCATTCGGCCGTAACCGAGCCAGCGCCACCATCCCAATCACACCGGCCGGCACTGTGATCAGGAGTTCCGCCGCGCGGTTCACCAGGTCGGCGGTAATACCAAGAGTCATTTGGTACGTGGTCAACATCGGCGAGGCGATTCCCACCGACCATTCACGAAGGCCCAGACCGTTGCTTAGAAAAGGAACCATCATCGCCGCCATGCTGATGCAGGCAAAGGCAAGCGCGCCGCTGCTGGCAATGGGAGAACCGATCAGCGCGAACGCCGCCCAATAGCGCCAGGCCATGCCAATCAGGTCCAGATGACGCACCGCCGCAGCTGCTGCAAGTCGTGAAATTTGAGGACGCGCCCGCGCCAACGCTGCCAGGACTAACAAAACCGGCACTGGCGCTATGGCAATCAGCCACAGGGGAATCCATCCATCGCCCGTTTGAGTCTGGACCAATATCGATAGTGCCAAATACCCAACGCTGGACGCGCTAAGGATCGCCGCCTGCACGATGGTCTTTGCGGTATCCGCCACCGCGATGTTGTTACAGACCCGGTGATACGCCACACGGCCAAGCAAGCCGGCCCGCATGGGGATGAAATTCAGGAGCGTGGAACAAGCCATGAGCGCCTGCATCTCCAGCCAGCCAACCTTGCCGTAGGGTTTCATAAGGATGTTGAAGAGCACCCCGGTGAGCACAAAGTTGGCGATGACGGTGCCAAGCAGAATGCCAATGTACAGCGCAAGATCGCCGGCTGAATTTTCAGCAATCGAATCAAACGCCTGCGTCACCGATTCGCGCTGTCGCCATGCCAGCGCTACCGCGCCCGACAAGAGGAGAACGCCGATGATCGTTCCCACGCGGCGAGGCCAGGGACCGGCGTTCTTGATCGCGGTCACATTCATCGGACGCGGCCTCTTGGGTTCAGGGCGAGGATTCGGCTTTCTCGGCATCGGCCTTGATCAACTCGCCCAGTCTCCGCACCACGGGGTCTTCACTGCGCATCGCTGCATCAAGCATCGGGTCTCGCGCGCCGTTGGTTTGAAACATGAGGTATGCCAGTTGGACAAGGCGATTTTCGCTTTTGCGTGCCATCGCAAACACCGGCTCGGTCCCTTCAGATACTCCGGATCCAATCTGCGGAATGACGCTTAACAGCCACGCTTGAGAGACGCTATCCAGTTGGGCGTAGGCATCCGCAAACGCCGCCCGAGCCTCTTCGATCATCGTTCGCACTTCCGGCGCGACCTGCGGCGTCAGGCGCGGTGCAATCTTGAAACTGATCATCGCCATTCGCTCAAGGAGGCCATCGCCACGAGGGGCACGCATCATCGCCGTGGACTGCTTCAACCAGTCATCGGTTTGCCGCAA
>CAZWJR010000005.1:18763-22341 GCA_964634655.1 uncultured Isosphaeraceae bacterium | reverse complement strand
AGCCATCCACTTGCACGATAGGCGCGTCGATGGATACTCCGTAGATGCCCGGGACCGGAACACCCGGTTCGACCATCCGAAAATTCAACAACGCCCTCATCTTCAGAATCGTGCCATTGAGCGCCAGGCTGTTCACCACATCGCCGGGCGAGTAATTCCGCACGTTGATCGAAAATGCCAACTTCTCGCGCGGCATCAATCGCAGTCGGCGGCCGATATCGACCACAAATGGCCGCAGTTCACCAACCTTCCCCGCGTCGGCCGCACGAACCGTTGGCACAAACAGCAATTGCGGTCGCAGCGGTCCGTTGCGATCTATTCCGATCGGATACTGCGACGTGTTGGTGATCTCAATATTGAAGATAATCGGCTCATACGGCCCAAACGTCAGTTTGGTCGGCGTAATACGAACATCCAAAACCATGGACGTGTCTTCGGCGTATCGATCAAACGCATGGGGAATGGCGGCGATCAGCCGATCCATGGCCGCCCCTGTTTGCGATTGAGGCAACGGCTGTCCAAGCAGGCCCGCAAGCCGCCGCGCGCACCAGATACCAATGAGTGAGCCGGGTTGCTGACGTGAGGCCGCCAAAAACTCGCGGGCGGCACTCTGCATCTTTCCCTTCTGTTGCAAGCACATTCCCAAGCCGACTCGCGCGGCTATGTCCGTCGCCGTCAATGGTGTGAGCAGCTCGATGGCCCGGTCCACCTCGCCGCGACGAAACGCCAGCAATCCGTCAAATCGTTGCCGCGCCGCTTCACTCAATGGCTCAAGATCCTGGGCCGCGGCGATGCTCTTGGCGGCAATTTCGACATCGGCTCCCAACCAAAGGCCGACCCACGCACTCTCCAGGTACAGGTTTGGAATAACGCTGGCGTCTGGCTTGGGGCCCCCACTCGACGGATTTTGCGCTGCTTGATCGATCTGCTTTTTTCTTTCTTCGATGGCTGAATCATGGGCGCCAATCGCGCGCTTGATCGCTGCCGCTGCGTCGTCCCCGCGATCAATCTGAATTACCGACGCCACCGTGGTCATGTTTGGGTCCAGCGGCGTAACAATTTGGGAGTATTCCTCTTCCGTCATACCGGGTGTATTTGAGACGATGTAGTAGCGATAGAGTTTGTCCAGGTACGCCTGACGGGTTTGAAGGATGTCCAGCGCCCCTGCGTGATCACCACGGGCCCATTTGGTCAGAGCATGGTCGGCAAGGAGGTCGTTGGAGATCTGTTGCTCCTCAACGGCCATGCCTTGCAAGGCACGTTGATACAGGCGGTCACCGCCTACGTACGCTCCGGAATCAACCAGCAACTGCGCCAGCGCAATTTGCGTTGTCACATCGGTTGGATCGGCAAGCATGAGATTGATGAGGAGTTCCGCTTCGGCGACCGGGTCACTCAAATTCATGCGGAAGAATCCCGCAGCGATTGCCGCCGCCGCGCGATTGGATGAATCCCAGGTGGTTGACTTCCCCAGCCAATGAGTGAATCGCTCAATGTCACCCTGACGCTGATACAGAAGCGCCAGGTCATACGCCAGGCGAGATGCCACCGCCGGGCCAATCTGCGGCACATTGGCATCGATCAGCAGTGACTCATACGCGGCGGTTCGCTGCTCAACGGTTCGATAGCGGTCCAACGCAACGTTCAGCCGCCGCAGCCGAATCTGTTCATCGTCGGGCGCCAACCGATGCAACTGCTCGATAATGCGGTTCTTGAATTCCTCCTCCTCGGAAAGCAACGTCAGGTCCAACGCCTGACGCCACCGATCGGTATTGTCGGGGGCAAGGTTCACCGCCTCGGCAGCAAGCAAACGGGAAATTTCCAGCGCCCGCGTGGTTAGCGGATCAACCGTGACAGGTCCCATCGCCGCACGAATCCACTCCGTCGCCAGAAGATCCTTTGGGGTCTGTCGACCAAGAGCGGGCGCGCCCAGCCACATGATGGCTGCAAGAGTGACAAGAATTCGGCTGTAACTATTCATTTGCTGTTTCAGGTAGCCGAATCGACTCCCGTGCCGCACCCTGATGGGGCCTGGTGTGCTCCAAACGGTCGCAATGGCGTGGACAAACGCGCCGCAGTCGGTGAAATGTAGGATCGCCATGGGGGTGTGGCAAATCCGCCATCTATTTGGCCGACCGGCGAATCCTCAATATCGCCCGTTCTATCATCGGCACGGTCATCGTTGACACTCGCCATGGCCGTTGGTACGGTCTTGAATTCGCTGGGTTCTAGTCGCCGCGGCGACTTTTTACGCTAAAGTACCAGACCCGCCTACTGAAAATGCAACGTCGCCGCCTCAACTTCCTCCTGATTTCCACGCTGATCCCGTGGCTCCTGACACTCACCGCCTCCGTCCAGGGCCAGTCCCGGCCCACACCGCCGGGTACGGACATCACTAGTACCACCGAGTTGTCCAAGGAACAGCAGGACAAGGTCAAGGCTTGGTCGGATTACTACACCGGTGTTTTGAAGGCAGCCTCGTCCAAGCCGGAGGAAATCGAGGCAGCGCGGGCCGAGTTACGCCGTCCTCTCGATAACCCCCCGCCGATTTCCATCATTTTTCGGTACCACTACTCCAGTGTTGTTGTTCCGGAACTTGAGAAGGTCATTACTTCCAGCAACAACATTCACGCATGCGTCAACGCTCTACTGGCGCTTTCGTTGCTGGAAAGCGATCGTGCTGCCAACCTGCTCTTGAATAACACTCACAGTCAGGATCAGAAAAAATGGCAATTGCGACTTCAGGCCGCATTCGGCTGTGAGATGATTCTCAAGAGCGATGTCCTTGAGCCGCGCACCTACAAAACCGCCGCCAAACAACTGGCACAGGCCGCCAAGGTTGAAAGCAACCCCATGATTCTGCGGCATCAACTTGCCGCCATCGATATCGCGGACCACGCTTCGCTCAAGTCCGAAGATCGTCAGGCGATTCGTCAGGAATTGGCGGACGCGCTTTCGGCCGTCATAGACCGCGTGGTCAAGTCCGGCCCCGGCAACAATCCACAAGAAATGTTCTCCACCATCACATCCGGCATCCTTCTGCTCCGCGATAAGTGGATTGGTAAGAGCATGGCCGAGCCGGAACTTCGGACTATCGGGCAGAAAATCGGCGGCAGCCTCGGCCAACTCCTTTCCTACAGCGCGGCCCATTGGGAAGACGGCCACGCCGACGAAAAATCCAAGCGCACTTACGAGGTCCTCATCAGTGCCTGCGAGGCCTTTCTGGACCGGATTGATCGAGTCGTAAGGCCAAGCGGAACTCCTCAAACCAAACTGGCCCCGGCGTGGGCAGGCAACGACAAGACGAAGTACCAGGCCGATCTGGAACTATGGCTCGCCCCGCTCAGACTGTCGCCCTACGAACAGCATTGATCTTCGGGAATTCAAAGTCGCGGCACATCCCGCCGTTGGTCGATTTGTTAAAAATGTAACTTCCGGGGAGGATGGAACTTGCCATGAAACTGACGGCATTGTTCATTGTGCTCGCCGCCGCGCTGGTGGCGGCTCTTCGCTGGGATAGCTCCCCGCCGCGCGCAGATGTGGTATTCGTCAACCGTGGCGATGTCTTCACGCTTGAT
>CAZWJR010000005.1:0-18753 GCA_964634655.1 uncultured Isosphaeraceae bacterium | reverse complement strand
AATCACGATCTTTCCATCCAGCCCGCCGCCGCAGATCTGCCGGACATCTCCACCGATCAACTCACCTACACGTTTCACATACGCGCGGACGCCAAATGGTCTAACAGCGATCCGGTAACCGCGCACGATTTTGTCTACTCCTGGAAACGCCTGCTCTGGCCCGATACCGCCGCCGATTACTCAAACCTCTTCTTCGTCGTTGATGGTGCCGAGGATTTCTTTCGCTGGCGCAGCGATCAGTTGGCGGCTTTTGTCCGCCATGAAAACCAATCCACTTCCGCGCAATCACTGTTTGATCAGGCCGATCAGCGATTTGATCAAACCGTTGGCATCAAAGCGCTTGATGACCGAACCCTGCAAATTCGCCTCCGCCGTCCAACGCCTTTTTTCCTCGATCTGATCTGTTTCGCCGTGTGCGCCCCGGTCCATCGGCCAACAGTCGAAGGATGGCCCGCCTCAATCACCGCCAGCCCAGCAATGAAAGAACGCGGTTGGATCGGCGTCACACCGCCAGATTGGGCCGATCGCCGCTTCCTCAGGATCAACCCGCGCACCGGCCGCCTGGAACAAAAGCACGATTGGGCCCGCCCGCAGTTTCTCGTCAGCAACGGCCCGTACATTCTCACCCAATGGCGATACAAACGCGACATGCGGCTGGATCGTAATCCGTTGTTTCACAGCCCGGAAATCCTCCGCAACAACTCCGTCCTGATGCTCTCCATTGAAGATGTCAACACCACAGTGCTGGCGTATGAATCCGGCTCCATCGATTGGCTCGTCGACATTTCCGCGGAATACCAATCCGACATGCTCGCCCAGCGCGCTGCATACGAAACCCGGTACCGCTCCGAAATTGATCGAATGCTCACCGCCGGTCAGACAATGGATGATGTCCTTGCCGCATTGCCGCAGCCCGGGCCCGGCGAACGCCGCAATGTGCATGCACGGCCGACCTTCGGCACCGATTTCTTCAGCTTCAACTGCCGACCGACGCTCGCCGATGGCCACGCCAATCCCTTTGCCGATGCCCGTGTACGCCGCGCATTCGCACTTGCAATCAACAAGAAAGCCATTGTGCAAACCGCCACGCGGCTCAATGAACCGGTGATGAACACGCTCATCCCGCCCGGTTCCATTCCCGGTTATCACAGCCCGCAGGGCCTCCCGTTCGACATCGCCCGCGCCAAGACCGAACTCGCCGCCGCAGGTTGGCTTGATCGCAACAACGATGGCACGATTGAAAATGAAGCCGGCGGACCCTTCCCCATCATTGATCTGCTCTGGACCACCAACTCCCCACGCTACAAATGGATGTCGCTGGAGTTGAAATCGCAGTGGGAGCGCGAACTCGGCGTGCGTGTGGAACTTCGCGGAGCCGACACAAAGTTCTACAAAGAAGATCTGAAACTCGGCAAGTTCATGATTGCCCGCGGCCGCTGGTATGGCGACTACGGCGATCCCACCACCTTTCTCGACATCAACAAAACCGGCGACGGCAACAACGATCGCGGCTATTCCAACCCCAAATTCGACGCGATGCTGGAATCCGCCGCCAACGAGACCGATAGCGCCAAGCGCATGCAAACCCTGGAAGAAGCCGAGCGTTTCCTGTTTGAAGAGGAAATGCCCGTCCTGCCTGTCTGCCAACTTGTGCAGTTGTACATGTATGAACCCAGCCGCCTCAAAGGCCTCTCCTCGCACCCGCGTCTCATTCAGTATCTTTGGCAACTGGAAGTTCGCTAGGCTCAAGTCATCAGCCCATCACCCGGACGCACCCAACCAGAACGTTGTATTGGTGACGCGAGCGCCAATCCGCCGATAACTCGGTTTGAGGATACCAGCCATGACAAAATCCCTGCTTGCAGTGGCATTGCTTGCCGCCATAACTTTCGCAACCGGCTGCGCCACCACCCCCACCACTGATGCCGACAAAAAAGAACTGTCCTCGGATGTTCAAAACACCATCGCGCATTTCAAGAAGAACGATGCCTCCCTCGCGCCGCTCTTCACAAGCGCGGAGGGCTACGCGGTGTTTCCCAACGTAACCAAAGGTGCCGCCGGCCTTGGCGGGGCTTGGGGCCGTGGTCAGGTGTTCGATAAGAACAAGATGATCGGCTACTGCGATATCACCCAAGGCTCTATCGGCCTGCAACTAGGCGGCCAGGCCTACAGCGAAATCATCTTCTTTGAAAACAAAGCCGCCCTCGATCGTTTCAAAGCCAGCGAACTCGCCTTTGCCGCCCAGGCCTCCGCCGTGGCGTGGCGTTCCGGCGTCACCGGCAACGCCAAATACAAAAACGGAGTGCTGGTCTTCACCATGGATGAAGCCGGTCTGATGTACGAAGCCTCCATCGGTGGCCAACGGTTCGATTTTGAACCCCTCTGATTCCCCCGCCGTCGTTCACGAATCCCTCCAGCTGTGGCCGCACGTCGCGTCGCCGCCACCCCGCTTATAATGCGTTGACCTCGTCACACCTGGAGAAACAGAAATGAAACACAACAGCATCACCAACGGATTGATCCTCGCACTCATTGCCCTGTCCGCCGCAGCCTGCACCACCGCTCCCAAGACCGAAGTGGATCGTGAGTCGCTGCAGCAAAAAGCCGACCACGCGGTTACTCGCTTCAAGCAGAGCGATCTCACCATCAAGGATCACATCAACAAGTCCTATGCCTACGCCGTGTTTCCCACCGTCGGCAAGGGTGCCATCGGCGTCGGCGGCGCGTACGGCCAGGGCATCGTGTACGACCACGGCACGATGATCGGCTATTGCGATCTCTCCCAAGCAACCATCGGGGCCCAACTCGGCGGTCAGTCCTACAGCGAATTGATTCTCTTTGAAAATAAAGCCGCCCTTGACCGCTTCAAGACCAATGAGTTCGCCCTTGCCGCCCAGGCATCGGCCGTTGCTGCAGCCTCCGGTGCCGGCGCCAATGCTCGATACAAAGATGGCGTCATGGTCTTCACCCTCGGAGAGGAAGGCCTCATGTTTGAAGCCTCCGTCGGCGGGCAGAGTTTCGACTATCAAGCCAAGTGATCGAATCGTAGAAAAAACGAATATCAGAAACGCAGAAATCGCTTTTCTGCGTTTCTGTGTTTTTGCGTTTATGATTTTGCCACATGTCCGCCCTCATCATCCGCCGGCTTGTCCAGATGCCGATCATCCTGCTCGTGATCTATACCATCACGTTTGCCCTCGCATGGCTGATCCCCGGCAACCCGTTGGAGAAAGGCGAGGGCCGCCGCCCGCCCGATGAAATCGTTCAGGCCATGCGCGAACAGTACAAACTCGACAGCCCGTGGTCCTTCTACTGGGATTACCTTGGAAAGGCCACCGGCGTCAGCTGGGTCATCGGAGCGCACAACAAGCCTTTTGATCTCGGCCCCAGCCTCACACATGAAAACTGGTCCGTCAATGAAATCCTTGGCGCGGGGCTGCCCGTTTCCATCAGCCTCGGCCTTGCCGCCATTCTGCTGGCATGCATCATCGGGCTGACGGCCGGAGTGCTCGGTGCGGTGAAGCCGGGATCGTGGCTCGATTTCAGTACGCTGATTCTCGCGCTCATCGGCATCAGCCTGCCTTCCTTCGTCATCGGCACAACGCTGCTCGTCGTGTTTGCCGTGTGGATGAGACTCTTCCCCATCGCAGGTTGGGGCGGCGTTTCTGCCATGGTCCTGCCCGCGGTCACGCTCTCCCTGCCGTTTGCAGCGTACATCGCGCGGTTGACGCGCTTCAGCATGATTGAGCAAATGAACGCCGACTACATCCGCACCGCGCGAGCCAAGGGCGTGCCGGAATATCGCGTGGTGCTCAAGCATGCGCTCAAGAACGCCTTTCTGCCGGTGTTGAGTTACCTGGGGCCGGCGTGTGCCGCCGCCATGACCGGGTCCTTTGTCGTGGAGCGCGTCTTTGCCGTGCCGGGTGTCGGCCAGCACTTTGTAGATGCGGTCTTGAGCAAGGACCTCACGCTCATTATGGGCGTGGTGCTGGCCTACTCCAGCATGCTGATCGTGTTCAACTTGATTGTGGATTTGCTGTACGGCTGGATTGATCCACGGATTGAGTTGAAGTAGCGCTTGGTGCAGGAGCCGCTGGTTCATGCTTCCGCGTCAGCAGCAGATTCACGCCGCCAATAACCAGCACCAGCGCCAGCATGATGCGCAATCCTGCATAGTTCAGTTTCCTTGCTCCGAGATGCGAACCAATCGCTCCACCCATCACCGCCGCCACAGCCCACACCAGAAACTCCCACGGCAACGTCTGAAACGGCTTGAACTGGCCGCTGAAAATTTGCCCAGCCAATCCAGCAATGGAGTTGACCAGAATGAACGCCGCCGATGCTGCCGCCGTGCGCTTGGTGTCGGCCCATCGCATCAGAATCAGAACCGGGCTTAGGAAAATACCGCCACCGACGCCAGTGACTCCTGAAAGCAATCCCAATCCACCGCCTACCAGCAACGCAACGGGTATTGGCGGCGGCCGAAGCAGGCTCCCGCTATCGGTTCCCGCCCGTCGGTCGCGCAACGTCTGCCACAACATGCTCCCGGCCGCATACAAAAGCACTCCGCCCAGCAGTCGCTTGTAGAACACCTCCCCCACCTGCATGCGCCCGCCAAAAAACGCAAACGGAATCGACAGCACGATGAACGGCCAAAGCAATCGCAGCGAAAGATGCCCGGCACGCCAGAATCGAAACGTCCCGATGCTCGCAACAAAAATGTTCAGCACCAACGCCGCCGGCTTCATCACAACCTGCGGCAGACGGAACAATCCCATCGCCGCCAGATAACCCGACGCCCCCGCATGCCCCACGGATGAATAGAGCATCGCCGCAACAAAAATCAAAAACGTCAAGATGATGGTGGAAAGCATGACGCAACCCTGAATCGCGCCTGCGGTTATAGCACACACCGACAGCGCCGGGGAAACTCGATTATCTGTTCACTTTGCCCTGCCGCCTGGGAGCCATTACGGCGTCGAGTGATTCGACTCGTTCGAGGACGGTGCCAATGCGGTATTCGGCGCGTCCGAATTGTCGTACATCGTCGGCACCTGATCCGGCAGAACCTCATCTGTGAGGATTATTTCAACCCGCGCGTTGGATTTGTCGGAATTGCGACTGGTTGGGAAGGCATCCAGTCGATCGTGATCCGCGCATGTGACCATTCGCAGTTGCCACCAGGCTACTTTCTCCGTCGTCAGCGCACGGGCCACTGCCAGGGCACGCTCGAAAGCCAGTTTCGCAGCCCTCTCTTCCCCCTTGCTGGCCTCCATGGAACTCACGTGGCCTCGCACCTCAACCACCAGCCGTCGGCCGCGCACCTTGGCGGCGACTTCTGCAATTGTCCCTTGGCTCACGGTGGGAATTTCCGTCGAGTTCTCCGCAAATGGAATGCTCCCGTTGATGGCGTAGTACTCGCTGGGCCGAATGGATTGCGGGTCTTGCTGATGACCCTTGATTCCGGGATCGCGCGCCTCACTCTGGCCCGCGCGCTGACGCAACCGTTTTACGAGATCCGCATCGCGCGGATCCTTGGAATCTGGATGCACCGGGTTGTTGAAACCCTCGCGCATCGCTATCGCAAAGTCCATCATCGCTTCTTCGGTTGTCTTGCCCTGGCCGTGCTCACCCTTCGCGCCGCCGCCGCCCACCGTCTGCTTGGCCATGTTCATGGCCAGCAAGATCACGAAAAAACCCATCATCAGCACCACGTTGTCAGCAAACGAAATGAGCCACTCCGGCGCGCCGCCGTGTTCCTCATCATGGCCGCCGCCGTGAGGGGCGCCGTGTTTCTTGTGGCTTTTGCCGTGCGCTTCCGGATTGTCATGTGCCTCTTCGGACATGGTGCTCCGTTACGCGGCCATTTGCAGTTTCGCCCTGCCCGCTGCCGGGATGAACGCCAGCATGCGGTCCAGCGTCACGCGCGGATTGTCGCCGGCCTGAATCGAAAGAATGCCTTGCAGCATCATTTCGCGGCCGAGAATCTCCTCGCCAGAACGCAGCGCCAGTTTGTCGCCGACCGGCCCGGCAATGGCATTGGCCACGATCGCGCCGTACATGGTCGCGGCCACGGCCACCGCAAGCATCTTCCCCAGCGCGCCAATGTCAGCCGTCGCCAGATTGCCGAACATACCCACCTGCCCGATCAGCGTGCCGACCAGTCCCCAACCCGGGGCGTACAACTTGATCAGATCAAAGAACTTCTTGCCGGCTTTGTGGCGATCCTGCATGGCCATGATCTCCATGCGCAGCGTCGCTTCAATGCCGTCCGGATCAACGCCGTCAACCGCCATGCGCAAACCGCTGGCGAGAAACGGATCCGTCTCCTGCAACTTCTCAATTTCAGGTTCCAAAGCCAGGATGCCGTCCCGGCGGGCCTTCTCACCCAGCGACGCCATCGCCTTCACAACATCCACCACATCGCGCCCCTTGGTGAACATGAAACGCTTGATGTACCCGGGCACGCACTTGATACGGTGCATCGGCAGGCCCATGAAGCAGACGCTGATGCTGCCGCCGCCCACCATCAAAATGCCTTCCAGCGACCAGAACATCGCATAGTGGCCGTGAGACACCTCGGTGAATACCACACCAAGGCAAATCAAGCCCACGATGATGCCGATGAGACTGGCTTTATCCACGTTTGCGCCTCCGATAAGTAGCGCGGACCATGCCTTCCGGCATGAACCGCCCTATCTCACGTCATTTCAATCGACCCAACCCATGAAGCACTCAAGGGATATGACAATGAGGCAAGCGCGGCAAACAACCCATGCTTCATAAACGGAAAGGTCGACAAAACGAGGCGAAATGGGACGTTTTCGGACGTGCCATCAAGTTCCGTCGTTGTCAGTTTTTAGGTCTTCAGCATCGGTAAGCCATCGTTCCAGAATTGGAAAGTAGCGCCGACAGGTAAAAATCAGTCTTGGCCCGTGGGTGACCCAAGGAAACTGACCGACCTTCATGGGAGGCGGTCCGACTTGGTGCATACGCCACACTTCATAGCCGAGCCCTGAGTAGATTGTTGATCCTCCATCGCTTATGGGGACGCCATCGTTGACATAATGAGGTCGTTTACCCTGCGAAATCATCGCATAGTCAGTGAGCGCTCGATGTCGAATGACGCAGAATGTTGCGAGATAGCCCGCAATTAGAACCATCACAAAAAGCGGAATAGCCCATTTCAAGAACCGGCGTCGGTTCGAGTTTGAGTGCGTTATCTGTTCCACATCCCGCCGCCGTATTCACCGTTGCTGCCCAATTCCTCCGCAATCCGCAGTAACTGGTTGTACTTGGCGTTGCGATCGCTGCGGCAAGGCGCACCCGTTTTGATCTGCCCACAATTGGTGGCCACGGCAATATCCGCAATGGTCGCATCCTCCGTCTCGCCGGAACGATGGCTCAACACTGCCGCATAACCATGGCGCTTGGCAAGATTCACCGCATCAAACGTCTCACTCAACGTCCCGATCTGGTTCACCTTCACCAGAATGGCGTTCGCCGCGCCGTCATCGATCCCCTTCTGCAAGAACTTGGGATTGGTCACAAACAAGTCATCGCCAACCAGTTGCACGCGATCTCCCAATCGTTGGGTGAGTTTCACCCAGCCGTCCCAGTCATCTTCTGCAAGGCCATCTTCAATGGAACGGATCGGATACTTGTCGCACCACGATTCCCACAGATCAATGATCTCGTCCGCTGAAGCCACACGATTCGGCTCGCTTTTGAAGAAACAATACCCGTGCTTGTCTTTCTTCTTGGCCTCGTTGGCGAGTTCGCTCATCGCCGGATCAAGCGCGATAAACACCTGCTCACCAAACTTGTAGCCCGCCTTGTTCACCGCCTGCTCAATGAATTGCAGTGCCTCTTCGTTTGATTTCAGGTTTGGTGCGAACCCGCCTTCATCACCCACCGCCGTTGACAGGCCCTTGTCGTGCAGCACCTTCTTGAGCGAGTGGTAAATCTCCACACCGGCTCGCAGGGCTTCTGCGAAATCATCGAAGCCCCACGGCTGAACCATGAACTCCTGAAAATCAACTGTGTTGTCCGCATGTTTGCCGCCGTTAAGAATATTGAGCATCGGCACCGGCAGCACCCGCGCCGCCGTCCCGCCGAGATAGCGGTACAACGGTTGGGTGGTGGAAGCCGCAGCGGCGTGAGCGACCGCCATGGAAACGCCTAGCACCGCATTCGCGCCAAGGTTCGCCTTGTTCGGCGTGCCATCCAACTCAATCATCAACCGGTCAATCATCTCCTGATCGCGCGCATCCAGCCCGATGATGTTGGGGCCAATGGTGGAATTGATGTTGGCAATCGCCTTGCCGACGGACTTGCCCAGGTACTTTTTGGGATCGCCATCGCGCAGTTCAACCGCTTCATTCTCGCCGGTGGAAGCGCCCGAAGGCACCGCCGCCCGGCCGGTCGCCCCGCCGGAGAGCGCAACTTCACATTCCAAAGTGGGATTGCCGCGCGAATCAAGAATCTGTCGGGCGTGCACGATTTCAATGTCAAAGGACATGGGTATTCAATCAGTTGGGGGATATCAGGCTCGCCGCAAAGGCGCGGAGAACGCCCGGAAGAATATCAAAAAATCACACTCTGCGTCCTCGGCGTCTCTGCGGTGAATTTCGATCGGGTTTCACCAAACCCCACGAAACAACCGCCACGGCGTGCGCTTCTGATATTCACGGTAATCATCTCCACGCGCGCGGATCATCTGCGCTTCCTCAATCGGCACAAACACAATGAACGTGCCGCCAATCAATCCCGCCCAGAAGACTTGCGCCATGTTTGGATGGATAAGCAGCGAGCACAGCCCTGCCAGGATCGCCGCCCGGTACATCGGATGCCGCACCCGCGCGTACGTCCCTTCCGTGAACAGCGGCGTGTCTTTGCCGTGCGAATACGCACTCACAGCGCCCGGCACGCCCAGCAATCCGTCAATCATTCCCATCGTCACTCCTTCAAAGAACAGGATCGCCGTCCAAAGAAAGAAAACGATGCCCGCAAAGTGGACCAGCACCTCCGCCGGGTGACTGCCAAACGAAAGTTTCGGCCCCGGCAACGGTTGCTGCAACGCCAAAACCGCAAACCATGTAACCACCGTTACAAAAATGTAAAAGCGGCGCTCGCGCGGCGAACCGGCCGGATTCCCCGCAACCATCTGCTTCCACCACGAGCGAGTCATGATCAAATGCGGCACAATGAACACGCCGTAAAGCAGCACGTTCCATCCATAGTTCATCGCCGGCGCCTCCGGGTTGTACCGAAACCCGTACATCAGCGATCCAAAAATGGAAAACAACCCGAAGTAGCCGAACAGTCTATAAAGCGTGCGATACGCCCCGCCCGCAGAACTGGCTGAAATCGGTGCAACCGTCGTGCTTGTTGTTGTCATGTCGAGTCTCCTGGGCAAACTCGCTGGTTGTTGGGAACGAACGAACCGCCGATGGCGGTCAAACCGCTTCCAGTGCAGGCTCTTCCATGCGCACCGCGGCCGGCAACGCCGATTTGATCGGCTGAATCTCCGATGCGCGCGCCTTCAAACCAATGATCGTCCTCGCCACGTATTCCATGTGCGTCTGGTTGTACAACCTTCGCGGAATCGCCATTCGCACCAATTCCATCGGCTCGCCCACGCCGTTTTTCAACACCGATCCAATGCGTGTGCAGCGAATGCCACCCTCTTCATAAACGGCGCACGCCAGTGAATGTGCCGGATTCTCCGCACGCGAAAGGTGCGGACAAAAATCCTCCGCATCCAGATACACCGCATGGCCGCCCGTCGGCTCCACCACCGCAATCCCCGCGCTCGCCAATTCAATCGCAAGCCCGCGCACCTGTTCCACGCGGCTCTGCAGATACGTCGCATCCATGGCTTCCACAAGCCCCACCGCCATCGCTTCCAGATCACGCCCCGGCAAACTGCCGTAGGTCATCTGGAAACCTTCCGTCAGCACGCACAAATTGCACGCCTTGCGATAGAAATGCTCATCGCGCATCACCAGCAACCCGCCAACATTGCACAGCCCATCCTTCTTCGCAGACATCACCGCACCATCCGCCAGATCAAACATCTCCCGCACGATGGATGCCACGCTGCGATCGCGATTTCCGGAGCCGGTCGCCGCCTCGCGCTCCTTGATGAACCACGCATTCTCCGCAAAGCGGCACGCATCCAGAAACAACATCTTGCCGAATCGATCACACAAACTCCGCACCCCTCGCAGATTCTCCATCGAAACCGGCTGGCCCCCGTTGGAGTTGCAAGTCACCGTCACCATCACAAACGGCACATCATCGCCGCGTTCCTTCAGCAGCGCCTCCAACTTGTGCAAATCCATATTGCCCTTGAAGACCGCCCCCGCGCCCTTCCCCGCCGCCTTTGCTCGCTCGCCACCCTCGCACAACAGGTTGAACGCTTCCGCTCCGCTGGTCTCAATCATGCAGCGCGTCGTATCAAAATGGGCGTTGTTGGGCACCACCAGACCGTTGCCCGCCGGCGTCTTGCCAATCACCGCCTCCACCAGCAGTCGCTCCGCAATTCTTCCCTGATGCGTCGGCAACATGTGCGGCATGCCAAACACCTTCTTCACCACATCCGCCAGCCGAAAATAACTCATCGAACCCGCGTACGACTCATCACCGCGCATGATCGCCGCCCACTGATTGCTGCTCATCGCCCCCGTACCGGAATCCGTCAGCAGATCAATAATCACCTGCTCGGACCGCAACCGAAACAAATTGTGCTCCGCCTCAAACAGAAACCGCCGCCGCTGCTGAACCGTGCTGTGCGTGATGGGATCCGCGATTTTCGCGCGAAATGGCTCAAATTCCATGGGTGGCGTCATGTTGCAACACAGTATAAATGAATGGTGGCTGAATCGATCATCTTGATCGGCAATTCCCTCACAAAAACCCGAAAACCCATCCCCTCCTCACAATCACTCCGGCGCCGAAAACCGCGCCTTCTTCCCCTCCAGCACCGCTGCCACATCCTTCACCACCCAACTCATGTTGCTCATCGCCGCCTCCGTGCGGCTGGCCAGGTGCGGATACAACCGCGCGTTCGGCAACCCCAACAGCGGATAATCCGCTCCAAACGGTTCCGGATCATGCACATCCAGCCACGCCGAAGCCGTCGGATTGCCCCGCAGCCACTTCGCCAATGCCGCCGCATCCACCACAAACCCGCGGCTAGTGTTGATGAATATCGCATCCGCCTTCATGCACCCAATCAGGTCGGCATTCACGAACTTCGCATTCGCCGCCCGGCCATCGATATGAACGCTCACCACATCCGATTGTGCAAACAGCGACCGTACATCGACCGGCTCCGCCCCGTGCCGCTCCGATTCACTCATCGCCAGCAGATCATGAAACAACACACGGCAGCCGATCGCCCGCGCCACTTCCGCCACCCGCTTGCCAACCCTGCCAAGCCCCAGAATCCCCAATGTAAGTTGATTCATCTGCCGCGTACCAACCGTCTTCTCCCGCAACTGGTTCCACGTCGCCGCATCCACCGCCTTGGCCAGCGTCACCCGCGGCCGCAGCGCATCCCCCAACAGGCACACCACATATTCCACAACTGCTTGGGTATTGGCATCCGGCGTGTACACCACCTCGATACCGCGCCGCCTGCACGCCGCCACATCGATGTTGTCCAATCCCACTCCGGCCCGCGCAACAACTTTCAACTTCGGCGCGCTCGCAAGCATCCGTTCATCCACGATAGTGTACGTGCGCACCACCATTCCCGCTGCATTTGCAACAATTCGATTGAATTCCGCACTGCCCGGCGAACACACTGCCAGTTCACACCGTTCCGCCAGCCATACGGCCGCTTCGGATGAAAGGTGTTCCGTTTGAATCACAACTGGTTTCATGTTCGCAACTGAATCCCTGATTCCAATTCCACTCTGGATACTGTACGTGTCCCTTACCTTCTCTGCATGTTCTGGAAAAAATCACGACTTTGTCGATTGACAGGTCACCCATGGCGGGTACATTTGTTCCCACTTCACCCACCCACGCGACGCTGGGCGATTGGACATATTCATCCAACGGGAGTTTCCGATGAACAAGGGACAACTGATCGAAGCGGTCGCCACTGAACTTGGCGATTCCAAGGCCTCTGCCACGCGCGTTGTTGACGCCGTCATCAATTGCATTACCAATGGCATCCAAAAAGACGAGGGCGTAACCATCGTTGGCTTCGGCACATTCACAAAGAAACGCCGCAAGGCACGCATAGGCCGCAACCCGGTCACCGGCGCGCCGCTGGAAATCAAAGCCTCCAACTCCGTTGGCTTCAAACCCAGCCAATCGCTTAAGGAAGTTGTCTAACACTTCACGCTTCCAGTCCGAACGCCGCAACCTCTCGGTGCAACGCACCCGCTGGTGAAAGTGCGCCGCGCATCAGTGTGATCCTGTTCACTTCAAACGGCTGCATTTCCAGTGGTTCAGCCAATTTCACGCCGCTCGTCGGCGATGGAAATCGGCACATCGTCAGATGCGGCCGAAATCGCTCCGCATCCCGCCCCCGTGCGCCCTTCGCCAGCCGAATCACCAGTCGACGATGCAACTCCATCAACCCTGATGGCTGATCCGTTTCAATTGCCGCCAACCGCGCCGGCCCCCGTTCCGGTAGCGTAATCAGCGCCAACGGCTGCAACGCAAACACCCGTATCCCCGCCGTCGCCCGCGCCACCGATTCAATCGTCTCATCCATGTCCGCCGCTGGCGTGTCCCCAATGAACTGCACCGTCATGTGCACTTGATCCTCCGGTGTGTTGCGATGCGCCGGCAAATTCCGTTCCGCCGTCAGTGCCAACATCGCCCGCACCGCCTCCACCGGCGGATGAATCGCAACAAACAACCGAAGATTGTTGACCGGCCGTGCCATGACAGTACCTGCAACAAAAGCGACTCTTAATTAGAGAGAATCTGTTCCCGCAGCGATTTCGCTCCGCCGTGATTCGGATCAAGTACCAGCGCCCAATCAATCTCGCGGATCGCCTCATCGCGCTTTCCATCACGGAACAGCAAATACCCCAGCCACGCATGCGAATCTGGATCATTGCCATTGAGCGATATCGCCTCTCGGCAATGCTCGATCGCCTCGCCGCGCCGGCCGGTTCCCTCCAGGAATACCGCAAAGTTGTAGTGACCATCCGCAAACTGCGGTGCATCCGCCAGCGCGAGCCGATATTGCTTTTCCGCTTCCGCCGTGTCGTTCAGACGAAGCAGCAGCGAAGCCATGTTCAGCCGCGCCCGCGCCTGCCTTGGCTGCGCCGCCACCGCCTTGCGATATTCCTCCAGCGCTGCATCAAACTGCTTGAGCGATTCCAACGCCAGCCCCATGTTGTTGTGCGGCACATCATTATCCGGCCGTAGCCACAACGAACTTTTCGCATGCTCAATGGCTTTCTCAAACTTCCCTTGATGGAGCATCCACTCCGAAAGATTGTCGTGCGCTATCCACGCCTGATCGTTCTTTGCCAGCGTATCGGTCCACAACGTCTCAACATTCTTGTAGATCCTCGATTGGCGATATGTGGCCGTGCCGAGCGTCACAAGCACGCACCCCGCTGCCGTCAGGCGAATCGCCATGGGAACCCGCCGCGTCCAAACCGCCGCACCAGCCGCCAGCAAAGCGATTATCCCAATGCTCGCCAAATACTGAAAATGATCCGCCACAAATGAAAATTTCATCGGATAAATGTTGATGAAACCAAGCGCCGGCAACAGCGTCCCGCCAAAAAACAAAATGGCGACGAGCGGCCCATTCCCCAACCTGCCGCGCACCGCAATCAATCCGAGAACAAGCGCCGCCGCACCCAGCGGAAACAAATACTGCCACCAATCCCCCGCATCAATCGTCCAGCGCGGATAGATGAACGTTAGGTTCATCGGCAGCACAAGACTCTCTGCGTAGAACCATATCGCACGCCCCGCGATGAGCAGACGTTCAACGATCGACAAGTCCCAATCAGGTCCCGCCGCTCCCACCTGCGTCCGCTCCAGCATCGCCGTCACCGCGCTCATCCCCAGTCCGATCGCAAACATCGGCAGCAGCGGCCAGACATCGCTCCACCGCAAACGCCCGCGCTTCCACCACAACGCCAAACACAATGCCGCAGGCAACGTCGCCGTTACCGTCTTGCTCAACAGCGCGCCGATGAAAAATGCCAGCGCTACTCCGTAATGCTTCCACTCCTTCCTTCCATCCTGCATCCTGCCATCCAGATCCGCAAACCGCAGATACGCCAGAAATGCAGACAAATACAACACACCTGAAAGCACATTCTTGCGCTCTGTGATCCACGCGACGGATTCCACATGCACCGGATGCAGCGCAAACACCGCCGCCGCCAGCCACGCACCGGGAACCGCCAGCCGCCGCAGCGCCATCCACAGCAGCGCCGCGCCGCCCGCATGCAGCAGCACGTTTACCACGTGATACCCTGCCGCGCTCTGACCCCACAACTGATGCTCAATCCAGAACGTCGTGAACACCAGCGGGTAATACTGCGGCGTCGCGCCTACTTTGACCCAAATGTCCCACAGTCCACCCACCGATCGCAGCAGTGCATTGCCCGTCACATACATGTTGTCGTCCCAGATGTACCCCGCTCCCAGCGCTGGAACATACGCGATGATCGTCATCACAAATAGTGCCGACACCCCAGCCAGCGTCATCGATCGATTCCCGCGCGCCGGCGGCTGCACCTTTGATTCGACCGGTCGGACAGATTTCGCACGTGGCATAACGCCATTATGCGGTCGCGCGTGATTTTGTGCCGCCGCCCGGCCTCCATTACCATGCACTTTCTTCCAGTTTCCACAGAGGTATGCATGTCAGAGATTCGATCAATCGCAGTCATCGGGGCGGGAACCATGGGTTCAGGCATCGCGCTGACCGCCGCCACCAGCGGCATCGCGGCCTTTCAAGTCGATGTGAGCAAGGATCAACTTGAACGTGCTCGCTCCTATCACAAGAAAACCCTCGACCGCAACGTCGAAAAGCAGCGCATGACCGCCGAGGACGCCCAGGCCGCGCTCAAGCGAATCACCTACCACCCGGAAATGCGTGAAGCCAAAGACGCTGATTTTGCCATCGAAGCCGCCAGCGAAGACGCCGACCTCAAAGCCAAAATCTTCCGCCAGATGGCCGAAACCTTCCGCGATTCCGTCACACTTGCCACCAACACTTCAACCATTTCCATCACTTCCATCGCCGCCGGCGTGGAAGCCGCCGCCCCGCGCGTCATCGGCATGCACTTCTTCAATCCCGTGCCGCTCATGAAACTTGTCGAGGTCATCCGCGGTCTGCAAACATCCGATGCCGTCGCCAAACTCACCATCGATCTGACAACAAAACTCGGCAAGACCCCCGTGCCCGCCAACGATAGCGCTGGCTTTGTCTCCAACCGCGTTCTCATGCCCATGATCAACGAGGCGTTCTACGCATGGATGGAAGGCGTTGCCGAGCCGGCCCACATCGATGAAATCATGAAACTCGGCATGGGCCACCCGATGGGTCCATTGCGCCTGGCCGACCTCATCGGCCTTGATGTCTGCCACGACATCATGATGGTCCTCTACCGTGAACTCGGCGATCAAAAATACTTCCCCTGCCCCAAACTGCGCCAACTCGTCGTCGCCAAACGCCTCGGCGACAAGACCGGCCGCGGCGTGTTTGAATATCCTCCAAAATAATGCCGCACATAGCATCGGGGAGCGCGGACGTCTCGTCCTCGCAGCGCCGCTCGCCGGACCGTTCCAATAAATCAGAACGGCAAGAACGGAATCTTCGTGAACCCCCATTGCCGCAACGCCAGCACAATCTTCCCCCGATGGTGAACCTCGTGCTGCGTCAGATACAGCACTCGATTGCGGCCGACAAAACGATACTTCTTGCCCTCCCTCTCGCGCTCGTACACCGCGCTCATGGCCGCGCCACCCTTGGCCTCAAAGAACTTCAGCAATCGCTTCTGTGAAGCGCGCATGGATTTAAGCAACGCCGCCTTGTTCAATTCCGATTTTGGCGCAGGCCATTGCGGCTGCGGCCCGCTATCCTTCATGCACCGAAACATCCAGCCATTGACCGCGAGCGAAATATGACTGAACAATCCCGCGAGCGTCGTCTCCTCACCCTTGGCCTTCTTCTTCAACAACCCCGGCGGAACCGCCTTCAGCAAATCAATCGTCTTTTGCCGGGTACGTTCAAAATCTTTCAAAATTTCTTTGTCTGCGGGTGTCATGGCCATGCGTTGAAACTATCCCAAGATGTTTCATCATGCAATTCTCCTCCATCACAACCCCCGCCATCGGCCACGCCCGCTACACTGCCCGCCCATGAATCGCACGGAGAGCGCCAAAAAACGTCCGGCCGCACAAAAAAAACGCGGCAAGAAAGCACGCAGCCGCAAGAACCGCTGGCGCACCGCCGCCAACAGCGATCCCTTCGAACTTTACGAACTCTCCGTGCAGGACGCCGCCGCCGAATGCGACTTCATAGAGCAGGTCTGGAAGGAACGCCGCCGCCGCCCCGGCGGACCCCGCCGCATCCGCGAGGACTTCTGCGGCAGTTCGCTGGTCTGCCGCGAATGGGTCACACGCAATCGCAAAAACACCGCCGTCGGCATTGACCTCGATCCCGCAATCCTCGCATGGGCCGCCAAGGCGTCCACCACCGGCCCCAAAAAACTCAAACCCGATCAACTCAAGCGAATGCAACTCATCCGTGGCGATGTCCGCAACGCCAAAACTCCGCCGCCCGCATTCGACACCGTCCTAGCGATGAACTTCAGTTGCTTCGTCTTCAAAACCCGAGATGAACTTCGCCGCTACTTTCGCTCCGTTCACCGTTCGCTCGTCAAAGACGGCATCTTCCTGCTCGACGCCTACGGCGGCAGCGAATCATTCTCCGAGATCGAAGAACCTCGCGATTTCGACGGCTTCACCTACGTCTGGGACCAGAACAAATACAACCCCATCACAGGCGAAGTCCTCAACCACATCCACTTCACATTCCCCGACGGCTCCAAATTAAAGAAAGCCTTCACCTACGACTGGCGCTTGTGGACGCTGCCGGAACTTCAGGAAATTCTCCGCGAAGCAGGCTTCAAAAACGTCCTCGTCTACTGGGAAGGCACCGACAACGCCACCGGCGAAGGCGACGGCGTCTTCACCATCTCAACCCAAGGCGAAGCCTGCGCCGGTTGGATTTCATACATCGTGGCGGAGAAATAACCCACTGATCGCCGACCCGCCAATTCGCAGATTCCGGGTTTGTTCTACAATCCCCCCATGCTCAATCTCGGCTCCGCACATCAGCCCATCACCTCCTTCCTGACCGAGCAACTCGATCAGGTCATGGTGATTTTTGAGCGACAACTCGCCAGCGATATGTCCGCCGTCAACAGCCTCTGCATGCACGTGGAACAGTACCGCGGCAAGATGCTTCGGCCAACGCTGGTGCTGCTGTCCGGGCTGGCGGTGGGGCAGAAAACAGAAGTCAGAGGTCAGAGGTCAGAAGTCAGCGGCTTAGCGCTTTCCGAAAATCACCGCATCGTCGCCGCCGTCACAGAGATGATCCACATGGCCACACTCGTCCATGATGATGTCCTCGACGAAGCCGAAGTCCGCCGCCGCGGCGCCACCGTCAACCACCTCTGGGGCAACGAAGCCGCCGTCATCCTCGGCGATTACCTCATCTCCAATGCCTTCCACCTCTGCTCCACCGCCGGCGATCCTGCCATCAACCTCGCCCTCGGCCAGATCACCAACACACTCTGCGAAGGTGAACTCGTCCAACTCCACCACCGCAACAACTACAGCATCGACGAATCCATGTACCTGGAAATCATCCGCCGCAAAACCGCTTCCCTCATCGGCGAATGCTGCCGCCTCGGCGCTCTCCTTAGCGGCGCGGATGAACGCATCTGCAAAGCCCTGCGCGATTACGGCACTAAACTCGGCATCGCTTTCCAAATTCAGGATGATCTGCTCGATCTCGTCGGCGATCAGGACGTCGTCGGCAAATCGCTCGGCAAGGATCTGGACAAGGGCAAAATCACCCTGCCCATCATCTACCATCTGGAATCCGCCGCACAACCCCAGCGCGGCGAAGCCCTGCGCATGATCATGCACCACGAAAGCCAGGCCCTGCGTCTGCGTTTGATTGAAAGCGGCGCGGTGCGTCGAACGTCCGAAGCCGCCAAGAAACTCGTCAGTCAGGCCAAGGCGGAACTCGCTGCAATCCCCGCCAACCCCGCCACGGAAATGCTCGCCATCATGGCCGACACCGTCGCAACCAGATCAGCCTGATCGCTGTTCGCTGACTGCTGTTCGCTGGCCGCTCCTCACGCCGATCGTCGCAGCGCGTGGCTCGCCGGCGAAGAAACCACAACCCGGTCGCGCCCGTTCTGCTTGGCGGCATACAGCGCATCATCTGCAAACTCCAGCATCGTCCGCACATTCGGCGAACCCACCAGCAGCAGATCCGTCACGCCAAACGATGCCGTCACTTCCAAATCCTCCGCGCCCATCCAGGTGTGCTGCTTGAGCAGAATGCGGAATCGATCCGCCACCGCCGCCGCCTCAACCGAATCGCATCGCGGCAGAATCACCGCAAACTCTTCGCCGCCATACCGGCACGCCGCATCACCCGCTCGGCCGTCGTTCAATATCCGCGCAAACTCTTCCAATACCTGATCACCAAACGGATGGCCGTACGTGTCG
>CAZWJR010000004.1:0-35665 GCA_964634655.1 uncultured Isosphaeraceae bacterium | reverse complement strand
CGTGTCGCGGCCCCAATCGCCGAACCAGGGGTAGCCGGCGATGACGGAGTTGAACCACTCCTAGCCAACCCGTCGACGTACCACGAATTGATCGGCCGCGGCGAGCCGACGATCGAACTTCAAATCCGGTTTCGTTGATGAGCATGGTGAGATGTGCAATGGCTCCGCGTGGCGCACACTTAACTCGACGATCAGTCTAAACTCGTTCTCAATGCCCGGCATTACTTCGAATTCGAAATAGCCTCCAGACCATACATTCTCTAGCCAATCCTGGGACCGTTGCCGATCCTGCAAATAGGCGAAATTGTTCCACCATTGCGGATCATAATGCCAATAATCCCAGTTGACCGACCACTGAAGGATGAATTGATCACGATGCATCCTCACGTTTCCTTCGTGGTCAGCATCCAGAGAGGTTGCAGACGTGGATTCATGCAGATCATGAAAATCCCGAAGCGGCGTCATGGGTCTCAATCGCATTGTGGCTGGCGATGTGATTCCTCCAACCCGATAGTGCAGAACAATGGCGTTGCGCCCGTGCATCATTGAGCAAGATCGGAGCACGTTGATGGGTCCGTGACGAAGAGTTGAGAAAACACTCGTACCGTCGTTTCCAGTACTGACCATGCTGCGCCATCCGCTTGGATGCAGGAGCAATCTTTCCCCGAATTGTTGTGTGGATAGTTCGAAGGTTTGATCGGCGAACACCAACTGCTCAATCATCGAATGCAGCGCCACCACTCTTCCCACCGGCGGCGTTGTCGCGGCCACGAGCAAACCGTGATAGCGGCGGGTGTTAACCCCAAGCGCAGTCCCCATGGCGTAGCCGCCGAGGCCGTTGGTCAGCAGCCACTCTGTGTTGAGAGCACGCTCGAGCGAAGCAGGATCGTCGGGATTGATGGTGATGGAAACGGTCAACGATGCGGCCGGATCATTGTGATTTGGGACACAGATTCAGCGGTCATGCCGTTGGGTCACTGCCGTGCCCGCATGAATTGATCGTCCAGCCTGTACCCTTCGCGAAGCACAACCTGCTTCTTTTGCGGGTCTTCAATCTCGTACACCAGCAGCATCTGCTCACGGCTGTCGATGACGTAGAGCACATCGTTGGGATTCGTGTCTTTGCCACGGCCGGAACTTCCGGTGAGCAGAGTGTAACTGCCGCGGTCGGCGACCATGCCGGCGTGTGCGGCGTTGCCGGGCAGGCGGCCGGCCTGAACGATGATCATTGCGGCGATGACAAACGCCGAGGCCCACAACGCCGCCGCTGCCGCATTCACTGGATTCTTGCTTTGGGTATTCATTGCATGTTCTCCGTGAAAGAGGTCAAGGGGCGGGACGGGTGCGGCCTCGCTGGATGGCGGCAGCGTCGATTGTCAGGTTCCTATATCCCACGCCTTCCAAGGATTTTGCGTTGGGGTTGAAAACCATGGCAATCATTTCCTGATTGGCGACATCCACAATGTACAGAGCGGCCGCATCCGTACTGGGCACGCCGCCGGCCACCATGGTGTACTCCCCACGTCCCCGTGCCTGACCGTTGACCGTTGAACCAAACGTGACGGCGGCGAGGATGATCAACAGCGCGCCGTTGATCGCCAGCAGGCCCCGCAGATGAGTTGACGATTTTTTGCCCTTGATCTGACTGACGGCCTGATCGGTTTCCATGGTTGTCCTCCTGAAAACACTTGGAACACTGGGCGTTCAATCCTGATGGGTGCGCTTGGATGGCAACAAACTCACCGCCATTACAATGCCTAACAGCACGACAATTAATAGATACCCAACCCAGACCGCAGGAGTGCGGGAAAGTTTGGGAGCCGGAGCCGCAGCGTTCTGAGCCCATGCCAATGTCGGGAGCATTGCCATCGTGGCGGAGACTCCGATCATGACGAGGCTCTGGGTGAATCGTCGAAATCGTCGGTGCATGAATGTCAGCATATGGCGGCCTTCCGGGAGTCGCAAGCAGAATCAGCATTGGCGGCTGTTTTCACTGAAAACGGGCGGCTGATGCGGGCGAAATCCCCCGTGGGAACGTGGACCGTCTGCCACTTGTCCGAACGCTTCACCATGGCGGTTTCATAATCCTTGAGAGTCACTTCTCGCAGAGCGTACCACTTTTCGCCATAGGCAAAGAGTTCCTCAAACAGGGCATCTGGCGGCTGCTGGCGCAGACAGTAGGCGAAAATGAAAACAGCCTGGAAGTCGCTGCCGAACAATCGCTGCCAGTGGCGCATGCTGTCCACATCGTCCTGCGTTACCCAACTTTCGAAGCGGCTGCTGGAGTGCGGATTCAGGGACTTTGCGGAACCGAACATGCGGCCCTTCACATCCACAAGCAAACTGCGATTGGGCGCGTAGACGACAAAATCAAACGATTTGAGCGCGGCGGTTTCTGGCACGCCGCCACGACGGGTTCCATCGCCGGGGTGATCATTGCGTTTGGCGGGCATCAACGCTTTCTTTGCTTCATCCACCGCGACGTACGGCACGCGATTGGCGCGGAGGAAGTGCTCAAAGGCCTGCTCGTAATGGAAGCGACGTTGAGCCATGGCTGTGGAAACGCGCAAAAGTGTAGACGAGAATTAGGCACTAGGCATCAGGCATGCGGTATCGGCGATGGGTTTAGGCGGGTCTGGGATGGCGGCCGAAACTGATACCTCGTGCCTACTGCCCACTGCCTTGGGCTGGTCGCAAGGCGAGCGTTTCGTAGATTTGCCGCGTGGCGTCCGAGCGATTGAGGGTGTAGAAGTGGATGCCCCGTACGCCGTTGTCCATGAGGTCGCGGCATTGTTCGGTGGCCCAATGGATTCCAACGCGCTTCACGGCTTCCGGATCGTCCTGGCATCGGTACACGTGCTTTTGCAGCCGTGCGGGAAAGTTGGTGCAGCCGGAGAGTTCCGCCATGCGCTTCATTCCTGCAATTGAAGTGATCGGCATGATGCCTGCCACCAGCGGCAACTTGATGCCCGCCAGTTCACAACGCTCGCGCCAATCGAAGAATGCGTGGTTGTCGAAAAACATCTGGGTGCAGACGTAATCCGCGCCCGCATCCACTTTTGCTTTGAGATGCTCCATCAATTTGAGAGTGTTGGCGGTATCAGGGTGGCCTTCGGGAAATCCCGCAACTCCCACCCCGAAACCGCGGGGATCGACATGACCGCCGCGATGGTTGGACTTGCGGATGAACGCGACGAGATCGGCGGCGAATTTGAAGTGATCGCCCGAACGATCGTGGTTGGTATCGCCCAGCGGAGCATCGCCACGCAACGCCATAATGTTGGAGACCCCCGCTGCGGCATACCGATCCAGAATCTGCTGAACATCCTCGCGGCTGTGTCCAACTGTGGTGAGGTGCGGCACGGGGTCCAACTTCCCCAGCGATTTCAGTTTGACCACCAGTTCATGGGTGCGTTCCCGCGTGGAGCCGCCCGCCCCGTAGGTGACGGAAACGAACGATGGGGCGAGCGAGTCGAAATCGCTGATGCGATCGAACAGATCCTCCCACGCTTCGGATGTCTTCGGCGGGTAGAACTCAAAACTGAACGTCGTGGAGTCCCGCTGAAAGATGTCGTTAATGTGCATACGGGTGAATATGGTAGCCGGTTTGCCGGTCATCCATTGGCGCGGGCGGGAATGTTACACTGCCCACGCGGTGGTCCGACCGAACCCGGCCGACCGACGTGGAATCTGTCGCATGAACAACAAGAGCCGCATCCCACGTCCTACCGTCAAGCGATTGAGCCTGTACTTGCGCGAACTGGAGGCACAGGAGGATCGCGGACTGCGAACCATCAACTCCAAATCTCTCGGCACAGCGCTGGGGTTGACCGATGCCCAGGTTCGCAAAGACCTGGCGTACTTCGGCCAGTTCGGTCATCCGGGAATTGGATACAAGATCTCTGAACTCACGGCGCAATTGCGGAAGATCCTGGGGACGGACAAGACGTGGAACGCAGCCATCGTGGGAGCGGGCAACATCGGCCGCGCGCTGATGCCGTACACGCATTTCCGACGCAAGGGATTTGATGTTGTGGCGGTTTTCGACAGTGATGCAGATGTCATCGGGACGGTGATCTCCGGCCACAAGGTGCGGCCGATGAGTGACCTGCCGGCGCTGGTACGCGAGCGCAACATCCTGATCGGCATAGTGGCGGTCCCTGTAGAGGCGGCACAAACTGTTGCGGACGCGCTTATTGCAGCCGGCGTCAAGGGGATTCTCAACTTCGCGCCGGTGCGATTGGAAATCAACGATCAGGTCAGCGTCGCAAGCGTGGACTTTCTCCTGTCGCTGCAGCAGTTGGCGTTCCAGGTTTCGCTTGGTTTGACCGGGTCGCTGGAAGAAGTGCGGGAAGGCTGATCGCTCAGGTCAATTGACGAGGATCAATCGTTGCCTGCGGGATCGCCCTCGGATTCTTCTGTTCGGCTGCCTTCGCCGAAGATCGCTGTGCCGACACGCACCATGTTGGCGCCGCATTCGATGGCGACTTCGAAATCGCTGCTCATGCCCATGGAGAGGATATCGAATCGATCGCCAGCGGCACCGCTGCGAACGATGTCTTCAAATAATTCTCTGCCGCGCTGAAAGACGGGCCGGGATTTTTCCGGGTCTTCCACGAGCGGAGCCATGCACATGAGACCGCGCACCTTGACGTTGACCATGGTGTCCATTTGATCGATGAGGTGCCGCGCGGCTGCGGGTGCCACACCAAACTTGCTCTTCTCACCGGAAACGTTGACTTGAATGAGCGTTTCGACCGGTTCATCGACCTTCGTCGTGGCCGCCTGGATTTCTTCCGCCAGACGCAATGAATCCACACTGTGAATCAATCGCGCCAAGCCGATTACCTTCCGCACTTTGTTGCGTTGGAGGTGGCCAATCATGTGCCAGCGAATTTTCTTGGGGACCAATGATGTCTTCGATCCGCCGAGTTGGCGATGCCTCTGGAGGAACTCCTCTATCTGCGCGGCCCGCTGCACGAGGTTCTGCATCTGGCTTTCACCAAGGTCAATGTGGCCCAGTTCCAGGAGTTCGCGCACCTGGTCGATCGCGGCATACTTGGTTACCGCGATGAGCACGATTCCTTCCGGCGAACGACCCGCACGGCGCGCGGCAGCGGCGATTCGATCCTGAACCGCCCGATATCGTTCCTTGAGTGTGGCCGCTTCCGGCACGCGGACCAACGGCGCTTTCACAATCGCCGGCGCTGGGATTGATGTTTTTTCGCGAGGGACAGTCGCCACGCCAAAAGGATATCACGGGTACACGGCATTGTCAGGTAGAAAACGCGGTCGTTTGCGAAGTCAGCAGTCAGAAGTCAACAATCGAGCGGATGGGGAAGGACTACCGCCCGCATTTTCTGGCCACTGATCTTCGACTTCTGACCGCTCAATTCTGTTCGCATACACTGTGCAAATGCCGAGTTCACCGCCCAATGCCCCGGGCAATCGATCGCCGGTTGTTCTGATCATCCGCGATGGTTGGGGGCAGAACCCACACCCGGAACACGACAAGTTCAATGCCGTGAAACTTGCCAATACGCCTGTCGCCCACCGACTGATGCAGGTTTGGCCCAACACTCTCATCATCACCTGCGGCGAAGATGTCGGACTGCCCCCGGGAACCATGGGGAACTCTGAAGTGGGGCACCAGAACATCGGAGCCGGCCGCATTGTTGATCAGGAATTGATGCGGATTACACGTGCGATCCGCAACGGTTCATTCTTTTCGAATCCGGGTTTTGTTGGTGCGATGGAGCACGCCAGGAAAACGGGGGGCAATTTGCATCTGCTCGGCCTGCTTAGCAATGGGTTCGTTCACAGTGATATCGAGCACCTGTTTGCATTGATCGAAATGGCCAGGCAACAGGGTTTCCCGGGCGATCGCGTTGTCATCCACGCCATTACCGATGGCCGCGATGTGGGACCAACCACTGGTTTGGGATTCATCAGGCAATTGGAGGCGAAACTGGCACCGCAGGGCGGTACCGGTCCGCGCTTGGGGCGCATTGCGACGGTTTGCGGCCGGTATTACGCCATGGATCGCGACAACCGATGGGAAAGAGTAGCCCAGGCTTTCTCCATGCTGACGGGGTTGGATGTGGAGCACCCGCTGTTGCCGCCAACGTTTCATGTGCGTCAAGCCCGATCTGCCGAGCAAGCGGTTCAGGAATACTACGACCATCCAACCGAACCCAACCGCACAGGCGATGAATTCGTCCTGCCCACGCAGATCCTCAAACAGGATGGCCATTATCGAATCGCGACGATCAGTGATGGCGATTCGGTCATTTTCTTCAACTTCCGAGGCGACCGGCCGCGCGAGATTACAAAAGCCTTCATGCTTGATGATGCGGCATGGGCGAAAGTGCCCAACGCATTGCCGGATGGAAAGGGAGGATTTGATCGCAGCGGCCGATTGAATGATCTTTTTTTCTGCACGATGGCGGGTTATGAAACCGGTTTGCCGGTCAGCGCCATCGCCTTTGAAAAGCCGCCGAAGATGCCCAATATTCTTGGTGAAGTTGTCAGCCGCAGCGGTTTAACCCAGTTTCGTTGTGCCGAAACCGAGAAATTCCCGCATGTCACTTTTTTCTTCAATGACTACCGGGAACAGACATTTCCCGGCGAAGGTCGCGAATTGATTGCCAGCCCCAAGGACGTTGCCACCTACGACCAGAAACCCCAGATGAGTGCGACAGGAGTTTGTGAAGCGGTGCTGCGCCGCTTGAACGCACCTGATTGCGAACCGCTCATCATCGTCAACTTTGCGAATGCGGACATGGTGGGACACACGGGAAACCTGCAGGCGGCGATCAAGGCTGTTGAATCCGTTGATGCCTGCGTGGGGCAAATCGTGGATGCTGCTTTGAAGCGCTGCGGATCGCTCATCATCACCGCTGATCACGGCAACGCAGAGCAGATGTGGGACCCAATCCACAATTGCCCGCACACAGCCCATACGGTTTACAACGTGCCTCTCATTGTGGTGGGCGAACCATATCGCGGCTGGAGGTTGCACAGCGGCGGCCGGCTGGCGGACATCGCACCCACCCTGCTGCAGATGATGGGGATGCAGATTCCGAAGGAAATGACGGGACAATCATTGCTGGAAGCATCTCGCTTCCCGGCGATGTCGCGATAATCACTAGTACTTTTTCAACAGTTCCGTCAATGCGGATGTCACGGAACTAGTCCGTGCTTTTTTCATCTCACGCTGGATGACTTCCTGAACTTTCGCTTTGCCGAAAGTGCGGGCAAGCGCGGGAGCCAGCCTCTCCATATCGTGCTGTGGCAACGGTTGACGGATTGCAGATTGCAGTTGAATCAGCATTTCTTTCTGAAACGTGGTGTTTCCCGGGCCCAATCGCGGCGTACACAGATGCCAGAGCATGTCCGCCGCGAAGGAATCGTGTGTGGACGTTTGGCTCCAGGCGTTGAGAAACTCTTCCACTTCGCGGCGTCGAAACAGGGGTCCCAGTGCGGCGCGTGCCGCTTTCTCGCCTTTGCCTTTTGAGGACGCCAGCCGCCACACCCCCACTGCGACTTCGTCCTTGCCGAGCATGTCCAGAATGACCATTGCCTGCGCGAAGGCTGTTCCGCTTTCATCGGCTTCTGCCTGGCGGAGCAGGTCTTTCACGTGCTCCCCAAGATCGACGCCATCGTTGGAAGGTTGCGCCAATCGCTGTTTGCGACATTGTTCCGGCGGGGCGCACAACATCAATGGATCGCCGATCGTGACGACTCGCCATGGGATGGCGTACGTTCCTTGGTTGTCCCACCATCGTGCGCCCACCAAAAACGGCACAAAGTTCACCCAGCGATTGCTCAACTCCTTGGGCGGAACGAAGGCACCCAGCATCGGCTCCCAACACGATCCAACCATGGCATAGGCACCGTGCATCAACCACTGCCCGCCCACGGTGTCTGCACGATCCGGATGCTGCAATGACCAACTGTGTATCAAGTGCAGCGCGACCGGCTCATTGAGAACCGGCACATCCGGCGGATAAGCTGTGCCTGTGGACAAATCGAAAAAATTATTGTTCCCTTTGGAATTGATCATCACCATATCGGTGGTAAAGCCGCTGGTCAGGGCACGCAGCCAGCCGTGTTCATCGGCGTCCCTGCCAAAAATGTGCTGCACGGTGAACCCACCCTGCTGAAAGAGCGCCGCCGCGTCGTTCATGGCGTAGCCCAACCAGCCGCCGGTTTCTGGATACGTGTTCCACATCGTGATGCGATCTCGCGGCAGAAACAGCGAACACATCGCCACGTAAGCACTGCGAATCTCATCACCGAAAATCCACCCCGTTATGGCGTAACGAGTTCCATCGGGATTCCGGCCAAGCATGTCCGTCGTTGAAACCGGACCATCCGCATTTGCCGGCAAGCCATTGGGAAGCTTGGCTCTCGATTTGCAGCCGATTGACTTACAGATCGTAATCGCATCGATCTCATCGCCCAATGCACGAAACGTGTAGTGCTGACCAGCGACCAACCCATCCATCGCGCTCACAAGGCGTTGTGCTGTTGCGTCGTTGAGTTCATCACTCGGCTGACCGAACGATTCATCCAGCCACACCAACGGTTGCGCGTGCCCGGCCGCCAGCGCCACCGCGGCGGTCCATGCTGGGTCTGTCACTGAAGTCACAACCACTCCTGGCGGTGAATATTGCTCCAACGCAAACACTTCTCGCACGGTGTGCTCATCGGGATTGCCGCCAAACGCGCGGATCACCACTGCTTCCAAGGCCTGCTGCCGCTGGGCGTTTTCCACTGGCCATTTTTCCGACCCAACTGATTCGCGCCGGATCAACTGCGACGGCTTGAATCGCCGCACAAACATCGGCGCAAAAATTCCATCTTCAATTAACACGGGCCAACGGCCTTGCCGGGACCACTTGCCAAGTTCATCCACGTACGTCGCAACATCCGGAACCAACACCACACGATCAACCAGCGGAATCCCCTGCGAAACGACATGCGACCTCGCACCCAATTTGACCGGCCACGGCAGTTGGTCAATGGTTTGGGCCGGCGGTTGATTCGACTGGGGTGTAACAGCAGGCGCTTGGGCCGCTGCGACCGATGCCAGAAACAAAATTGGAATCACCATCCACACTCCGGGTGCGCCGAGTCCAAATCGACCCGAAGCAATTTCTCTATATGCGGATTCAGTATTCCTCATGCTCATATGGAAGTACCTACATTCTTCGCAGCGGGTTCAGTGTGAGATTGTCCCGCCCCAGAATCAGCACATCTGCAATCTCCACGGCTTCTTTGAATGACTCCTGTGCCTGCGCAATGCTGGCGGCGTGCTGCAGCACCTTGCCCTGGGACAGATGTTCACTGGTGGGGATCGCGTCGCCGCAAATCAGTACCGTCGTCACCGGCAGGGCGATCAGCAATCCGCAGGTTCCCGCTGTCACACCCGGCAACGGAAATAAATCCACCTTGTGGGCGATGGAATCATCCGCCGTTTCGCACTTTTCCAGAATCTCAATTTCCCGGTCAATCAGGTTGGCCAGTTCTGAATCCCCCGCGTCCTTGGCTTCGGCCCGCATGACTTTGAAGCCGGACATCGCTGCATCCTGTTCCGCCTCATGCAACAGCCACGTAGCGTTCTCAAACACCGACAATGCCCTGCGATGATCGGCGTCGAAAGAAGTGAGAAAGACGTGCGTAATGTCATTGGGCCCAATCGGTGCGCGTTCGGATAATCTCGCCACCATCGCCTGCGGCGGCAATGATGGATTCACCAGGATGTTTACGTTTCCACGAGTCGCGAGAACGCTGATCAACGTGGTGGTGGCATGCCCGGTGCGCGTTTCACCCTTCTCATTCCACAGCGGATGGGCTGCGAGAGTGCCGATGGAAATGATGCGATAGTCAGGTGTCATGGGCGTAAGCGAAACTTGGCGGTACGCGATTGACTCACAATCGCTGCCATGGGTTCAATCCACAAATTGATCCCTTGCCAGTTTTCCCAACGGGTTCTTCGGGTCATCGCGCATTTTCTTCATGCGTTCAATCACAAGTTTGGGAACGATCGTGTGCAACCGCTCCAGCGGTCCGCCCAAGCCAGCGATCTGCCGAATAAGGCTGGAACTTGTAAAGGCGTATTCTTCGCCGGTGACAACAAAAACAGTCTCGATGTCTGCGACCTGCCGATTGGTGATGGCAAGTTGGCATTCGTTGGCAAGATCGGTCATGTTGCGAATGCCTCGCAAAATTGCTGCGGCATGGACCTTGCGCGCAAAGTCCACGGTCAGTCCGTTGTACCGCTCCACGCGCACCGGACATCCGGTTGGATCGGATTCAAGGAGTTCATCAACCAGAATCTGTGCCATTTCCAGCCGCTCTTCCGCGCTGAACAGCGATGGTTTGTCGGGATTGCGGCCGATGGCAAGCACAATCCCATCAAACAGCCGCCGGGCCCTGCGAAGCACATCCAGGTGCCCAAGCGTTATGGGATCAAAGGAGCCGGCGTAAATGGCAACGTGAGGATGACCGCCGTTGGGGTGCGATTTTCCGGGTACGGGAGACATTGGAGCGATTGTAGCGACCTGAAAAACGGCAGTCAGCGTACGGCAATTGACCATTGAACGCCTTCCGGCAGCTTCAGATTGCCAAGTGTGGATTGCCGCATGTTCCCCCAGCCGCACAGACCATCCTTCCGATTCACAAAATGAAAGCACGTGGAGTACACCACTTGTAATCGAATTTCTGAATTCGATGCTTGGTTTGTCGTTTGGTCAGTGAGTTGGGTGGGAAGAACCCCCTGGATCGGCCCCGCATCGGTTTGCCTCCCCGGTCGGGGCTTTTTTCATTTTGCTCCCAATTCTCGCAAAAGGAACGCACGGGCCATCGTCCAGTCCCGCTTTACCTGTGCAGGCGAAACACTCAACATGCGTGCGGTTTCCTCAATGCTGAACCCGCCAAAGTACCGCAACTGCACAACCTGCTCTTTGCGGGTATCGATTTCGCCGAGTTTGACGAGCGCCTCATCCAAGGCCACCAGATCAACAGACGCGCTCTCGGTGAGATCGATTTGCTCCAGCGAGATGCGATGGGCCGCCCCGCCGCGCTTGATTCGTTTTCGGTCGCGCGCGTAATTCACCAGCACCCGCCGCATGGCAAGAGCCGCCACTCGATAAAAGTGGGATTGGCTTTCCCACTTGGCATCAGGATCCTTAACCAACCGCAGAAACGCTTCGTGAACCAACGCCGTCGGCTGAAGGGTGTGGTCGGACCGTTCGCCGGCAAAAAAAGCACCTGCCAGCCGCCGAAGCTCGTTGTAGACCAACGGCAGCAGGTCGGCGGCGGCTCCCTCATCACCGCTGTTGATACGGCTCAACAACCGAGTGACATCACGCGGTAGAGGTGAATTTGGGGGCTTTGGATCAGTTTCCATCAAGAAACACGCCTTGCGCCGAGAAGGTTGAGCCAGTTTCCCCCCAGAGAGTGCCTTTCTTCAAGAGACGCTCCCGTGCGGCGGCATTGTAGCCGCCGACGGAGGGTGCCCTGTTAATCTGCGTTGGGAGATTACTCCATCTCTCGCTCAACCATGCCTGTGCTTATGCCGATCCAAGTGGATCGCGTTATCGGTTCTCGGAGTGTGGCTCCTTGTGAACCACCCGTCCTGAGATGGTTGGCATCCGTTCGCGGTGTACTCCTAACGATTCTCTGCAAACTTGACTGTTGGCTATTCCATTTTGCCCACGTTTGGCTAAATTCGTCGCATCCCCATAAGGAGGGGACCCCATGACAAAAATCAGCACCACCATCGTCGCCACATGCTTCCTTTGCGCCTGTTTGCTTGCCAGCCTTGCCCACGCCCAGGACCGAGGGGGTGGCGTTGACGCTCAATGCCCGGTTTCCTGTACCTCCGGCAACTTCATTCCGGAAAATGAGCCGTGCGGTGTCAATACCGTCAACTGCGGCTGTGATTGCGCTGCACAGAATTTCTATCAGCTTCGCTGTCCGGAAGGCTACTGCGGCAGCGTGTGGGCACAACAGGGAAGTCATGATACAGACTGGTACAACGTTCACGTCAACGATTCCAACAATGATGGCACCGAGCAAGTCTGCTTCACGGTCAACGCAGACACTCCAGTCGTTGTGCAGATTTACACGGGGAACTGTGGCGGCTTGACGTTGGTGGCTCAGGGAGAAGCCAGTGACTGCAATCCGCTCACGTTGTGTGCGTGCCTGCCCGCCCCACAGTTTGCCAAACTCAAAATCTACCCCGGCACGATCGCCGGTGGCGCGGTCAACAGCGGCTTGCCGTGTCCGACCTCCAACAAGTACACCGTTCGCTACAACTGCTCCGGAACATGCGTTCTCGGAGCCTGCTGCTATCAGGTCCCGCCGGTTTGCGGCATTATGACCCAGGCCCAGTGTGCGACCTTGCCCAGCAGCACTTGGTATGGCGTCGGTTCGACTTGCACCGCCAATCTTTGCACCACCACTACCGTTGGCGCTTGCTGTTACATTGATTCCCAAGGCATCCAACAGTGTTCCCAGACCACCCAGCCAAACTGCGTGAATGTCCTCCATGGCACGTACATGGGCAACGGCACCCCGTGCACCGCGGCAACCTGCGCCCAGACAGGCGCCTGCTGCTTCCAGCAGCCCGGCCTTCCGCCGCAGTGCGGAGTAATGACTGCTGCCGATTGCCAATCAGTTGGCGGCACCTATCTGGGGAACGGCGTGCCATGTCCACCGGTCGGCTCGCCTTGTGTTCCAAATGGAGCCTGCTGCTACAAGGATGCAGCGGGAGTCAATCAATGCATCGTCACGACGCAGCAGGATTGCGAGCATAGTTACTTTGGCACGTGGTACGGCGCCGGCTCGACCTGTGCCACCGTTCAGTGCCAGCCCCCCACCGGCGCGTGCTGCTATCAGAGCCCGCTTGTTGCTGGATTGATCTGCAACATCATGACCGCCCAGCAGTGCATCGCACTCAACGGCAACTACCTGGGCGATGGATCTGTGTGCAACCCCGATCCATGCGAAGTCAAGGGTGCCTGCTGTTATCAGCAGCCCGGCGGTCCGTGGCAGTGCATTGAAGTCACCGCTGCACAATGCGCCACCTTCCCCAATGGCGTCTATTGGGGCAATTACTCCTTGTGCATCAACGTCCAATGCGATCCCCCGCCACTTACTGGCGCTTGCTGCTATCAAATCCCCGGCACCACCATTTTCCAATGCGTGATTGTCACCCAGGCGGATTGCTTGAACAACTACTTCAATCCCCAGTGGCAGGGCAACAACACAACGTGCAATCCTGATCCGTGCCCGCACGATCCAATTCTCGGCGCGTGTTGCTATCGCAACCCCCCGCCATCCACAACTCACTCTTGCATTATCACGACACAGCAGGATTGCGAGAACAACTACCCCGGCGGGATCTACCAGGGCAATGGAACCACCTGCGCCCAAGTGCAGTGCGATCCACCCGTCAACGGCGCCTGCTGCTGGCAAGATCTTCCGAACCCAACCGTGTATTGCACGATCACAACGATGCAAGCGTGTCTGCAGAATTTCCCGAATTCCAGCTGGCTCGGTGCAAACACGACGTGCAATCCCAATCCCTGTATCCCAACAGGTGCATGCTGCTACCTCGGACCGGCCGGCTACATCTGCCAGATCATGACGCAGGCACAGTGCAGCCAGTATCCACAGAGCCAGTGGTATGCGAATACTTCGTGCTCACCGCTGCCCTGCGCTCCCAAGGGCGCGTGCTGCTTCAAGGATGGACCAAATGCGTTCTACGTTTGTGTCGTGGTTACGCAGCAAGAGTGCATGAACTATCCACAAAGCACCTGGATGGGCGCCAACACCACATGCAATCCCAGCCCGTGCCCGAAGACCGGCGCGTGCTGCTATCGCAACGCCACCGGTACTGTCTGCGCCATCACCACCCTGCAAGAGTGCCTGGCTCTGCCTTATGGTCAGTACCTGGGTGACAACGTGCCATGCACTGTTGATTCCTGCAAACCATGCGTGACTCCTCCGGCCAACATGGTGGCGTGGTGGACGCTGGATGAAACGACACCCGGTGGCGGAATCTCCAAGGACTCGATCGCCGCAAACCATGGCGCTTGGAAGCCGACCGCCACAAGCGGCCTGACCCCACGCACTGGCATGGTGGCAAGTGGCCTGGGTTTCGCCAACAACTCATGGGTACAGGTGCCACATTCGGCGGCGCTTGATTTCGGCTGCGGTTATTTCACCATCGACGCCTGGATCAAACCGCAATCGCTGTTTGGCACCATCGTTTCCAAATCGACCTCGTTCCCGGTCGGCTATGACCTCTCCATCATGTCTACGGGACAACTTCGACTGGAAATGACCACCACATCGCTGCGATGCATTGCTCAATCCACGGGTGCTATTGCTGCAAACGTGTGGACGCACATCGCCGTGACCGCCACCGGCGGGCCACCGAACGGTTCACGCACCATCACGTTCTACATCAACGGAGTGGCGGCAGGAACCACCAACATCGGATGCGTCTGCATCGGCAACACCACGCCGGTCCTGATCGGTCGCAACAGTTTCGGCAACTTCTATCGCGGCTGGATGGACGAGATTGAGATGTTCAAGCGCGTCCTCTCGCAGGCTGAAATCCAATCCATCTACGCCGCCGGCTCGTATGGCAAGTGCAAGCATCACTGCTACGTGCCATGGGATTGGCCATTCTGCCTCGGCCAGAATCAGGTGACGGTAACCTTTACCGTGTGCAATGATTCCTCGGTCGCACAGCAGTACAACGTAGCATTCCAGCCGCAACCGGTTGGCCCGAACTGCACCATTCCTGGACCGACGGTGTTCACGCCGCTGTTCACCAATCCGGTGTCGATCCCAGCCAACACGTGCATCAACCTGCAGGTCAAGATCAACAGGCCAACGGGCATGAACGCACTGAATCAGGTCGGCTGCTACCAGATCAACGTGACCAACACGCTCGGAGGTTCCACGAGCAGTTGCTACGGTTCCGTGCAGGATCGTCGTGATCTCTGCGCGGTCTTCCGCAACTGCTGCATCGGAGTGGAAGCGGTTCCTGTCGGTATTGCGGCACCCATTTGCGTCAATATCACCAATCCAACCGGAGTGGCCGTGTCGTTCCCCTATCAGATTCAGGCGTTTGACTCCGAGACGCGGGAACTTAGCACCGCTCTGCGGCTCAACGGTCTGCCGCCAGGAACGCGTTACATAGGCAACCTCACAATTCCACCGGGCGGCGTAACCCCCGTCACCGTGGATGTCAGCTACGCCCAGAACAACCCCCTGCGGTTTGATGACCTGTTGTTCTCCACCGGCGATAGTGCCGTCGCACCAGGCGGCTTTGATGCCCTTATTGCAACAGGCATCATGTCCAAGCCTAAGCCGCCATGCCCCGCCGATGTGGCGCCACCTGGAGGTAACGGCACGATCAATGTCGCTGACCTGCTGGCCATCATCAATACTTGGGGAGTTTGCCCGCCCGGACCTAACGACTGCCCGACCGATTTCATGCCGTTCGGCGGCAACGGGGTCGTCAACGTCAACGAATTGCTGGCAGTTATCACAGCCTGGGGCGATTGCCCGCACTAGTCAGCCTTCTGGTCCAACCCTTCTGTCCATCCCAAACCCCCGGCTTCGGCCGGGGGTTTTTCCTTTACCCAATTTTTCACCCTCATAAAGCCACCAATTACGCAACCGCTGGCCGGTTTCTACGGAATTGCCTTTGGAGAACTCAAGAATCGGGGTAAGTTGATTGGAGAGCCGCCGCGCCCTATCCCTGTCATCGTCGCCCTGTGAATCCCATTCGTAGCACCATGCATCACCTCAAGAGAGATTTCAAGACGTGCGTACTTCTGATTGCCGCGATTTCACGGCTCGCTGTTGCCGATACTGCCGATGACCTGACCCTTTCCAACGCGCGTCTAATTCCCATAACCGGTTCAAATGCGGTAATGGCGGTGTGGGCTCCGCCATCAGTTCCTGGCTCAATCGAAAACCGGCTTCCCTTGTACGCCACCAGTCTTGATGGCACACACTTCACCGAGCCGCGCCCAACCAGTTACACAATCAAACTGCGCCGGGCAGGCTTCGATCCACTTACGGGTCAACCGCAGGTTCCGGAGTTGCTAAGGCAGAAAATGACAGCGGCGGGCGTTGGACAGCAAGCCGCTCTCTCAATTGTTCAATTCATCGCCCCACCGAACGAAGCAATGCTCGATCAACTTCGCCAACTCGGGGCAAAGCCTCGCACGTACCTTCCCATGAACGCCTACGTCGTCGAAATGACGTCGGCTATGCGCGATCTGTCCGCCACGCTTCCAACCGTGCGATGGGTAGGCCCCTATCACGTAGCGTATCGACTGGAGGAGTCGCTCGTTGCCGAATTGTCCGCCGCGCCCTCGAAGCGTTCATCGGCGGGCGTCGATCTGAAATCAATACCCACGCGGCGATATTCAATCATGCTCTTTGAGCGCGGGCCCGCTGTTCAGCAGGTGGTCGCCAATCGCATCGCTGAACTCGGCGGCGTTGTGAACGCCCGAATCAAAGAAGGCTTTCGGTTGGAAGCCACACTGACTGCCGCCCAACTCCTTGAAGTCGCTGCGATGAACCAGGTCCAATTCATCGATCGATGGGGACCCGCTGGTACCGACATGGACATCGCCCGGCAAATCGGCGGTGCCACACCACTGCTTTCCAATCTTGGATTCACGGGCCAGGGCGTGCGCGGTGAAGTAATGGATGATGGGATTCTCCAGACACACATTGCGTTTCAGTTGCCCGCGCCGGTCATTCATGGTGTGCCGCCAAACGTCATGCCGCACGGCACAAGCACCTACGGAATCGTTTTTGGCAACGGCGAGGCCAACGCTGCCGGAACAGGACTGCTCCCGAATCGAGAGCAAGGCATATTCGCTCGCTACACCCAACTGGCCGGACAGGGCGGAATCGTCTCACGTTACACACACACGTCAGAACTTGTTGATCCGTTGGGCCAGTATCGCGCGGTGTTCCAGAGCAACAGTTGGGGCAGCGCATCCAATACTCAATACACAACCGTTTCTGCGGAGCTTGATGACATTCTCTTCATCTACGATGTCATCCTCTGCCAATCGCAGAGCAACAACAACAGCACACTCTCAAGGCCCGAGGCTTGGGCTAAGAATGCCATTTCCGTGGGCGGCGTGAATCACTTCGATACGCTTACTCGATTGGACGACACATGGTCCGGCGCCAGTTTCGGGCCCGCTGCGGATGGCCGCGTCAAACCGGATCTCACCCACTTTTATGACAACGTTCTGTGCCCCACCAGCGGCGACAACAGCGCGTACAACTCGTTCTTCAACGGAACCAGCGCGGCCACTCCCATTGTGTGCGGCTATTTCGGCTTGCTCACGCAGATGTGGCATCAGCAGGTGTTCACCGGCTTTGGCGGAGCGGCGACGGTCTTCGACAGTCGCCCACACATGGCCACAGCCAAGGCGATGATGATCAATTCTGCCTACAAGTACAACTGGCTGGCTGGCGGATTCAACGGAAATATCACTCGAGCCAAACAAGGCTGGGGGATGCCCGATCTTGCGCGCCTGTATCGGGACCGCAACCAAACTTTCATTATCAACGAGAGCGATCCAATTCTGCCAGCGCAAGTCAAGACTTACACAATTCAAGTTCCTGCCGGTGCGAGCGAATTGCGAGCCACGCTTGTATACAGAGACCCCAAGGGCAACCCAGCCGCTTCGCAGGCGCTTGTCAACGACTTGAGCCTCAAGGTAACAGCCCCGAACAACACTTTCTTCTGGGGAAACAACGGCTTGAAGACCGCCAATGTGTCATCCCCTGGCGGAACTGCCGACACAATCGACAACGTCGAGAACGTCTTTGTTTCAAATCCTGCCGCAGGAACCTGGACCGTGCGTGTGTACGGAGACGCCATCGTCCAAGACGGCAATCCGTCCACACCGGGCTTGGATGCCGTCTTTGCACTGGTTGTCGCATCCCGGAAATTCTGTGCCGGTGACGCGAATGAGGACCAAGTGGTCAACGTGAGCGATTTGCTGATGGTCATCAATTCCTGGGGGGCGTGCCCGGGATGTCCCGCCGATGTCACTGGCGACGGCATCGTGAACGCCAGCGACCTGCTGGCCGTCATCAATGCATGGGGCCCCTGCCCCTGATCGCCTCGGTTCCGGCTGTTATGCCGTGCCAAAAATCCGATCCCCTGCATCTCCCAACCCCGGCATGATGTAGCCGCGCTCGTTCAATTCACGGTCCAAGCCCGCAGCGAAAACGATTACATCCGGGTGCGTATCCAGCATCCGCTGCACACCTTCCGGGGCGCACACAAGGCAAACCAGTTTGATGTTGCGGCAGTTTCTCAATTTGAGTTCTGCCACCGCGTGACAGGCCGATCCTCCCGTCGCCAGCATGGGATCAATCACCAGCACTGGTCCTTTGGCAATATCGGGCGGATATTTGGAGTAGTACGCCACAGGCAGAAGGGACTTTTCATCGCGATAGATTCCGACGTGCGCCACCCTCGCCTCGGGAATCAGGGACAACACTCCTTCGGTCATGCCGATTCCGGCGCGAAGGATCGGCACCAGCGTTACCGGCTCGCTCAATACGATTCCCGATGTGCGTTCCAGGGGCGTATCAATTTCCATTTCTCGTGTGGCGAAACTGCGACTGATCTCGAACGTCATCAGCCCGGCGATCTCGTTGAGAAGTCGCCGAAACTCCATGGGCGGCGTCTGTCGATCTCGTGCCCGTGTCAGTTTCTGCTGAATCAGCGGATGCTCGAAGACGCGCAGGTTTTCAAAATCAGTGTGGCGATTCGGCAAGTGTTCTTCGATTCACGCTTTTGACGGCAAGACATTTCGATCAAGCCGGTATGCAGGCCTCAATCGTAAATCAATCGTTGCGAATCGCAAATTCCATCACCCGTCGATCCGATACGTGATCACCGGCGGCCGTTCCATTACGCTGGCCACCTCCCAGAACGGCGATTCCTCTTCGTCATCTAACCATCGGTTGAATTGCCCGTTGGAGTCTTCCGCATACGCGCCAAGTTTGGCCCCGCCGATGAATACCACGCGCTGGAGTACAAGAGGGTCCATGTTCACGTGTTCGTATTCTGCCGCCACACCAAAAAATGCATTGACCAGTCTGCAAAACAGATCCACATTCGCCTCCAACATGGCATGGGCTTCGTTCCACACAAAATAGCGACGCTTCGACATTCCCTGTGCCCCGCGCAACACTTCAATCACACTATTCACATCCCGCCACCAGGGCGATGGGCCCGTCCGCTTCACGGTCAGTTGCTTTTCCAATTGCTGGCAAAAGGATGGAAGGTCAATCGCCGAGGCTCCATCAATGGCGATGACTTCCGTTTCCCCCAGCCCATCCAAGTGTTGCACCAGCGTGTGGTGGAATTGCTGCCGCGCTTTCGCCGAGCTGGAGAGCACCACCAGGTGATGATCGTCCAGCAGTTGGATCACATCTTCCGGCCAGGCACCAGAATCTGACGGCGTGAGTCTCATTGAAGGAGAGTGTAAGACAAATTGGGCCGGAACAAAATCCAGTCATGGGATTATTCATGAATTATTCTTAATTTGACGCGGCCAGCCAGAGCACCGCGTCTCGAATTTCCGGCCGCTGGACAGATTGTGGTCACGTTTGCCAGATCCCCACATCCAAACCCCTCACGACCCCGCCATTTCCTCGGGACCTCGGACAAGTCTTACGCGTGCAGGGTCGAAGCCGTACTCGTCAAAGAGAATGATTTCATTGGCATGCCCGGGTTTCAGCCACGGTTCGGGGATATACAGCCGCACCTGCGGCCCCACCGGCTTTCCCTGTCCTGTCGCGGTGAAATATCGACCCAGGTTTTGACCGTTCAAAAACGCCTGGCCCTTGCTCATGCCCGTTGTATCAAGCCAGTACGCTGTTGAATCGTCGGCCGCCGCATTTGGAGCATCGAACTTCGCCCGCCACCAGCACGGCACTCCGCGAGCATCCTTCGATTTCGACTTCGGCGGCACGGCATAACTCGCGGCTGGCGGTGGTTCCCATTTGGCATAGGCCCAGCCATCGGCCGACTTGGTGAGTGAATCCACGCATTCATAGAACTTCGCTATCTTCGCCATCTCTTGTGCTGCACCCGTGGAGCCGTGTTTTGCATCGGGCGCGAACCGCAGAACATTTTTGCCGCGCTTGAAGGAGTCCTCGTTCTGCGCGCCCAGCAAGATGCGATCGCTGCAACCGCCGGTTTCCCCTGCGTAGTAGGCAATTGGCACATCGTTCAGCACAAACGTACCGCTGCAACGAGCACCATCTATATCAAGGATGATTGGCGTCTTGCGCGTGTGAGAGAATTTCCATACAGCCTGCTCGCTGTCGCTTGACTGCGAGGCATCCAGACCGGAGATGAATCCGCGAAGCGAGAATGGACTTGCCGGATTCGCCGTCTGCACTTTGGCTTTGATGGATCGCAGTTTCTTCACTTCATACACATGACCCCAAAGCCCGGTCGGCCGGGAAAGATCGTTGCCACTGGAAAATCGCCCCAGATTGTCCGCCAGAGCAACAAGCACGGACCCACCGCCGCCGCGCCCTGACCCAAGTTGCAGATCAAACGGTCCAGCATCCGCAGCCGGTCCGGCTCCAAACAAGTGTCTGCGTGCCCCATCCACGAACAAGTGCAACCGATCTCCCCCATGTGGGATGTGACACAACTTGCGGCCGGAGCCGGACAGATTCACGCGATACCAGCCATATCCCCAAGGCGCTCCACATTCGCTTAATGATTCCGGTCCTTCAAGCGAAGCGTATCGCGGTGATTCACCACTTACGTGAGCCGCCCCCGATGCAACCTGCCAACCCACCAACGGAATCAATTGCTGCTTGTTCTTCGCCGTTCCGGCAACAGCGTTTCCAGCCGCTCGCGTGTCTTTCAATTCGACCTTTGTATTGTGTCGAACGACGCTTGCCTTGGGAAACTGATCATGCGGAAGCGGATTGCCGTTGGCGTCAAAACCGCTGACTCCAACGTACACCGTCTTGTCATCGTGGTAAGTGGCGTCGATCTGCTCATGGTTGCAGATCACGATAGTCAAACCCTTGTGGGGAACGACCAGCGGCTTGTGATCACCGCTGCCGGGCACGGCAACTTCCAGCGGCGTGCCACCGATGGAGAGAAAAACACTGGCTTTGGCGGGTCCCTGGAAAATGACAATGGAACGATCCACCACAGCCCACGGGCAGATGTTGGAGTAATCCAATCTTCCCGCGCCGTGCAAATCGACATCCAGCGCAAACCAGCCAACCGATTGATCACCCAGATGCACCGGCAGGCGGATGCCATCATCCAATGCCAGCGTTGCTGCTGGCGTGGGTCCGCTGCCGGTCAATCGCTGTTTGCTCTCTTCACCAAACACAAACACAATTCGTCCCTGCGAGCCTCGCAGCGCAACCACGCTGATCTGTGATTTGCCACTTCCAGCTTCAGTTTCCGGGTCCAAAACGGTCGGCTGATACTCCGGCTCCAACTCCGCAAACACATGACTGAAGTGATTGGCGAAAGTGATGAGCCGGCGGATGGCGTGGTATTTCCTGCCGCGCGTGCCGGCTTGCCCCAGTGGCGGATCAGCAAATCCGGCGGTGGTTACAAAGCCACCGCCGTCGCTTGCGATAGGAATTCGCCCACCCAGAAATCCCCAGTTCGTTCCCGCATGGAACGGCGTGACAATCGGTTGCGCACCGGTAGCAAGTACTTCCGCCAAACGCCGCACGACTTCTTCCGGCGATTTCTGTGCGACTCCCTCGCTGGCTCGACGCTTGGACCTCGCGCCCTGCGACTTGGGGCCCCACGTTTGCACTTCCGCGGCCTCAAACTCGCTTACCAATCGAGGCGCGGTCGGCTGAACCGTGCGCAACTGCCGCACTTGAACAAGCAATTCGTCATAGCCTCGCCACGTATCAATCGTGCCCGGCGTGTCCTGCCACAAGTCGTTGGAATTGATGATCGGTACGGTGATGCCGCTTTCTCGGATGAATCGAGTGATCTCATTCAGATACGAGCCAGCCTGCGTCTCGTTGGCGCACGTCCACGCATGTTCACTTTGCACCAGCAGAATGGGCCCTGCCGGTGATGACGTGACCTGAAGATCCGAAACTTCTCCAAGCAAACGCCGAAAATAGCGGCTGACGTGCTCGAGAAAGAGCGTGTTGTTTTCACGCAGACGAATCTCCGGCGTTTCGATAAGCCAGCCGGGCAGGCCGCCGCCGTCAAACTGGCTACCGATGGAAGGCCCCGGCCGCAGGATGACACGCATACCTGCCTTGCCGCACAATTGAATGAACTGCCGAATGTTTGCATCGCCATCAAAGACCATGCGGCCTTTTCGCGGTTCATGCACCATCCACGGGCAACCCGTTTCAATCGTGTTGAACCCCGCCTGCTTGGCAGCGGCGATCCGGGAAGCCCATAGTGCGGCGGGAACTCGCGCGTATTCAATTGAGGCACCCAATATCCACAACCGCCGCCCATCAATCGAGAAACTCTGTCCGTTGTAGGTGAGGCTGGGCATGAGTTCAGGTGGCGCTGGACGTGATATCAGGAGTCACAGGATGTTCCGGCAAAAACGGGTGGGAAAACGCCAATCTGGTTCGGGCCGCAGAACCGGGTATCTGCCTTGATAATCTCCCTCGCCAGTTTCAATCTTCTCACCTTCAACCGCTGCAGGCTCAATCAGACGCCATATTACGGTCTCAAGCCATCTCTTGCACATGCGGGCAGGACCGTCAAAACTCCCTGCGTTCTGCGACGGAAACCGAGCGTGGCGGTACAGTGCATTGCCGTGAACTTCATGTCCTCATCAAACTTTGCCTCCGTCGGGCGATTTGGCGCTCTGTTGGCGGCCGTTGTCTGCACCGGTTGCCAGCCACCGTTCCAGCGCATTGATCAAAGAGTGGAATCGATGGTTCACGAATCCAGCCAATCGCTTGGGCCGGATGCCTACCCGCCGACAAGGACCTCGCCGCAATCCTCGAACGACCGTGTCACTCGCCGGAGTGCCGCCGCATCGGAGAATCCACCCACGGTCAACCCCGCCGCCTCGGAACTTCCATACCGCGCCATCGAGGATGCCACCAACGTCCTTGCGAGGCTTAACGCCTACAACGTCACCCCCAATGATGCGTTGAAGGTGGATTTGCCATACGCGCTTTCCGTAGCCGCCAAATCCAGCCGCGAACACCAGTTTGCGCAAGAGGAATACGTTCTTGCGGCACTCCGGCTTTTGATTGAACGCCACCTTTGGGGCCCGCGGTTCTTCAATGACACCAGCGCCACTGTCATCGGCCGTGGCAACGATGGCATGTATGACACCTCGCTCCGGCTCGTGAACGAGTTTGGCGTCACGCAACGCCTGCCATATGGCGGTTCCATTTCCGCCCGCGCGCTTGCCACCGCCGCCGAAGACTTGCACCAGCGCGTCGCCGCCGAAAACGTGCAGGACGCCACGCTCATTCTTCAAGCTGACATTCCCCTGCTTCGCGGGGCTGGAATTTCAGCCCGGGAATCTCGTATCCAGGCAGAGCGTGATCTCATTTACGCCGCACGTGATTACGAGCAATTCCGCCGCGACTTCTTCTTTGATATCGCCCAGGATTTTCTCAACCTCATCGTGCTTCAGCGTTCCGTTGCCAACGCCGAGAATGAACTCAAAGGCATTGAACTTGTGGCGAAACGCGAAGCCGCGCTGTACGAATCCGGCCGCAGCCCGCTGTTTCAAAAGGGTTTGGCCGAACAGTCCGCCGTCTCTGCGTTGGATACCCTGAATTCGCGGCGCGAGAGCCTGCGGCTGGCCATCGACCGCTTCAAAGTCCGCCTTGGCATTTCGCTCGATCAGGCCGTCGTCATTGTGCCTTCGGGCTATGACCTGGCCCCGCCGCAGGTTGATCTGGAATCCGCTGTGACGCAAGCCATGGCCTTTCGCCTTGATTTGCAAACAGGCCGCGATCAGGTTGACGACGCTTTGCGATTTGTGGAAGTCGCCAACAACAACGTTCTTCCTGATTTGAATCTGACAGGTTCGGCCTCCATGCCGACCGACCCATCCAAGAACCGTGGCGGATTGGGATTCTCTCCAGGCGATTCAACACTTTCAGCAGGCGTTACCTTTTCCATGCCGCTCGATCGTGATATAGAGCGCATGGGTGTGCGGCAGGCGCAGATTCGCCTTGAACGCCAACGCCGCTCTTTTGATCAACTGCGTGACTCTGCCACGATCAACGTGCGCTCTGCCGTGCGCGATATTGATCGTGCTCGCTTCACTCTGGAGATTCAAGAGCGAAGCGTTCTGGTCGGCCAGCAGCGGGTGGACAGCATTGAAGCCGCCCCGGATCGGGCCACCACCCGTGACGCCACTGATGCCTCCAACGCGCTTGCCCGTGCTCGTGATCGCCGCGATTCCGCCGCACGCGATTTGCAGGTCGCCATCCTTCGCTATCTGCTGGAAACCGGGCAATTGCGTGTCGATCCGGATGGCCATTTGCAGCCGCTGCGAGATATGCCATTGAAGTTCACCGGCGGTAATCCGGCTCCTGCCGCACCCTGATTTGCGGCAAGAAACTGCTGTTTCGCAGCCGCCCGGCACGCTACCATTACGCCATGAGCACGCTGCACAAGAAGCCTTTGCCGGCTACCGATTCCGCTCCCGCCAAAGTCGCCCCATCAAAGCCCGATCCGGAAGCTGTCACGATCTCCGGCTACGTTGTCGATCCGGTCTATGACCCGGAGCAGGTCAACGCCGTTGATCCCGCCAACCCAAGCCATCCTCACGCTCGCATCAATCAGCCCGGCCAATTCCCCTACACGCGCGGCATCCACAAGGGCATGTACCGCGATCGTTTGTGGACCATGAGGCAGTTCGCCGGCTTTGGCTCTGCGGATGACACCAACAAGCGTTTCAAATACCTCCTTGAAAACGCCAGCCACGGCAACACAAACACCGGTCTCTCCACCGCGTTCGATCTGCCCACCCTCATGGGAAGAGACAGCGATGATCCACTTAGCGCTGGCGAAGTTGGCCGCTGCGGCGTGGCGATCTGCACCATTGAGGACATGCACCGCCTGTATGCAGATATTCCCGTCGATAAAGTCACCGTTTCGCAAACCATCAACGGGCCTGCCGCCGTCATCTGGGCCATGTACCTTGCGATGGCAAAGCAGCGCGGTATCGCATGGACCGAACTCGGCGGCACGCTGCAGAACGACATCCTCAAGGAGTTTCACTCACAGAACGAGTTCATCTATCCGCCCGAAGCCAGCGTGAAACTGGTTGTGGACACAATTGAGTTCCAGACCAAACACGTGCCGAAGTGGAACAGTGTTTCCATCAGCGGCTACCACATCCGGGAGGCTGGCTCCACTGCTACGCAGGAACTCGCCTTCACACTCCGTGACGGCATGGAATACGTGGAATGGTGCCTGAAGCGCGGCATGGATGCGGATGCTTTCGCCCCCCGCCTCTCGTTCTTCTTCAACAGCCACAACGAATTCTTTGAGGAAATCTGCAAACTGCGGGCCGCCCGGCGAATCTGGGCTCACGCCATGAAAGAACGTTACGGGGCCAAGTCCTCCCGCGGTTGGCTCATGCGGACCCACGTGCAGACCGCCGGTTGCTCGCTCACGGAGCAGCAACCGCTCAACAACATCATCCGCGTCGCCTATCAGGCCATGGCGGGTGTGCTGGGTGGCTGCCAGTCGCTTCATACTGATTCCATGGATGAAACGTTGGGCCTGCCCACGGAGACTGCCGTGCGCGTCGCATTGCGCACCCAGCAGATTCTCGCCCATGAAACCGGCGTCCATCGCACCGTTGATCCACTGGGCGGATCGTGGTTCGTTGAAGCTCTCACCGATCAAATGGAGAAAGACGCCAACGACATCATCAAAACCATCGACGACATGGGCGGCGTGGTGGAAGGCATTCACAAGGGCTACTTCCGCAGATCGATCGCCGAGGCCAGTTACCGCTTCGGCCAGGAAATGGAAGCGGGCGACCGCATCAGCGTCGGCGTCAACGCCTACACCGATGGCAACGAAGAGCACCAGGTCGAGATCCTTCAAATTGATCACAAAGTGGAAACCGAGCAGTGCGATCGGCTGACGAAGTTCAAGAAAAATCGCAACGCGGACGGCGCGAAGAACGCGTTGGACACCATTCGCAAGGCAGCACGTGGCAATCAAAATGTCATGCCCGCATTGGTAGATGGCGCGCTCGCCAACTGCACACTGGGTGAAATGGTGCAGGCGATGGCGGATGTGTATGGCAGGTACACCGGCGGGCCGGAGTGGTGATGAGTTAACCCAAAACGCCTCGCACACCGACGCAATGACTCCCCAGAAAACAACAACAGCCGATCCAAACGGATCGGCTGTTCTCTTGGTCTCCCATCTTCTCTCTGCGCCGCATCTCCATACGTCGCGTACTTGTTGTTCTCACAAATGAATCCGCTGAACTCCACCCGGCGGTTCCAACATTTCCCGACAGCCTCTCAAATGCACTTCTCATTTTCCGCTTTCCACCCTACCCAAAATCCCACGCCAAAAACGCAACACGCCAGGCTGGGCGTCCTGGCGTGTTGCCTGTATCCAACTCGCTCCCATTATCCGTTCATCACGGTTCGTCGTGCCATGTGTTGCTCGGCACATCGTAAATCAGCGACCGGTCCGCCGGCTGCGTGAACCGTTCCTTGTTCGTGTTGATCCCAACATCAATCGAAGTCGAAAACCGCTGCGTCTCAATCGGCCGGACCGTCAGCATTCCCGTCAGGCTCAACAACCGCTCAATCTGCCAGTATTCCGGAGCGTCAAATTTGCTGGCCACGGTGTGGCTCAACGCAGCCAGATAGTGCCGGAAATTGTCCGCCACCAGCGTCAGCGCGACCTGCTTCTCACGGCTGTGCAGAACCACGGCTCGATCGCCCAGCACTTCAATCGCTGCGATCGCCCGCAGTTCCGCCACCAGCGGCGATTGCCCGGCATCAATCGCCTTGGTCATCGCCTTGGCATCGCGCTCATCAATCGTCCCCTCCACCGCCACCGCCACCAACCGCGAAGGCTGGCAGAGGCTGACCAATTGATGCAATGACGCTTCATCCATCACCAGTTGATCGCTGCTGATGCATTGTGCCACGGTTATTGCCAGCCGCTCAACGATCTCGCTGATCGGCATTTCCGCTTCGCCATCGCGCCACGTTGATTGTTCCATGCTCACCAGGTACAGCAGAGACGAACCATCCGGCGCGGACAACTTTAAACCTTGCAGCGCATCGATCGCCAACATCGGGCTCAAATCCAGAGACCAGCCAAAATCCGTTTCGCGCAGGTCCACCTGCATAGCGGCGAGAGAAGCCGCCAGGCTCTGGCGCGGATTGCGCTTGCTGCCACGCTTGCCTTTGACTTGTTCCGGCGCGGGGGCAGCGGCATCATCCTTCGGCAGTCGCGTACCCCAGGCGCTTTCCTGCGGTCGCGTGCTGCCGGTTATATCACTTGATCCATCGTTGAACGCGTTGGAGATCGTCGGTTTCATGGTCAGACTCCTCCCTTTTCAGAAGTGCCGAACCCATCACAATCTGAACTGCACAACCGCGAACCAGCCGCGCTCGCGGTTCGATCGCTCGGCCACCCTGCACGTTCAACGCTTTTTCGATTAATCACGAACATGGCTGGGCGTCCTTACTCATCCTTACGCGAAATTCCTCCGCAAGATCGGCAGAAGAATCGAAATGTTGTTCAAGATCGCTTTCTATCGGTCGGCTGGCTGAATGGCTGGTGAAACAAATCACAAACAGGGGGCGAGAACCATCGAAAAAAAACGCCCTGTCTTTTTGACAGGGCGGTTGGCGTTAGCGTTTGAACCTTCCGGGGGTGCGCTACGACATCAGCCCTGTCCGCCTGTATGGGCGGCAGCTTTGCTGGTGCTTGTCGTTGATAAATGTAGCGCGAAACATATTCATCTCCACTGTAGACCCTGTTCGACTCAAGTCAATTCCCGGTTTCCAAAAAATCTTCTTCTCAAAGCGGATATGCTCTGGTTTGTCCGCACAGGTGTTGTTATCAGTGCATCCATTCAATTTTTCGCTCCCCCGGAGAATCGCTTGCCCTTCGAAGATCTCAACCTTCATCCGATCATCGCCCGTAATCTCGCGCTCATCGGCTACCTCCACCCCCGCCCCATTCAGGCACTGGCGATTCCACCGGCGCTCGATGGCCGCGATCTCATCGGCCTGGCACAGACCGGCACCGGCAAAACCGCCGCCTTCATCGTCCCGATCGCTCACCGGCTCATCAGTGAAAAACCGCCGCAATCCGCGAAAAATCGCCCCGTCGATCCCGCGACCCGTTTGCGTGCCTTGGTTATCTGCCCCACGCGGGAACTCGCTCAACAAGTTGCGGATGAGGCCTCCTCAATCACCCAGGGTTCCGTCCTGCGCGTCGCCTGTGCCTATGGCAAGGTTTCTATTGGCCCGCAGGCCGATGCCATAGCCCGTGGCATCGACATTCTCGTCGTCACCCCCGGCCGTGCCCGAGAACTGCTGGAAGCCGAACGCCTTTCCCTTGCTTTCGTCAAGCACGTCGTCATCGATGAAGCCGACCGCATGCTCGATCTTGGTTTCCTGCCGCAGATAACCCAGATTCTCCAGATGATCCCCAAGCCCCGGCAGATGCTGCTGTTCACCGCCACCATGCCTGCCGAGATCGAAGAACTGGCCCAGCAGTTCCTGCATGATCCGCTTCGCGTGGAAGCCGAGCCACACTCCACTCCCGTGGAACATGTCAAGCAACATTTGGTTCCGGTAGATGATGCACACAAGATCGCACTGCTGCTGCATGCGATCAATCAGAATAATCGGCGAGGCGTCCTCATCTTCTGCCGCACCCGCCGCCGCGTAGGTTGGGTGCATTCCGCACTCCAAAACAACAGCATCGGCGCAGGCATGATCCATGGTGATATGAGCCAGGCCCAGCGCACCCGATCACTCACCCGCTTCACCAACGGCGAATCCCGCGTGCTCGTCGCCACGGATGTCGCAGCGCGCGGACTGCATGTTCCGGCTGTAAAAACCGTTATCAATTACGATCTCCCGCTCACGCCAGAGGAATACGTCCACCGCATCGGCCGGGCGGGTCACGGCGGCGGCTTTGGCGAATCCTTCACACTCCTCTCCGAAGATCATCAGGAGAAACTCCGCTGGCGTGCCGTCATGGACAAACTCGGCGTGGAGGTCTACGCAGAATCTCTGGAAGGCTTTGAACCGCCTCGTTCCGTCCGGCGAACAACATCCAACAAGGCTCGCAATGCCGCCGCTAAGCCTGCTGTGGATGATGATCGACCGCTTTCAAACCGCGCCATGCGATGACAGGAAACGCGCGGCAAAAAGCCCAAGCGATCGCGCAAAGGTCGGCCGATCAAGAAGGGTGAAAAACCCGGTTCGGGCGTGAAGCGGATTTCGAAGTAGGCCCCCCTGCATGGCGGGCTCCTAAGCGCAATTGTTTTCACATCTCCGAATCACCACCGGCTATCGCGCGCATCGCCAATGCTGCCGCCACCAAAACGGGCGCGCCGACGACAGCCGCGCGAACAATCATCGCCTGCCAAGGCTTCATCCGCCGCACGATAGATAACTCGCCAATCCACATCGCCGCCGGTGCAATCAGGATCAATACGAATAGCGCCGCGCCGATCTCACTGCCGCTGTACAACCAGCCCACGGCCAACAAACCTGTGAACACCGTCGCAACGACAAACATCGCGCCCGAAGCAAGACACAAATTTCGATTCCGCAGTGCAAAGACCACCGCCACGCCCAGCGCCGCCGCCATGCCTGCTGCCAGCAGCGAAAACCCCGCCTGCCTGCTCTCCACCAGCACAAAAGACAATCCGCCGAACACAATCACAAGACACACCGGCAATGAAACGCCACCTCGTCTGGCGGCCAACCCCTCCAGGTTCATCCAACTCACAAGAATCAACGCCGCCAGTCCCGCCTTCCACATCCACGGCTGCTCCACGATTGGCGGGGGATGAAACAACAACCCTCCCACTGCCGACATGACTAGGGCAATCGCCGTAATTTGAATGATTGATGACGATCGCCAAACCGCCGTGATGATGCCCAACACCATCGCGCTCATCGCCATCGGCAACAACCAATGCCATCGCTCGGCCAACTGAATTCCGCGCCATTGCGCGATGACCGCAAACGCCGCTGCGAACCCCAAACCAAGCGCCAGCGGCAGTGCCCAGCGACCGCGCTGCTCCACAGCCCCTCGCCGCCCGAATGTCCAACCCAGCAGTAGAATCGCCGCCGTCGTCACCAGCGACGCCAGCAACACAGGCAAGGCAATCCGTGCTTCTTCAGGCATGGGCAGAGAGCGGTCAGAGATCAGCGATTAGCGATTGTCGACCCGCGACTGCCGATGCTCAATCGCGGGTATCCACCAATCCAAAATCGCAAATCCAAAATCCAAAATCAACTTCTCACTCGCTTCTTGCAGCTTCCAACGCCACCGTCAGCGACACTTCGTCACCCAGACCGCCTTCAGCCACATAAGTGTCCATGCCGAAGTCGGTCCGTTTGATTGTGAAGGTCGCTTCCAAACCGCCCTTGTAGCCCTGCTGTGTCTGCTTGGCGGTGAAGATGTTCATATCCACCGTAATCGGCTTCGTCTCGCCGTGCATTGAGAGATTGCCGGTCACTTTCAACTGCTTTTCTCCGGTGCGCTCAACCTTCGTGCTCTTAAACGCAATGGTGGGAAACTCCGCCACGTTGAAGAAATCCGGACTCTTCAGGTGGCCATCGCGTTTACTGTTTCGGGAGTTCACGCTGTCCACCTTCACCTGAAAATCAAACTGTGACTTGGAAGGATCCGCCTCATTCAACGAATACGAGCCACTCAACTCATTGAACGTTCCATAAAAGTTGGAGACACCCATGTGTGAAATCTTGAACACGACCGAAGAGTGAACCGAATCAACGTTGAAATTCACCGATCCGCTTTTTGCTTCCGCAGCCGGCTTTTGCTCCGCTTTCATTTTGGAGTCCTGCCGGGGCGCCAAGCCCAGTGAAAGCCCAACCACCACGCCCAAGCCTATCAGACCAACCAAGTTTCGCGTTTTCATGTCATCTCCTGAAAAAAAGTTCGGTTGAATGCCAATTCAATTCGTGCAGCGATCAAAATCGCAGCAGTTCTACTTGATCCAACCCGCCATTGTTCCTCATTGTTCCCGCGAATCCAGTCCTTGCAACCTTCATCCGCCTCTCCAGTTCATCGTTTGATGCACGAATGGCCGCAGCAGGCGTAGAATCAACCAGTCCGACCAGAGAGAGCCCCTGCCGCAATGACCCAGCCGCCGGAAAACTACCCGATCGAATCAACCCCGCCATCCCCGGATGATTCCGCCCAGCCCCGTATGGCCGGCCAGGGCATCCCACGACCTTCCGATGTTGAACCCCTCGCCGTTGAGCCTATCGCCGGCACCGATCCCGCATCCGGTCGCTCCTCCGTCAAGACTCTCGATGTCTGCCCCAACTGCGGCGCGAGCATGCGCGGCACAGATCAACTCGTTTGCATTCGCTGCGGATTTGATCTCAAGACAATGCGCGCCGTCGAAACAAAAGTCGGCGAAATTGATGCTGCGGAAGTCCAGGCCGCCGCCGAGGCAACGCAACCGCTCATACGTCCGGGCAACGGCGATTTCTGGCTACCCACCGTGCTTGCCTGTGCCGGTGGATTGATGTTGCTTGTCGGCTACTTTGCCAAACTGCCCGGCCTCTTTCCCATCGCCGCCGCCAAGGCCGCTGCGGACAAACAAGCGGTGGTCATCACCTTCCTAGATAGCGTTCAAGGCGTGCTCCGCGCTGCCGTGCTCGTCGGCGTGTTCACCGCTTGCGGCATGGGCGCACTCATGTTTCTGGCATCGATGCTCGGTCGAAAAACCGGTAAGACCGTTGACGATCTCAAACTTGGCGCGATGCGATTGCTTAGCATGGTCCTCATCACACGGTTGGTCACCATCATTTCACTGCCGCCTGCAGGATTGGAATGGATCGTTGAAACGATTGTGCAACTGATCGTCTTCTGGGGCTTGTCGATCTCGCTCTTCCGTCTCAAACCGCGCGATGCCGCCACGTTCACCGGTGCGGCTGTCCTGATGATCATCGTAATATGGGCCGCCGCATGGTCTGTCATCTGGGCGACGGGGTTGTGAACCGACATGCTGGCGATCCGCGCCGGTTCAACTGACCCCAAGCCCAACTGGGGTGAAATTCACACGACCCTAGCCGGTACACCAGTGGCTGTCGCGCCATCGGGAATATCCGCAATGGCCACCGCACCAGCCCCCAGCGTGCAGCCTGATCCAATCTTTACACCAGGAATCACCGTTGCCCCAGCGCCGATGAGCGTTTTCTGCCCCACACGCACCCCTCCGGAAAGCACACTGCCCGGAGCAACGTGGCAATACTGCTCCAGTGTGCAATCGTGTTCAACGATCGCCCCGCTGTTCACGATCACGCCCCTGCCGATCGTCGCCCGGGCATTCACGACCGCGTTGGGGCCGATGAACGCTCCGTCTTGAATTTTCGCTGATGTCGAGACCGCCGCCGTCGGATGAATCACCGGCGGAAACGGCAAGGTCTCAAGCAGACCCATCCATTTTTCACGCAACACCGGATCGCCGATCGCTGCATGAAAGTTTGCATGCCGATGTATTGCCAGCACCGCAGGCAGTTCCGCAATTGCACCCAAACGTTTCAACCCCATGATTTCCGGCATGTCCGTTTTTGAAGCATCCGCCACACCATCTTCGGAATCCGCCAAATACCCCAGCACGACGTAACCGGCGGCCCGTGCGCTCTCCGTCGCCACCGCCGCGTGCCCGCCTCCGCCGAACAGAATCATCGTTTTCGCAATCATGGGAGAGAAGCCAGAAGCCAGAGGTCAGAGGTCAGAGGTCAGAACAATTCGGCAGAACACTTTCAAGCCAACCGAAATTCACGCAGACGCTTTCGTGCGGTTGAATTCCACATTCTCGCTGCTGATCGCTGCGCGCTGATCGCTGATTGCTTTCTGCGGGTAGCGATCCGCCTTCGATCGATCCCAATCCCGATGATATCGCGCAATCGGCAGATTGTGATACGAACTGCGGCAGGCGTAACACACCAGCCGCCGACGTGAAAACACCAGAATCGCAACATCCAGCACCAGAACGCCAGCCATGAGAATCAGCACCGGCAAATCCGTCGCCAAACCAAACGTACCGACGACGGCGCCCACAAACGCCAGCACCACCACCAATGCCGTGACTTGCGGAAACGCCTTTTCACGAAACAAATCCGCCCTGCCGCAGACCACGCACCGTCGCAGTTGCCCCGCATCATCCAGGGCACTGTCCCACTTCAGAAACACTTCCCGTGGCGGATCGCCCGCTCCCGCCGTTGGCGCGCCCGTCCCCCCGGTTTTGCTCTCCGTCATCACGAGAGTTGGCCGCTGGACCGGATCCACATGAATCCGGCCAACCCGTCTGCGGTATTCATCGCGTACCTCGATGCGCATCAGCGAAATAGTAGCACCCAAGCAATTCCATTGACCTTGGGCTGCTAACTCCTGCCGACCGACTCATGGACTTTTGCACCCGTCCTTGCCATCATGCCGCTTCATGTCATCGCCCGATTGGATCAACTCGCTTGCAGGCAAATTTGTCGTCTTCGACGGCCCCGATGGCTCCGGGAAGTCCACGCAATTCCGCCGCTTCGCCGACCATGTCCGCGAACACGGTCTCAAGGTAAGCGAAGTCCGCGAGCCCGGCGGCACTTCCATCGGCGAACAAATCCGCAAAATCCTCCTCGATCCCGCTTCTGAAATGAGCCTCCGCTGCGAAATGCTCCTCTACATGGCCAGCCGTGCTCAACTCGTTGAACAAATCATCCGCCCCGCGCTTTCCCGCCGTGAACTCGTCCTCGCAGATCGCTTCGTCAGTTCTACGCTTGCCTATCAGGGAGCGGCCAGCGGTCTGCCGTTGGATGAGATTCACAAAGTGGCGGAGGTTGCAGTGGGCGAGAATCAGCCCGATCTCGTCGTCATCTTTGATGTAGACGAAGTCACCGCCGCACGACGCATGGCCGGCGGCGCAAAAGACCGCAAGGCCGCTTCCACCGCCGCTCACCCCTCCCTCTTCGCCGATCGACTGGAACTGCGAGGGCTCGACTACCAAAGCCGCGTCCGGCAGGGCTATCTCGATCAAGCCAAGAAGAGTCCGCAGCGGCATTTGGTAATCAGCGCATCTGGCGAGGCGGACATCGTGTTCGACAAACTGATTGCGGAATTTGAGCGTTGGAAGTCGTAAGCCCTTGTCACCGAATTTGGCACGCATGAGACCGGCCGGTATCCTCGGTGTTTGCATTATTCGCTGAAGGAAGGGTCGCATGGCTGTTTGTCTGCGCGATTCTCAGATTGCCCAATTCGTGTCCGGGTCATTGCCCGCGCATGAGTTGAAACAGGCGACAGTTCATCTTCGCGGATGTCCCTCATGTCGCAAACGAGTCGAGTCTGCACGTTCTCCCATTGATCTTCCATCGCCGCAGCCGCACATCGACACATCAGCCCTCACCTCCAGCCGCAGCGATGGCACGGCAAGATCAAACGCCGCCGAGCTGCTGCCCTCCATTGAGGGATACCAGATTCTCTCTCGCATCCACAGCGGGGCGCAGGGCATCGTGTACAAAGCGGTGCAGAAATCCACCAATCGCACGGTCGCGGTGAAACTACTGCCACACGAACACTCCGCCACGGAGCGGCAGAAGCACCGCTTTGAACGTGAAGTCAATCTTGCTGCAAGTCTGCGACATCCCAACATCGTCACGATTTACGACAGCGGCCTTGCTCCCGGTAGCGGTGAAACGGAACGCTACTTCTTCGCCATGGAATACATCCACGGCCATCCGCTGGATGAGCATCTGCGAACTGTTGCCCCTTCGCTCTCTGTCGCTGACAAACTGCGGCTGTTTGCGACCATCTGTTCAGGCGTGAGTTACGCACACCAGAAAGGCGTCATCCATCGTGATCTCAAACCCGGCAACATTCTCGTTGATTCCGCCGGTCAACCGCACGTGGTGGACTTCGGCCTGGCCAAATCTGCCGGCGTGATCGCCATGCAGGGCGACACGCCGTTTACGCTCACCAGCCAGTTCATGGGAACGCTGGCGTACGCTTCTCCGGAACAGACCAAGGGTGATCCCACCCTCATTGACATGCGCAGCGATATCTACTCTCTGGGCATCATTCTGTTTGAAATGCTCACGGGAACCTATCCGTACCCAATGAGCCTGATCCTGGTCAAGATGTTTCAGACCATCTGCCAAACCCCGCCACGTGCGCCTTCAACTCTGGTCCGCCCCACTTCTGGAAGCCGTGTAATTGATCAAGACATTGATACGATCGTCCTGCGCGCGCTGGCGAAAGAACCCGAGCGGCGCTATCAAACCGTTACGGATCTGCAGCAAGATGTGGAGCGTTGGTTGGCGGGCGAACCAATCACCGCCCGGCGAGACAGCCTCCCTTACCTGATCCGGCTCAAAA
>CAZWJR010000003.1:14303-37177 GCA_964634655.1 uncultured Isosphaeraceae bacterium | reverse complement strand
GGCGGGTGTTGGTCCGAAGGCCCACATGGAAGCGAGCGCGGCCAGTCCGCCGAGGAAGCCGAGCATGCCGAGGTAGCGGAACATTTTCAGAGCGGCTTCCAGCGTTGAAGGGGATGCCGAAGCGCCGGTGGAGGAAGTATTTGGCATGTGAGGGCGGAGTGTAGCGAATGCATAATTCTGCGGCGGTTTTTGCGGGGTTTTTGGCGTGATTTTGGTGAGGCGAAAACGTGTGAAAGCGCGGTCCTTCGCCTATAATCCAGCCCACGAAAAACAGGTTCAAAACCGGCTCGAAACCATCGGAAAACCATGCCCGAAACACCAACGATTCCTCCAGTTCCACCGGCTCCTCCAACTGGTCCATCGCCTGATGATGCAGGCAATATTGTTGATCAGCAGATTGAACGTGAACTGCACGACAGTTATTTGACGTATGCGATGTCCACGATCATGGATCGTGCGTTGCCGGACGTGCGGGATGGATTGAAGCCATCGCAGCGGCGCATCCTGGTGGCGATGAATGATTTGAATCTGACGCCGGGCAGACCGTTCCGAAAGTGCGCAAAGATCGCAGGCGATACTTCAGGTAACTACCACCCGCACGGCGAATCCGTGATCTATCCAACGTTGGTCAACATGGGCCAGGATTGGAAGATGCGCGTGCTGACGGTGGACAAGCAGGGGAACTTTGGTTCGATCGATGGCGACCCGCCGGCGGCGATGCGGTACACCGAGGCGCGGATGACGAATGCATCGGTGGCGCTGCTGCAGGACATCAAGTTGGAGACGGTGGATTTCAAGGACAATTACGACGGCACGCGGCAGGAGCCGACGGTGCTGCCGGCGAAGTTTCCGAACTTGCTGATCAATGGATCGAGCGGGATTGCGGTGGGCATGGCGTGCAGCATTCCGCCACATAACCCGACGGAAATTTGTGATGCGATCGTGGCGATTATTGAGGACCCGAACATCTCGTTTGAGAAGTTGATGGAGATTGTTCCGGGGCCGGATTTTCCGACGGGCGGGATTATCCAGGGGCGGCGGGGCATTGCGGAGGCGTACGCCACGGGTCGCGGCAAGGTGAGTGTGCGCGGCAAGGTTCACTTTGAGGAAGTGGGCAACCGCACGAACATCATCATCGATGAGATTCCATACCAACTGGTGCAGATCAATCTTATTGAGAAGATTGTGGAAGCGGCGAAAGATGGCCGCATTCCGGATATCAGCGATGTGAAGAATTTCTCGGGCAAGTCGCATCGCACTCGCATTGTTGTTTATTTGAAGCGAGGGGCAGATCCGGCGGTGGTTGAAAAGCAGTTGTATGAATTCACACCGCTGCAATCGACGTTTTCCATCATCAACATTGCGCTGTTGAATCATCGGCCGAAGACGTTGAGTCTGAAGCAGATCATTCAGAGTTACATCGATCATCGCAAGGAAGTAATCCGCCGACGGACCGAGTTCCTGCTGCGGGAAGCCAAGAAGAGTGCGCACAAGTTGGAAGGATTGATCTATGCGGTGTGCGACATTGATGAGGTGATTGCGCTGATTCGCGGCAGCAAGACGCGCGAAGAAGCGATTGAGAAGTTGATGGCGAGGCGGTTCAGCATTCCGGCGAATCATCCGCATGCGCCGAAACTGCCGAAGCGGCTGCTGGGGTATGCACAAGCCGATGGCGGGGTGGAATTGACGCATGTGCAGGCGGAGGCGATCGGCGGGTTGCGGCTGATTCAGCTGGTGGGATTGGAAATCGAGAAACTGGTGGCGGATTACACGGCGCTGGTGGATGAAATTGAAGGCTATGAGCGCATTCTTGCGGATGAGCGGCTGGTGCTGGACATCATTCGTGAAGACGCGATTGAGATGCGTGAGAAGTTTGGCACGCCACGGCTGACGCAGATTGAAGACAGCGAGGCGGATACGTTTGAGACAGGCGATCTGATCACCGAGCACACGGTGGCGGTGACGATCTCGCACCAGGGTTATGCGAAACGATCGCCGATTGAGCTGTATCGTGAGCAAGGCCGTGGCGGGCGCGGGATCATAGGATCAGACACCAAGGATGATGATTTCATCGAGCATTTGTTTGTCGCTTCGACGCATGATGATCTGCTGTGCTTTACGAACACGGGGCGAGTTTTCCGGATGAAGGTGTATCAGATCCCGGAGATGAACCGCACGGCCAAGGGGCGGGCGATTGTGAACTTGATTGACCTGCGGCCGGACGAGCGGGTGCTGGCGTTCCTGAACATTCAGGATTTTGAGCGGAGCGAGGACTACCTGTTCTTTGCGACGGCATCGGGCAAGGTGAAACGAAGTTCGCTGAAGGATTATCGCAATGTGAATCGCTCCGGCATCATTGCGATCAATCTGAATGAGGGCGATACGCTGATTGATGTGGTTCACACGACGGGCAGCAATCACGTACTGCTGGCGACGGCGGGTGGGATGTCGATCCGATTCGATGAAAACGATGCGCGCGTGATGGGCCGCAACGCGGCAGGCGTGAAGGGAATTGAACTGGGTGAAGGCGATACGGTGGTTGGGTTGATTTGTGCGGCGGATGATGCGGACCTGTTGACGGTGTGCGAGAACGGTTACGGCAAGCGCACTTCGTTGAGTGAATATCTGGTGCAGCAGGAAGACGGCACGACGCGGCCGCAGAGCCGTGGCGGGAAGGGCCGCATTGATATCAAGACGACCGAACGCAATGGCAAGGTGGTGGCGGTGCGGTGCGTTCGAGAGAATGACAGTGTGATGTTCATCAGCCAGGGCGGGATGCTGGTGCGGGTGGCGGCGAGTTCCATCAGCCAGATCGGTCGCAACACGCAGGGAGTGCGCGTGGTGAACCTGAAGGAAGGCGACAAGTTGATGGCCGCGGCGCGCATTGCTGATTCTGGCGAGGACGAAGCGCCAGCCTCGACGGAAGCGTGATTGGCGCGGTTGGAGTAGTTGGAAAGCGACCATGCGAAAGCCCCGCAACGGATTGCCGATACTTGCATTCACGGCGTCTCTGCTGACGCACGCGGGGTTGTTGATCACACTGCCGATGGCGATTGAAGCGACGACGGTGCGGGATCAGGGGATGAACCGCAGTCAGCAGATTGATGAAGTGGTGATGCTGCCGCCACTGCCACCGGAGCCGGAGGTTGCCGTGGTCCCGCCGCCACCACCACCTCCTCCGCCACCAGAGGAAGCGAAGGATAAGGAAGTGGAAGTGGGGATTGATGCGCCGACACCGGCCTCAAAGACATGGCTTGGGTACAGGGAGGAGCAGCCGCAATTGGCGGAGAAGAATGTGGTGCAGCAGGCGGCGTTTGTGGATGAGCCTGTGGCCGCCGCACCGCCGATGGAGGAGCAACAACCGGAAGAGACAGTGAAGGCGGAGGAGCAGCCGGAGCCATCGCCGGCGCAGGAGCCGCAGCCGGAAATGGAGGCGTCGCCGGCGCGGGAGGAATCCAAGCCGTCTGTCGCTCAACCTGCTCAAGAGCAGTTGCCGCCATCGCCTGTTGAAGAGGTGATTGGTGAGAAGAAGCCGGGTGAGGAACCGGGGCCGATGGAAGAGCCGATGGTGGAAAAGATTGAATCGCCGGAAATGCAGAAGTTGACGGAGGCGATCAAGGAAATCTGGGAAAAGATTCAGAAGGCGTTGGAGGACAGCGCGCAGACGACGCCGGAAACGCCGGAGGCGATTGCTGCGGAGGCATCGCCGGCACAGCCGCAATCAAAAGCGCAACTAGAAGCAAAGGCAGCGGCGGAGAAGAAGGAACGATTGGCTCCACAACCGCAGGATGCGCCGCGCGAGGTTGGCGATCCATCGGACAAGGAATCATCGCCGACGTCGCTGATCGATGTGCCGCCGGAACAATGGCAGTTGGGCAAGCCGCTGGCGCGGCAAGGGCTGCAACTGAAACCGCGCAGGCCGGAGATCACGCTGCTGACGATGCTGACGACGGCGGCGGGTAATCCTTTGTGCCAGATTGATTTTGGCAAGGATGGCGTACCGGTGGACGCGAAGTTGTTGAGAAGTTCCGGCGATCGGCGCGTGGATGATGCGATACTTGCGAGTCTGTTTCGCTGGCGAGCGGAGGGCGAGCAGTTGAAGCAGGTGAAGGATGGAAAGACGCTGAATGTGCTGATTCGGGTGATATTGAATCGGCGGGCGCTGATGGGGGAGGATGAGGAGAAGTCCGGCTAACCGCCCAATCGTTCTTTCCAGGTTTGCAGGCGGGCATGATCCGTCAGTGCGTAGGTGAGGGGTGTGACAGTGACGAACTTATCCATGAGGGCTTCGACGTCTGATTGCGGGGCGGTGTGGGTGAAGACCATGCCACTGCCGTTGGACCAGTAGTAGACCTGCCCGCCGGGGCTGACGCGGCGTTCGTAGCCATCGGTGCCTGCAGCGGAGTTCATTTCGACAACACGAATGGGCGGCATTGGGGCATCATCGCTGTTGGTGCGCGGGATGTTCACGTTGATGACGCTGTGGCGATCGAGAGGATATTTGAGAATGCGGTCGATGACCTGGCGTGCGATCCATGCTGCGCGGCCGTAGCGGGTGGTGGGGCCATCGCCGATGTGCAAGCTGACGGCGATGGCGGGCACGCCGAGGAAGGCGGACTCCACGGCGGCGGCGACGGTGCCGGAGTAGATGATGTTTATGCCGACGTTGGCGCCGCTGTTCATGCCAGAGATGGTGAGATCAGGCAGGGAATTGGGACCGAACTTTTCCTGCCAGATGGCGCGGAGCGCGACTTTTACGCAATCGGCTGGACGGCCTTCGACGGCGATGCCGGTCATGCGATCGTTGACGGCGACTTCCTCGCACATGAGCGGGGCGTGAAACGTGATGCCATGGCTGGTGGCGGATTGGACGGTGCGCGGCGCGATGGCGAGGAGTTCGCCGAGCGCGGGTTTGGCGATGAGAGCAGCGTGAAGGGCTTCAATGCCGGGAGCGTCGAGGCCGTCGTCGTTGGTGAGGAGGATGCGCATGGAGAAAAAACAGGTATTTATTTCAGTCCCACATGCGCCAACACGCGATCGGCGAGATGCTCGATTGAGAAATACTCTGCGACGCGCGGGCCGGCTTCGGAGAGCTTCTGGTGCAGGGGTTGGTCTTTGAGGAGTCGTTCGATCTGGTCTGCGAGGTCGCCGGAGTTCCATACTTTGAAGCGGAGGCCTGCGACTTCGCCGTTGGCTTCGATGGCGCTGGCGACGCCGCCGTAGTCGGGGACGATGGCGGGGGTGCCGTGGGCGACGCACTCTGCGGCGACCATGCCGAAGGGTTCGCGATGGATTGAGGGGTAGACGACGCAGTGGGAGGCGCTGAAGAGTGCGGAGCGGACATCGTCGGGGACGAATCGCCGCCACATGACGGAATCGCCGAGGCGGAGTTCCTCTGCGATTTGTTCGCAGACGAGTGAGTAGTGATTGCCCCAGAGCGTTGGGCCGCAGATGGCCAGTTGAAACTGCAGGCCGCGATGGCGGAGAATACTGACGGCGTAGAGCAGGAGATCAATGCCTTTTTCCGTATCGCGGCGGCCGAGGTAGGTGATGAGGGGCAGATCTGGGCGATAGGGGCCGAAGCGACTGCGAATGAGGCCGCGGGCCTTGCTGACTTCCATTTTGGTGGCGGCGGGTACGCCGGGTGGAATGGCGACGAGTTTATCAGCGGGGACGCCGACTTCTTCGGTGACGCGCTCGGCGTAATCCTGACTGACGGCGATGGCGGGCCAATCGGATTCGTAGACGGTTTGCACCAGTCGTTTGTAGAGGTCTTGTTCGCGATCGATGGAGCGCGCGTAGGTGGAATACAACTCATAGCCCTGGAAAGTGACGAGGTATTGGAGCGAGTGATCGACCAGCGGGCGCACGGCGGGGATCCACGGGCAGAGCATTTCCAACATGGGGAGCAGGTGCGTGACGCCGGACTTGTTGAGTTGGCGCGCGAAGCGGCGAACGACGGCGTTATCTTTTTCCACGCCATCGCAGATGCAGTGCATGACGTTTTCCATGACTCGCCGCTGAATGCGCGGATGGGTTTGGACGGTGTGTGCGCGAATTTTGTCTGTAAAACATGCGTGGAGGCAACGGCCGATGAATTCGGTCCCGCCACGAAAGTGTGACCCCCAGTATCGCAAACCGTGAAAGAGCCAGTGCTGGTGGATTTCTGGTGAGAGCGGGGCGGATTTGGTTTTGTCCATCATCCACCAGACGTGGACCTGATAGCCGCGGCGGGCGCATTCGTTGGCGAGGCGGATGTCTCTGACGAGCGCGCCGGAGAGCGGGCCTCCGAGCAGCATGAAGCCGAGCACGGGCTTGGGCGAAGCGGGATTGAAAGCGGTGGACGTCATGCGGGGAGGATGTTTAGAAGATATCGTGGCGCGCGTGGATGTGCGCTGCGGCGGTCTCAAGCACGTGTCAGGCCCACGAGAAACGTGGTTTCATCCATGGGTGTGAAGACGACGTGGTCGCCGCGTTTGACGCCATGCTTGCGGAACCACGATCCCCAGACGCGGCTGCGAAGCATGTTGCGCGGGCCGACGATATCGGTTTGGACGGTGGGGCCATCTCGGAGAACGAGTGTGATGGGTTTGCCGGCAAGAGATTTTGTGCGGCCGCCGAAGGCTGTTTGTGGGAAGCGATCTGCTACTGAAGTGACGTACAAGGAATTGTTACGAACGTTGCCATCGGTCACGGCGATTGCGAATGATGATTGTTTGGTGGGTGGGAGTTTGGCAGATGATTTGGGGCGAGCCGCAGAGCCGTTGCGGTTTTCGACCTTTCGCCATGCAGGGTCTTCATCGAGTGTCAGCCATGCGACGCCTTGGAGCGGGCGGATTTGCGGGCCGGTGTCGATCGGAGCGATGTCCTTGAGCCAGATGAGGGTGCAGAAACGGGCATCGCGTTTCCAGTTCCAGAATTTTGGTTCGCCGCAAATCTGGTCGTTGTAATCGCGGCGGATCTCGTTGACGCGCCTTGGTGTGAGGTTGGATTCAAAGAGCACGTGATCGACGATTGCGGTTGCGGCGAACGGGCCGGAGGAGATTTTGAAATAAATGCGATCGCCGGGCTCGACATTTTCGAAGGGATCGCGGGCATCTTTTGTGAGCCGACATTCGACCGTTTTCTGACCCCGCAGAATCAGATCATGATAGGGCTTGAGGAGGACGGCGACGTGGATCATGAGACTTAGGATTGGCGATTTGCGATGGGTGGCTGGCCGCGCAGTTTTTGGATGACGTGGCGGCTGCCGAGACCGGGCCGATGTGCCAGCACGCGAACTTCGATCTTCATGGTCCGGAGCAGATCGTGTTCGTTGATTTCATCGGGACGGTAATCGCCACCCTTGGCGTAGACATCCGGTTGCACCGCACGGATCAGTTCGTGTGCGGTGGGTTCATCAAAGACGGTCACGTATGAGACGCATTGCAGTTCGGCAAGGATTTCCGCGCGTTCAGCGGCGCTGTAGATGGGGCGGCCTTCGCCTTTCTGGGCGAGGACCTGTTCATCGCAATTGATCGCCACTACCAGGACGTCGCCGAGTTTTTTTGCTTCACGAAGGTAGGCAACGTGGCCGGCGTGAATGACATCAAAGCAGCCGTTGGTGAGGATGATCTTGCGGCCGGCTTCGCGGTGAACGGCGAGTTCAACGAGAAGCGATTCACGATCGCGCTGTTTGCCATCGAGTCCAAGGGTTTGAGCCATAACTTCGCGCTGAACCTGCGAATAGGGAATGGGCAGTGCGCCGAAGACCTGGACTTCCAGCCCGGCGGCGATGTTGGCGAACTTGACGGATTCGAGCCAATTCAGGCCGTTGGCGCGAGCGCCGGCAAGGGCGGCGAGCACCATATCACCTGCGCCGGTGACGTCGTACACCTGCCGGGCGACGGTGGGAACGAGGATTGGTTTGCCGCCGCGTTCTTCCAGAAGCGCACCGTGTTTATCTAGAGTGAGCACGACGGCATCGAGGTCAAGTTCGTTGAGTAATTTGGTGGCGAGGCCGGCGTTGTGGAGTTCCGTGGCGTCGATGGGTGTATCAAGGCCGGTGGCGAGTTCTGCTTCGGAGCGGTTGGGCGTAATGCAGGTTGCACCGCGATACTTGGAGTAGTCTTCGATGGCGGCGGGATCGACCAGCAACGGCTTGCTGGCGATGCGGCACAACTTGATGAGGTGGGCGCACAATTCCGTGGAACAGACGCCCTTGTTGTAATCTTCAAGTACCACGACATCGACTTTTGCAAGGCGGGATTCGATCAACTTCAGAAGGCGATCGCGCATTTGAGGCGAGAGCGGTTCGCGGGATTCCAGATCCATGCGGAACATTTTCTGCGGGTGGCGATGCTGGGCCAGACCGATGAGACTGCGCTTGACGGTTGTGGGGCGCGATGAATCGACGATGAGGCCGGCGACATCGCAACCGGCATCTATCAATTTGCGGCGAAGGTTCTCGCCGGCATCATCAGCGCCGATGACGCCGAAGCAGCAGACGCTGGCTTTCAAACCGTGCAAGCAAAGCGAGACGTTGGATGCGCCGCCGGGGCGATCTTCTGAACGGCTGACGTTGAGGACGGGCACCGGGGCGTCCGGGCTCAAGCGTTCGGCTGCACCGTAGACATGCTGATCAAGCATGAAATCGCCGATCACCATGGCGGTGAAGGGTTTGTAAGTGCGGAGGCGATGGAGGAGCGTGGGCATGGTGGCGGAAGCGTGGAAACCGGTGTTTTGTACGCCACCAGTTTAGCGTGTTGGATTGGCGGCCGCGCGGTTGCGTACGGTGGTGAGAAGGAGATTGCGGAGGGCGGAGGCGCCTTCAAATACGTCGATTGCGAGTTGGGGGACAACGATTGGGACGGGCCAGACCGACCAGTCAATCAGATCACGAAGCTTCACCCAGTCCTTTGCGGTGACGACCATGGCATCGCAACCGGTGCAAAGGCCGCGAGCGACAGCGACTTTGGCGCGATCGAAGAGTTCGTGGTCCGCACAGGGAATATTGACAGCGACGTTTGCATCGGCGTTTTCAAGTTGGGTGATGATGGATTGCGGATTGCCGACGCCGAGCATGGTGAGGGTATGTTTGCCGCGCAGCCAATTTAATTCATGGCGTTGTGGATTGTTTGCAGTGGCGAGGATTTCGAGGTGGGTCCAAGTGTGTTGTGAAAACGCGAGAGGCGGGCTGCCGTGATGTGCTTCGATTTGAGATTTGAGATTTGAGATTTGAGAGGAATCGTCGGGGTCTGCGTGTGTGACGATTACCGCATCGGCTCTGCGCAGGCTCTTCAGCGGTTCGCGCAAGTTTCCGGCAGGCAGGAGGCGATCCATGAAGGTGTTTGCGGTTGCGTCGATCAGCACCAGATCAAGATCGCGCTTCAGTTGCCGATGTTGAAAACCGTCGTCCAGCAATATGCAATCGATTTCTGGGTGGGATGGTAGAAACGCTTGCAATGCGGTTGTGCGGTCGGGATTTGCGATCACAGGCACATTCGGCAATCGCTGGGTGTATTCGGCTTGTTCATCGCTTGTTTGGCCGGGCTTTGATTTGTAGCCGCGCATGGCGATGGCCGGATGATGACCTGCCGCGAGCAATTGCTCGGCGATCCATGCGACCATCGGAGTTTTGCCGGTGCCGCCGGTGGTGATGTTGCCTACGGAAACGACAGGGCGATCAATGGATTGGACACCGATGCCTTGATCGAAGCGAGCGTTGCGCCTTGCGACGGCCAGGCCATAGAGCCGCGAAGCGGGGGCAGTGATGGGCAGGAGAAAATCCGGCAGGGGGCCGCTCATGATTTTGCCTCGCCGTTGCGGGAGTGGTGTGAGCGGATGCGCTGCTGTGATTTGCGATTCTGGACGGCGCGGGTGAGGTCGGCGGCGGCTTCACGAAGTTCATCTGCGGATTGGCGTCGCATGAGACGGAGGGTGTTCAAGGCGTCCAGACCGGCGGTGGACATGACAAGCAGTGCCATGACGAACGCCACGGACCAGGTAACGACGTATTCCTGCTTTTGCGTTTGCGGATCAAGAAAACTCAACGCGCGCACGAATGGAGGCAGGGAGAGCAGCATGAGCGCCAGCGAGAGGCGGCGGATCTTGCGGCGGCTGGGCGGAACGGCGGAGCTGCCCAGCCGAATCCAATACCACACGATCCATGCTGCGATGAGGAATGCGGCGGCGATGGTCCAGATGGGTTGAAGGTGAGTGGCGGCGAGAAGCAAGGTCAACCGATTTTAGAGGTTTATGAGGAACGGTGAGTTCATTTTGCCCGCATGACCTTGCACAGGCAGAATGCCCATGCCACTGTTTCTAGTCCAAGATGAAGAAGCGAAAGGACATTATTCGTTTCATCGGCAGGCCCATTACGGTGGTCGGATCGCCGACGCATTGGATGGGCCAACCGGCGGCGATGCGTTCGGAGAGATTGTACGCACCGGCTTTGCCGCGCCATTCCTGGGAAACGATGTATTGTTCGATCTGGGTTTCGGAGATTGCGCCGACGTGAACGTGGGCGGCATCGCTGAAGCAGGAGTGGCGGCCACTGTTCAGAGAGATGAGGCAGACGCCGGTGATGGTTTCGTGTTCGGCGTTGCGAAGGAGCTGCAACATGCGGCGGGCATCATCGGCATCGCGCGGCTGGCCGAGGGTTTGATCGTCCATGGCGCACATGGTGTCGGCACCGAGCACGATGCCGGTTTTGTTTCCAGCGGTGCGCAGCAGGTTCCACACTCTTCGGGCTTTCAGACAGGCCAGGGCTTTGACCCATTCGCGGGGTGTGACGTTGCCGCGTTGGAGTTTGCCATCATCGAAATCCGGCGGATGGATTTGGACGTCAAAGCCGGCGTCTTCCAACATTTGTTTTCGCCGGGGCGAGCGGCTGGCGAGCCACAGCGGTGTCGGGCGATTCACGAACCGGCCTCCACGGGCGCATTGGCGGGGCGCGACTTGGCGTCGGTGCGCGGCAGATCGCGGCGCATGGCGAGTTGTCGATCAATGGCTTGGATGACAGTGGCGGTGCTGATGAAACGCATGAGCGAATCGCCGAGTTTGGCATCTTTGAAGTGGATTTTTTCGCCGGGGCCGGGGTGGTAGCCGCGAACGACGGCGTCGTTGCGTTGATACGGACCGACGATGGCGGGTTCGGTCGGGCCGAACAAGCCGACGCAAGGGCGATCGAAGCCGACGGCGATGTGTAGCGGTGCGGAATCGTTGGCGATGATGATGCCTGCGCCGGCGAGGACGGCCATGGTCTGGCCGATGCCGGTTTTGCCGACAAGATTGATGAGGGGTGCGCGGCCGCCATCGTGACCGGAAAACAGGGGTTGTACTTGCGATGCCTCGCTGGGTGAACCGATGACGACCACGCCGGTGAAGCCGCGCTGGAGCAAGGGTTCGATCAATTGCGCAAAGCGATCAATCGGCCAGCGCTTGCTTAGCCAACGGCTTGTGGGTGCGAGCACGGCGTAGGGGCCACTGGCAATGCCAAGGTTCTCTCGTTGCTGATCCCACCATGATGCGTGGGTTTGTTCAACGAATAAGCGCATATCGCGGATGACTGGAATGCCCAGGTGCTCTATCAGGAGAAACATTTGATCCACGGTGTGCGGCGGAAGCAGGGTGGATTTGTCTTTTGGTGCGCGCTGGTTGTAGGCGAGCCATGCGAATTCACGGGCGGATCGCTGGCCGATACGGGTTTTTGCTCCGGTGACGAAGGTCATCATGCCGCTGCGGGCCAAACCCTGGCAATCCAGTACGAGGTCGTAATGTTTTTTTCGCAGGCTGCGGAGCCAGCCGAGCATGGCAAGAAGTGAACCGGGGCCTTTGCCTAGTTTGGTGAAGTGCGAACGTGGGAAGCCGATGATTTCATCCACGGCGGGGTGGGCCTGCACTGCGGGGGCAAAATCATCCTGCACAATCCAATCGATGGCGGCATTTGGAAATGCCTGGCGAAGGCTGGCAAGCACACCCACGGTGCGGCAGACATCTCCCAGGGCACTGGGCCGAATGAGCAGTATCCGCTGGGGAACTTGCTGGAGAAGCATCAAGGGACTCACGAGCGGGACGGCGGAATGCGGAGACGCCCCGATGTGACAATGGGGCGATGTTGAAGTTTATCGGTCCCGCACGCCGGGTGGCGGCATCAAACACGGAAGGTTGAGCGAGTGTGGGCAACCGCCGGTGTTCGGCAGCCGTAACACTATAGAAGGTTCCACGGCCATGGCCGCCAGTGTGGGGCAGGGTGTTGGAGCCGGAGAAAAGCGGATTTTGGGGTCGCTTCAGAGGCCTTTCAAAGCCAATCGCAAGCCATGCCGATGACACGAACAAATGCTCGCCGGCCAAATCAATCCTTGACAACGGACGGCGAGTCGGCATATTCGACAGTAGGTTCAGGATCATCGCGAACGCAAAAGCCGACCGTGTCTGACTCCAAGCCCCAATCCAACCCTCCGCCGTCGGGCTCTGAAGCCGGACGAGTTCTGAAATTGGCGGACACGAGCGATGAATCCACGCCGCCCGCCGGTCTTAGCAGCGGCGCGGGGGCAGAGTCTGAATCCTCTACGGGACGGGTCAAGCCGCTGACGGCGGCAAGTGAAACCTCCACCAGCGAATCGTCGACCGGCGGGTTTGAGACCATGTTGGGTTCGATTGTGGTGGAGAGCGGGCTGGTTACGCCGGATGAGATTGAACAGTGCAATTCGCTGATGCGGGAATCCGCCACCAGCGATGAACCGCGCACGCTGGCTGATTTGTTGTTGGAGAATGATTTTCTTACGCCGCGGCAATTGCAGCGGATGCGGGGCGAGTTTGAAGCGAAGCGGTCCAGCCAACGCATTCCCGGCTATCGGATTCAGAAGAAACTTGGATCGGGTGCGATGGCGACGGTGTTTCTCGCCAACCAATTGAGCCTGGATCGCAGTGTTGCCATCAAGGTGTTGCCGAAGAAGTTTTCTGACAATGCGAAGTTCATTGAGCGGTTTTACAAGGAAGGCCGTGCTGCGGCGCAACTTAATCACCCCAACATCGTTGCGGCGTACGACGTGGGACAGGCAGGTGATCATCACTACTTTGTGATGGAGTACATCGACGGGCCGACGATTTACGACCGGCTAGTGAAAGACAAGCGGATACCGGAAGCCGAGGCGATCAAGTTTGTCATCGGCGTGGCGAAGGGTTTGCAGCACGCACACGCGCGCGGCTTCATACACCGCGATATCAAGCCCAAGAACATCATGATCAACAGTCAGGGCGTGGTGAAACTGGCTGATCTTGGTTTGGCCCGGGCCATGAGCGACAAGGACGCTGCGAAGGCGGAGGCGGGTCGGGCGTACGGCACGCCGTATTACATCAGCCCGGAACAAATTCGCGGCGAGATCAAGATTGGCCCGCAAGCGGATATTTACGGTTTGGGCGCGACGTTCTATCACATGGTGACGGGGCGGGTGCCTTATGAGGGCAAGAATCCTTCTGCGGTAATGCATCAGCATTTGAAGGCGGAGCTGACGCCGCCTGACCATTTGAACCCCAAACTTTCGGCGGGCACGGCGCAGGTGATTGAGATGATGCTGGTGAAGGACCCGCGCGAGAGGTACCAGAACACGACGGACCTGCTGCATGATCTTGAATTGGTGGCCACGGGTCACCCGCCACACTTTGCGCACAAGCAGCAGGATTATTCTGAAGTGGCCACGAGCATTGCATCGGAGGCGGCGACGGTTGCGCCGGTGGTTGTTCAGCAGACGGGGAAGGGCTCCAACCCGCTGGAAAGCCCACTGTTCATCGCGGCGATGATTATTCTGGGTGTGAGCCTGCTGGTGAACTTGGTCTTGGTAATCGTGCTGACCACGAGATAGCCGGCCAAGACGCAGGATTGATCCACAGATATCGCAGAGGGCACAGATGGAAGTCTGTGAAATGTGAGTTTCTTGGTAATTTCCGGTCCTGCCTGGATGGGGAAACCAGCGTTTCTGCACCAAAGGTCGTTGGAGCGGCCTCAAATTTCGGGTTTGTGGTCATTGTGACCGGCGCAGCTGCTTCAACCCGGTTTTGAATGCAGCCGATACAATTTACCTATGCAACTCTACATTGACACCGCGAATCTCAACGAAATCAAGCAGGCCGCCGACATGGGCGTGCTGGATGGCGTGACCACGAACCCCAGCCTTGTCGCCAAGGAAGGCGCGGATTTTCACACGCGGCTCAAGGACATCTGCAAGATTGTGAAGGGTCCGGTGAGCGCGGAGTGCGTTTCGCTGACGCATGATGAGATGATCAAGGAAGCCGAGCCGCTGATCCAGATTGCGGAGAACATCGTCATCAAGTTGCCATGCATTGTGGAAGGGCTCAAGGCGTGCAAGACGTTGAGCGACCGGGGCATCAAGACGAACATGACGCTGTGCTTCCAGCCACTGCAGGCGCTGATGGTGGCGAAGGCCGGCGCGTTTCTGGTAAGCCCGTTTGTCGGCCGCATTGATGATGTGAGCGGCGACGGCATGCAGATCATCAAGGAGATCCGGACGATCTACGACAACTACGGTTACGAAACCAAGATTCTCGCTGCTTCGATCCGGCATCCGCTGCACATGGTGCAGGCGGCGCTGATCGGGGCGGATGTGGCGACGGTGCCATTCAACGTGATTCAGCAGTTCATGAAGCACCCGCTGACGGACCAGGGCTTGGCGAAGTTTCTGGCGGATTGGGAGAAGACGAAGACTTCTACTTCTTCTTCGTCTGGCTCTGCCGAATCATCAACCGCACCGCGAAAATCGCCGAAACCAGCGATGGCTTGAGACAAGGCAAAGTTCAAATGGGGGATAGGGTCTTCCGCCCAATTGCTCGATTGGGAGGCTGTCTCTGTGGATTTTTCCTGACTTTGGACTTTGCGGTTTTTTCCACTAAACTATTGGCCCCATGGCCCAGATTCGTGAAATCCGCAAGAGAATGGTTGCTGTCGGCACCATTCAGCGCATCACCAAGACGATGCAGATGATCGCCACCGCAAAGTTCACCGCGGCGGTGGCCCGTGCCAAGGCGACCAAGCCTTATTCGCAGAAGATTCGTCAACTGACGGCGGAAGTCGCAGCGGCGGCGGGGGATCTGGAGCATCCGCTCATCAGCGGGCCGGCGGTTTCACCCAAGCGGGAATTGCTCATTGTCATAACTTCCGATCGCGGGCTTTGCGGGGCGTTCAACTCCAACGTGCTGCGGAAGGGGATCAATCAGGTTCGTGATCTCAAGAGCCGCAACATGGCGTTCAATCTGGAAACCTCCGGCAAGAAAGCGGTTGGTTTCTTCAAGTTCCTCCAGATTCCCGTCACGCACAAGCACACGATTGGCGACAAACCCAAGTATGAGGAAGTGGAAAAACTGGCGACGCGCATCATTGAGGAGTTCACCGCAGGCAAGTACGACGCCGTGCGCGTGGCTTACATGCGGTTTGAGAGCAACTCGCGGCAGATACCGGAAGTTGTTCAGATCCTGCCTTTGAAAGCGGTCAGCGATCAGCCAGCGGCGGTCAGCGGTCAGGCGAAGGCGGATAGTCAGCAGCCGACGGCGAATTACGATTTCAGTCCGTCCAGTGAAGCGTTGCTTGGCGATTTGTTGCCGCTGACGGTGAAGACCGCGCTGTTTCAGGCGTTCAATGACGCAGTGGTGAGCGAGCAGATCATGCGAATGGTGGCGATGAAAGCCGCGACGGAGAACGCCAAGGACCTTGGCAAGAGTCTCAAGCGGCAATTCAACCGCGCCCGGCAGAGCAAGATCACGACGGAGTTGACGGAGATCGTCAGCGGCGCGGCGGCGCTGGAATAAGCAAGCCGGTTTCCCGAAAAACACGAGGCCCGCGGATTGCAATCCGTGGGCTTTTTCTGTCTATCTTCAGCCTTCAGTCCAATAGCGTGCGACGATGCCGTCTTTCAATTCAAAGAGGACGGATTTGGTGTTTTCGTGGCGTTCGCCGCCTGCGAAGATCAGGAACACCGCGCCGCCTTTTTCCGTGACGACTTTGTGGTCGTAGCGGAGGATTTCCGTGTGTTCATCGACCTTGCGGGAGGAGGTTGGCTCGCCGAGGGTGGCTCGGAGCCAACCGGCGGAAGTTTCGCCCGGCTGCACCTGGTTGAGGGTGGCGCTGGAAACCATCACGCCTTCTTCCTTGGTTGAGTTGCCTTTGACGACGAGGCAGCCGACGGCTCCAAACATGAGTGCGGCGAGTGCGAGCATCCCGAGAGATTTGTAGAACATGGCATGAACTCCAAGAGCGGGATAAGCGTTCCATTCGCCTGGCTCCAGGGAGCCCGGGCCGCAAAAGTTCTGCCGGCGTGAAAGCGGCAACTGGGGCTCCGTGGTGCGATGGCGAATGGATACTAACTTGTCCATCCACCTATGCAAACACGTCGCAGCGATTGTTATTCCGTAAACCAGCGAGAATTTTGCATTGCCGGCAGCTCAAGCACCCGTGGTAGGATAAAACCCGATGAAACTTTACACCCGCACCGGCGACGATGGCAGCACGGGCCTGTTTGGCGGGGGACGTGTGCAAAAGGATCATCCCCGGGTGGAGGCGTACGGAAACGTGGATGAACTCAACGCTTGCATCGGGTGGGTGCGGGCGATACCGGCCCCGGCCGCGGGCCCTGTGGCGGGTACGCCGTTCTTCAAGCGGCTATCGGAGATTCTGGCGCAATTGCAATCACGGCTGTTTGATTTGGGTGCCGATTTGGCCACGCCGCCGGATTCCAAGCACGAGGACAAGGTGAAGCGGATGACAGCGGCGCACGTTGTCGAGGCGGAGGGGTGGATTGATGAGGTGGATGCGGAGAATTCGCCGATTGAGGTGTTCATTCTGCCGGGCGGGACGGAGTTGGCGGCACGGTTGCACATTGCCCGTACGGTTTGCCGCAGGGCCGAGCGATCCATGGTGCATCTGGCAGAGGCCGAGAGTGTGAATCCGCACACCATCACCTATGTGAACCGAATCAGCGACATGCTATTTGCGATGGCACGAAGGGCGAACAAGGAGGCGGGTGTGGCCGATGTGGCGTGGCAATCTGCAAGCCGGTAGTCTCGTCCGCGGAGAGAAAACATGACGACCCAGGACGAAGGCCTGATTTGTGCATACCTGCTGGATGGCAAGGGCGGGGGGCGTTCGATTGAATGGAACGATGTGCGCCAGTGGAAAGCGGACAAGCACAGTCCGATTTGGGTGCATCTGGATCGAAGTCACGCGCAGAGCAAACAGTGGCTGCAGAAGGAATCCGGATTGGATCCGATTGTTTGCGAAGCTCTGCTGGCGGAAGAGACGCGTCCTCGCACACTGGTGGTAGGCCAGGGGTTGCTGGCGATACTGCGGGGCGTCAATCTAAATCCCGGGGCCGATCCGGATGACATGATTTCCGTTCGACTGTGGGTGGAGAAGGATCGCATCATCACGCTTCGGGCGAGGCGAGCCATGGCGATTCAGGATATTCGTGAAACCATCGACGCTGGCACTGGACCGAAGGGCCCGGCGGATTTTCTGGTGGCGTTGACGGTGCGATTGATCGATCGCATGGGGCCGGTTCTGGCGGGAATTGACGAAGCGATTGACGATGCCGAGGAGCAGGTTCTGGAAGCGCAGAGTCACGAACTGCGTATGAAACTCGGCCGGTTGCGGCGCGAGCCGATTGGCTTGCGGCGATACATCGCGCCGCAGCGTGATGCCATCGCTCGCTTGCAAGTCGAAGTCATCCCGTGGCTGGATGATTTACACCGGGCGCGATTGCGAGAAGTGAGTGATCGCGTGACGCGCTATGTGGAGGACCTTGATGCGCTGCGCGAACGAGCGGCGGTTATTCAAGAGGAACTGGCAGGCCGATTGGCCGAGCAGATGAACCGCACGATGTACATTCTCTCACTGGTGGCGGCGGTGTTTCTGCCGCTGGGCTTGATCACCGGCTTGCTGGGGATCAACGTAGGCGGCATTCCGGGAACGGACAGTCATTGGGGGTTTACAATTGTTTGCGTGTTGATGGCGGCACTGGCGGTGATGCAGGTGTTACTGTTCCGCAGGATGCGGTTCTTTTGACGCGGCGTGAATTGCGGGAACGATGAGAACGGCGATCTACAAGCGTTCCAGCCGCCATGCACGGACATCCAACTCATCGGCGTAATGCAACACCGGCGGCTGGGTATGGTTCACCGGAATTCCTGCAGCGAGAACCAATCCATCCTGCAGTGAAAGTAACTCGGCGTTTTGCAATGGCCACGGTTTGTGCCAGATGCGACTGCGGAACAACTGCCCGGCGGCGTTGGCGGAGTACAGCATGTAGCGTTCGGTGAGGAAATGGGCATGGTCGCCCGGTTTGGATTGCGGCAACGGGTCGCCGATGCGCCAGACGCATTTCAACGCACACCGCGCGAGGCCAGCGCGACAGGAGGAATACTCCACCTGGTTAACATTTCGATCCAAACTCATCTTTGAATGAAAATACGGAAGGTGAAAGAACCTGCGAGCGGCCCAGACAGCGGGACGACTGGCTGCATCCAGGCTGAAAAACCAGACTCCCGGCTGGCCTTGATGTGTCACGTACGTGCGCACATTGCATTCATGAAACGCGGTGAGGCCCCTCACATCTCCCACGCCCGGCCAACCAGGCAAGAAGGCTGGGAGCACCGCGCGCATCGTGAAAGGGACTAGGCCGATCCATGCTGTGCCATCGAATTCATCTATTGCCAATGCTTCCGGAATGAGCGGCCGCAACGTTGATACGGGCACAGGCCAGTGCATGAAGAGTAGATGTCGCCACTGCATGCGCATCAGTGGCCTGCCGTGCGGCTGGTGCGTTTCTGGTGGCACGGCGAGTTGCGGCATGTGAAAATCGTACCGGGAAGGCACACAGAACCAGAAGTGATCAAATCAGCAGCGGAGCGGCACATGGTGACACCGCTAGGCCAGCACGGATGCCGGCATCTCTTGCGGTGATTCCTGTTTATCTCTTCCACGTTCGCTGGTTGTACTCGTCTGATCCGCCGCGCGGGATTGAGAGAGTTGTCCAATCTGGCCCGGCGAGGATGCGTGCCACGAGCACAATCTGGCCGACGTGGTAGCCGTAGTGATCAATCTGCCGCAGCAAGGCGCGAATGACGCTGTGGGGCTCGCCACGAATTGTCACGGTTTTTGTCAGGTCGTTGGGCGTCAGGGATTCCAGTGTGTCAAAGAGGGTTTTCCAGCCGCGTTCCCAGTGGTCGATGACGGATTGGCGGGTGGTGAAGTCATCGATGAATTCGCTGTCGCGCTGCCGCCCGGGTTTTTCGCCATCGCTGGTGAGAAAATCCGTCCATCGGGAGATCATGTTCCCCGCCATGTGCTTCATGATGATGGCGATGGAATTTGTTTCTGCATGGAGCGAACGATGGAGCGCGGCATCATCCAATTGCGCGATGGCGCGCTCGGCCAGTTTCTTCTGGGTGCGAAAGGTGGTGATGACCTCGCGGAGCGCAAGATCAGCCACAGCGCTGTTGACGGCATCAGCCGACTGCGACATTTGTTTCCACCGTTATTGTGGTCAGCACAGAATTGGCGATGAAGCACTCTTCATGGGCTTTCTCGTGGAGTTCTTCCAGTTGGTGTGCATCCGGCGCGGTGCCGGCGCCAAAGGTGATCTGCGGCCGCAGCACGACGCGCGTGATGGCTAATTTGCCGTTGGCGTTTTTTTCCATGTGCCCGACAGCGTCGTCCACGTATTGATCCACAACGATCTTGCGATTTGCTGCCAGCGCCAGAAACGTCAGCATGTGGCAACTGGAAAGCGACGCGACAAATGCCTCTTCGGGATCAACCATCGCTGCATTGCCTTTGTATGCGACGGCGGCGGACATGCCGACCGATTTGCCGTTCTTGAACGTGACGGTGTGATCGCGGTTGTAGGTTTTGTACTCAAACCCCGGTGTGGTGCGGATCCAATTGAGTGTGATGGCATGCAGGGACATGGCTTCTCCTTTGCGTTGATTGAGTTTAGCCATCGGTTGGGGCGGCTCCACTTGCGGTGCAAGCAGGGGCGGGAGCACCGTCCGATTTTCGCCGAGATTCTCCGTCGCGGTTGTCGGCGGACGCTTCCATACACGGCAAGTTCCCTGTGTTTGATTCCCCAACTTCCTTGCCGTACGCTGTCTGTTCTTCGCTTTCTTTGCATCGCTGGTCACAAAAAAAACAGGAACTTGATTCATGGCTATTCGTGTCGGCATCAATGGGTTTGGTCGTATCGGTCGTCTGGTTCTTCGCGCTGCCATGCAGCGTCGGTCCAAGTCCGGCGGCGGAGATGGTTTTGAGGTTGTTGGTGTGAACGACATTGTTCCCGCGGACAACCTTGCGTACCTCCTCAAGTACGATTCCGTTCACGGACGGTTCTGTCACCCCATTACCAAAATCACCGAAGATGGCTTTGAGTGCGATGGGGTGAGAACCAAGTGCACCAGCATCAAGGATCCCGCGCAGCTTCCGTGGAAGGAACTCAAGGTAGATTACGTGCTGGAGGCGACGGGGCTGTTTACGGATTACGAAGGTTCAGCCAAGCACATTGCGGCGGGAGCGAAGCGTGTGATTATCTCTGCGCCGACAAAGTCGACCGACAAGATCAACACGTTCTGCCACAAGGTCAACTGTGGTAAGTACGATCCCAAGAAGGATCAAATCATCTCCAACGCTTCCTGCACGACCAACTGCCTTGCCCCGGTGGCGAAGGTGATCAACGATGCGTTTGGTTTGGAAGAAGGGTTGATGACCACGATTCACGCGGTGACAGCCACGCAGCCCACGCAGGATGGCCCAAGCAAGAAGGATTGGCGCGGCGGGCGGAATGCGTATACCAACATTATTCCCGCAAGCACTGGCGCGGCGAAGGCGGTGGCACTGTGCATTCCGGAACTCAAAGGCAAATTGACCGGCATGTCCTTCCGAGTTCCCGTGGCGGATGTCTCCTGTGTTGATCTCACATTCCGCAGTGCCAAGCCCACGAGTCTGGAACAGATTCATGCGGCAATGAAGAAAGCGGCTGATGGCCCGATGAAGGGCGTGCTTGCGTACACCGATGAGGAAGTGGTGAGCAGTGATTTCATCAGCGATCCGCATTCAAGCATTTACGACGCCAAGGCAGCGATTGAATTGAATGACCGCTTCTTCAAGATCGTGAGTTGGTACGACAACGAGACGGGTTACGCCCAGCGGTGCATTGACATGATCCGGTTGATGGCGGAGAAGGATGGCGTTAAGTAAGCGATTGTTTTGTGACGCCTTGACTTCCGTGGGCGAATACGTCGCTGTGGCAAAAACAAAAGCGCCTCGTCAAATGTCTTCAACGAGGCGCCTCTCAAGGGTTCTGTGTAATCCGCAGGTGTGAATCAGTCGGCAACGCTGCGGGTGGTACTGGATTTCACTATCAAGAGTATCCGGGCGTGTGGGTAGGCTCCATAAGGAAAGTGCCCTATTTGTCAGGGCCGCGCGGCAGCAAGGGTTGCTAGAAAATTTCGCCGGAATTCACGCCAGCAGGCGGGGGAAGGTGTTCGATGCGATGGGTTTCGATTTCAATATCGTCCTCAATCCAACCTAGCCAGAGCGGGGCGGCGACGAGCAGCATGTAGGCAAAGACGACGAACGCGCCGATAGCCACCACTGTCGAATTGAAAAAGATGCCGGCGATGAGCGTGGCGATGATCATGACCGCGGCAAGGATAATGGCAATTGTGCGGCCTTCGCGCTTCACGAGTTCTGCCTGCACGGGCTGCAGTTGGTGGTCCTCGGCGTGATCGTCCACGACATCCACCACCGTGGCGGTTTCGCGGCGTTCCAAGATTTCGTGTGCCTGGACATCGCTGCGTGCTTCCACTTCGTTGACGAGGACCAGCAGCACAAACGCAACGAACAGGATGAGTGCGGGCACCACCGCGACAAAATAGAAGCCGGGTGAAACCATGCAGGCGATGATGGCGATCATGCAGAGCACAAGCGTCCAGCGCAGCGCGCTGCGGCCTTCACGGGCAATGTAGTGAAGGAATCCTTCTTCGCGGCCGAGTTGAGGTTGAGCGACATCAGTCTGACTTTTTGAATGAAGAGAAACATCCATGCTGCATCTCCTTTGTGTGGAATCCGCGGTGGACGTGATCGCGATGATCGTGGCTCTGTCACAAGTAGCGTTGCCTGTATTGCGCGCAAAGGCAAGTGGAATTTGCCGATGTGGATAGAAATACATTGTGATGAAAAGCACAATGAAGATTGTGAATTGTGGAACGAGGAGGAGGCTGTCGGTGATCGACCCTCGGCAAGAAGTTACCCGATGTCACGTTCATTTTTTATTGCATTGGGGCGATCTTCGCTGACAGCCGAAAGCCGATGGCCGAAAGCCCGAAAAGAAAAAAGGCCCAAGGATTGCTGCAATCCGTGGGCCCGGAGGAGAAGGTCTGGAGGATCAACGTGGTCGGCGGCGATTCATTGCGTGGCGATTGCGCTGGAGTATCCCGGGTGCGGAACTGGCGAAATGGAATGCGAGGGAACGAGCCGGGTCACTTCTTCAGCGCGCTCAGTGCATCGTCGGTGGTCTTGCAGATTTTCATTTTCTTATCGAGTTTCATGAGCGTGAAAACCTTCATCAATTCCGGATCGAGGTTGGCGAGAACGACTTTGCCTTTTTGCTGATCGACGGCGGCGTTGATGCGGACGAGCACGCTCAACATGGTGGAGGAGAGATACTCCACCTTGTCGAAACTGATGATGAGTTGCAGGCTGGCGCCGGGTGCGATTGGATTGGAGGTGATCAGATGCATGATCTGACTGCCAAGCGCTTCGATGCGGGCGGTATCGATGAGACGGCGATCGAGGAATTCAATGATGGTGATCGCGCCCAGGCGACGGACGG
>CAZWJR010000003.1:11875-14293 GCA_964634655.1 uncultured Isosphaeraceae bacterium | reverse complement strand
TGTCTGCGGGGGGCTTTTGAACGGTCATGGCGTGATCCTTGGAAGGCGGAAACGCAGGTCGCCGCAGGAATCGAGGGTATCGCGGCGGGGATGCGGCTGTCAACCCGGCGGGGTTCGATTGCCAAGGGCGGCATAGGATGTGGTCGGACTTATCTTTCGCAAGGAGAGCGGCATGAGAATCAGCGTTGTCAAAATGTGGATGGCCACGGGTGCGGCGATTGTGCTTTGCGGATCGCAGTCGATCAAGAACACCAACATTCAGTCGCCTCGGAAGGGAGCGGCGATTACGATCGGCACACAATTGAACTTTCGTTTTGATCAGGCCCGTGTTTGGCAGGTGCTGACAACGGTTGAGGGGATACAGGCACTGACAGGATTTGCGATTGAAGAACCGGACCAGGGCAAGGTGTTTGAGAGGAAGGGATTTGAACAGGTCGGGGATGCTATGCCGGCCAAATGGGGGGAGCGGAAGGGTCGATTGGTGGTAACAACGTTTGAGAAGGGACGCGAGATACGGATGGTTTTTGAAGCGGATGATCCGGAACGATTGTCATCGCGTCGATTTGAACTGGCCACGGCGGGGAATGGGTGCGTGTTGCGTTACTGGGTGCAATACACGGATTTTGCGGAGAAGAGTGAGGATGTGGACGTGGCGGCGAAGGAAATGACGGAGCAGATTGAAAAGGCGGCGGTGGCGTTCCGGAAAGTTGCGGAGCCCAAGCCGAGGCCGCGATCACAGGAATGACGGCTTGCCGGTGTCGCAACGCAAGCAGTGGCACCGGCGTCTCTGCCGGTGCCGGTTCCCGAACCGGGCCAGCACAGAGGCTGGCCCCACTTGGAGTGCATCTCCATTTTGCCAGAGTCTGACGCCTTGCCGGGATGGGGCATTTCTCTATCATGTGCGGCTCGAAAGTTTTCATCCGTACATTTTTTGAGAGACAGGCTTCATCATGCGACGAGCAAAAATCAGCATCATCGGCGGCGGCAATGTGGGCGCATCCTGCGCTTTGTGGGCGGCGACAAAGGAACTTGGGGACATCGTGGTTCTGGATATTCCGGAACAAGAAAACGTGATCAAGGGCAAGATGCTTGATCTGGCGCAGTGTTCGCCGATTGAGCGATTTGACTCCAACATCACCGGGACGAGCAAGTACGAAGACACGGCAAATTCCGATGTGGTGGTGGTGACGGCGGGCATTCCCCGCAAACCTGGAATGAGCCGGGACGATCTGATTGCGACGAATGTGAAGATTGTGAAGTCGGTTTCGGAGAACGTGGCGAAGCATTCGCCGAATGCGGTGATGATTGTCGTATCCAATCCGTTGGATGCGATGGTGTACACGGCGTGGAAGGCATCGAAATTTCCAACGAATCACATTCTGGGACAGGCTGGCGCGCTAGATGTGGCGCGGTTCCGAACGTTTATTGCGATGGAGTTGGGATGTTCGGTGGAGGATATTTCTGCGTTGCTGCTGGGCGGGCACGGCGATGACATGGTTCCGTTGCCGCGATTTACTTCCGTGCATGGCGTGCCGCTTTCGCAGTTGGTATCAGCGGAGAAGATCAACGCCATGGTTGAGCGGGCCAAGGCGGGCGGCGGTGAGATCGTGAAACTCATGGGCACCAGCGCGTACTACGCCCCGGCATCGGGAACGATTCAGATGGTGGAAGCGATCGTCAAAGATAAGAAGCGCATCGTGCCCTGCGCCGCGTACTGCAACAAGGAGTATGGCGTGGGCGGGTACTTTGTAGGTGTTCCGTGTGTGCTGGGGGCCATGGGCATGGAGAAGGTGATCGAAATCCAACTTGACGGTGGCGAGAAGAAGTTGATGGATGAATCGATCAGCCACGTCAAGGACCTGGTAGGGATTGTGCAGAAGACGTTCCCGGAACTGGCGTAAAGGTCACGGGATGTGAACGCGATGCCGAAAGGCGTCGTAATCAGTACGATGCCGATCATGGTCGCGTCTGTCTTGTTACTCGTGGTCATCGGCTTGGCAATAGGCCTGCCTGTGACGGCGGTATTGATTCGCGTGGGAAACCAGGCCGCATTGTTGGATACGCCGGGCGCGAAAGGTCACGTAAAGCAGGTGCGGGCGGTGCCAAACATTGGCGGAGTGGCGATTTATCTTGCGATCGCGCTGCCGATGGCGGTGGGGCTGGTGGCGATCTGGCTGGTGCCGGAGTCGACGTGGCGGGGCATGCTGCCGGCGGTGGCGGAGTTTTTGCCGCGCTTGCGGGAAAGCACACCAACAGCGGTTGCGATGGTGGCGTGCATGACGGTTTTGCACTTGACAGGGTTGATTGATGATCGCAAAAGTCTTGGGCCGTGGAGCAAGTTTGCGGTGCAATTTGGGGTGGCGGCGGTGATGGCGATCTGGTTTGATGTGCGGCTGCTGACTCTATTGGACAAGCATA
>CAZWJR010000003.1:0-11865 GCA_964634655.1 uncultured Isosphaeraceae bacterium | reverse complement strand
TTCCAATGGGCGGGGCGGCGAGTGTGATCGTGACAATTCTGTGGATCGTCGCCATCACCAACGCAATCAATTTCATGGACAACATGGACGGTTTGGCAGGGGGCGTAAGCGCGATTGCGGCGACAATGTTCATGATCGCCACGATGCTGAACGCACAATGGTTCATTGCGGGGACACTGGCGCTGCTGATCGGCGGGCTGGTGGGTTTCTTGATCTTCAATTTTCCTCCAGCGAAAATTTTCATGGGTGATGGCGGATCGATGGTGATCGGTTTTGTGCTGGCTGTCTTGACGGCTCGTACAACGTATTACGATCCTTCAAACAGCGCGTTTGCGTTGGGTGGTGGGTGGTACGGGGTGTTCATGCCGGTGATCGTTCTGGCGATACCGCTCTATGACTTCATTACGGTTTCAGTGATTCGATTGCGGCAGGGCAAGAGCCCGTTCGTGGGTGATCAGCAGCACTTTTCGCATCGGCTGGTGCAAAAAGGATTGTCTCGTCGTGCGGCAGTGATTGTGATTTGGGCGGCAACGGCAGTGACGGGGATCGGCGGGATTTCGCTGGGTAGTCTGCAGGAATGGCAGGCGATTCTTGTGGGCGTGCAAACCGCGCTGGTGCTGGTGATCATTGGGTTGCTTGAACATGTAAGCCGGGCGAAAGGGGCGAGGGGCGCGGGAACATGAGCAAGCGTGGTGCTGTCTCGGCATCAAGTTTCTCTCCGATTCGTGTTCGGGGCACGATGTCTGATGCGTGTCGATGGATCGGGTTGGCTGGCATATTGACGATCGCGGTGATGCGGTGTTTGGTGCTGTTTGCACCGCAGGTGGCGTTTGATGGCGATCCGGCATCGCCGCAGTCAACACCGCTCATGGGATTGGCCCCCGCAGGAAGCATGATGCTTGATGTGGCGCTACTGCTGGCCTGCTCCGTGGCCATGTTTGGTGAGTGGTGGAGCGGGCGAGGAGTAAGCACTTTGTTGCTGATGCTGGCTCTCGTGCCGATGCCGGTGGTCTTTTGGCATGGGCGGAATGATGCTGGCAACATGTGGATGGGGAGCACGTGGCTGGCGGCGGCGGTGGGATGTGTGGCGATGGCGCATCTGGCGCATGATCGCATGATGCGGATTGTGATCGTGGCGATACTTTCGGCGGCGATCGTGCCTTTGCTTGCGCGGGATGTGGTGCAGGTCGGTCACGAACATGCGCAGACCGTGAAGTTTTTCGAGGAGAACAAGCAGCAGTTTCTGCTGGATCGTGGTTGGGAACCGGGTTCATCGGCGGCGAACATTTTTGAACGGCGGCTTCGACAGCCGGAGGCCAAAGGGTGGTTCGCAACAACGAACATCATGGCTTCGCTGACATCGTTTGGTTTAATCCTGTCGATTGGTCTGGCGATTGCGGCGGCAAGAGCGAAACTGCAAAGCGGCTGGATGGGCGCGATGGCATTGATGGCGGTTGTTGCGGCGGTCATGGTTTGGTTGAGCGGATCCAAAGGGGCAATTCTGGCAACGGGCGTGGGGGTGATAGTGCTGCTGGCAGGCACAATTCCCGGAGTGTCGCGGACGATCGGCGCGCGCCGGGGAGCCTTGGTGATCGCATTGATTGCGCTTGCCATTGGAGGGGTGATTGTGCGAGGTGCGGCACTGCCGGAGAGTTTTCTGGGTGACAAGAGCCTGCTGTTTCGGTGGCATTACATGGTTTCGGCGGCGCAGGTTTTTATGGAAAATGCAATGGCGGGAGTTGGGCCGGACGGTTTTCAGGCTGCATATACATTGCATCGTGTGGCGAGGAATCCAGAGGAAGTGGCGAGCGCGCATTCAATGTTCGTTGATTGGCTATGCACGCTCGGGCTTGCGGGAGCCGCATGGTTAGCGATGACTTTGATGTTGACGTGGCGAGCGGGAGAACGAACGGCAGAGGTCAGAAGTCAGAGGTCAGAGGTCAGAGGGCAGAACGGTGGTACGGCAAATACTTCGTCGTCTGATGTCGTGCCGGTGGTGATGAAAGTTGCTTTGGCAGTAGTGGCTCTGGGCATGTTGCCAGCGTTTGAGATGGAATGGCCAACGGTTGATGGCGTAAGCATGCTGGGCCGGGCGATGGGGATGATGGGGTTCATGGTCATGGCTGTAATGACCGCATTTGTGATAGAGAAATCGGAAACGGATGTCATCAGAGTTTCACTGTTGGCGGCGCTGGCGACACTTTTGGTGCATGCACAGATTGAGATGACGTTTGTTCAACCGGGTGCGGTGGTGTGGTGCATGTGTGTGATTGGGTGCGCGGGAGCGCGGCCGGATGAGCGAGTCGGCATGGTGAGCGGCGCTGGAAAGGCGCGAAATGTTTTCGGTGTGATCTGGCCAGTGATTCTCGTCGGTGCTGCTCTGTGGATTGGATTGGGCAGCGCCATCCCGGCGTGGAAACAGGAACGGGCCACGGTGGAGGCGGCGGAGATGCTGGAGCCGTTGCAGAGTGATTCCAAGAATATCGAACTCGTATTGCAACAGCGGCGTGCGGCCGCGAAGGCGTTGGTGGATGCCTATGAAATCTGGCCGGTGAATGGGCGATTGCTGGAAGCGGCGGCTGATCAACTGGAACGGGCGTGCTCAATTCCTGACGGGCCGCAACCGATCGGATTGTTGCTTGAGGCGCGAGATGTGATTCAGCGTGCTATTCGGGAACACGATCGGTCATCGTCGATGGCGATCGCGGTGGGAATCAGCATGCGGCTGGCGTTGATTACAGGCGATGAGGAACATTGGAATGAAGCGATTCGGTTGGCACGGCTTCTGACCGATCGCGATCCGAACGGGTTGGGTGCATGGAAGCGATTGGGTGAGGTGCTGTGGAGCGCTGGCAAAAAAAATGAGGCGGCAATAGCCTATCTTCGCGCGCTGGAGTGCGATGCCAGTTTTGAGTTGGATGAGTTGAAGCAACTGCCGCCGATCGAGCGAGCTCGATTGCAGAAAAGGGTGGCGGAGGTCGGCCAAGCGAATTGACGCAACGCGGAAATGTGCGAGCATTGAGTAATGATTTGTTACACGGTTGATTGCACGTTCAGCGAAGCGGCTGTGGCGGAAGAATGGATCGCTTGGCTGCGCGATGAACATCTAGCGGAGGTGGTGGCAGCGGGCGCGCTGGATGCGGAGGTCGTTCGATTGGATCGAAAGGAAGGGGAGGCCGGATGCCGATGCGAGGTGCGATATCATTTCGATTCGCGAGAGGCCTTTCAGAAATATGAGAAAGAGCACGCGCCGTCGCTACGAGCGGCGGGGTTGAAGCGGTTCCCGCCGGAGCGGGGTTTGGTGTATCAGCGAAGCGTGGGTGAGGTCCAGGCCGTGGCCAAGGCACGGATAGAACTCTAATGGGCGGGAACAGAGGCGTCTTTTGACGATTTTTTCGAATAGATTTCTGTCATTCCGCGTGGGCGCGGGTACATTTGAAGCGTTCGGCGACGGTTGGCCCGACCAGAGCCGGCCATTCAATCCAGCACTTGAGGTAACCATGAAGACACATCGTTCTTTGCCCGCGAAATATCTAAACGTGTTGGCGGTGATGGCGTTGGCGGGTTTCAGCGCCACAACGGCTAGCGCCCAAGTTTGCGGAGCGAGCAACGGGCCTGATGTGGTGGTTGGTAATCTCACCTCCTTCCTTTCCTATGGAACGGTCGGCGGCATCAGCGGGTATGCATTTGGTACGGTTTCCTGCAATTACGGAACGCAAGTCCTTCCGTGGATCGCAACTTCCAACAAGCATCCGGTGATCGGCATGAACGCGTACAGGTTGATGAACGGTCGATTTGAACAGATCGGTTTGAGTTGGGTGAAGCACGGTTGGGGTGCCAGCACGGAAAACTTCTGCTGCACCTGCATCAATCCACAGAATTTCTACGCGCTTGGGGTTGGATGCTCTGATCCGTACGATGCGGCGACGAACGGTTTGCAGGGCGGGTTGGTGTATCAGGGCCAGACCGTTTCAGGATTGGGTCCGCGCTCGGATATCAATTCATCAACGGGAGCGTTTGTCTGGCCGTACGGCACGCTTGGCGTCACGGGCAACGCAATTTATAAGCGGTTGCAGATTCGATTGGCTGATCTTGATCCGGCGTTGAATCCTGGCGCGATGTATTTTGCGGAGGGTCAATACATCACACCCGACGATGCTGGGGTGAACGCTCTCAACAATGTCAGTTACCGACGATTTACAGTGGGGGCGCTTAACAGTGGGGCCTATACCCTCACCATCAATGGCACGTACCTGACGCAGCGCCAAAAACCCGCGTTGCAGGCCTGGGCCGACAACGATGCGTCTGTTCTGCTCCAGTCGGCGGACATTGAGCACGACGGTCGATACCAACTTGCATGCAAGGTAACGAACAATGGCAACGGCACGTGGCACTATGAGTATGCGATGTACAACATGAATTCCCACAAGAGCCTGGGAAGTTTCAGGGTGCCCATTCCACAGGGAGTAACGGTTACGAATGTTGGATTTCACGATGTGGATTACCACTCCGGCGAGATTTACGATGGCACCGATTGGCCATCGAGTTTGGCGAGTGGTTTTCTGAAGTGGGCCACGACGCCGGAGACGTCAAATCCCAACGCGAACGCGCTTCGATGGGGAACGGTGTACAACTTCCGATTCGATGCGAACTCTCCGCCGAAGATGGGTGTTGGGACTGGCGAAACGTTCCGCGGGTTGCCCCAACCGGTTGTCATCGCCGCGCAAGTTCCACGGCGACCGGGTGATGTGGATGGCAACGATGCTGTCAACGTCCTGGATCTGCTTGCGGTGATCAATGCATGGGGTCGCTGCCCGGTGCCACCGACCGCATGTCCAGCCGATGTCTCCCCGCCAGGAGGCGATGGTCAGGTCAACGTGGGTGATCTGCTGATGGTGATCAACAACTGGGGATGAACACCGGGCGCAAGCGAGTCGGTTGATTTGATTCGTGATGAGGCAGGCCGCGGCGCGATCATTTCTTGGATCGCGAATCCGTCAGCGCGGCCATAACCTGATCGGGGGTGTAGGCGTTGGCGAGCCAGGGTTTGTCGTTGTTTGGCGCGTAGATCGCAAGGAGCGGGATGCCGGTCTTGCCAAGCGAGCGAAGATGACCCCAACCCGGGGCTTTGAGGCTGCTTAGGTCAACCGTGAAAACAACAACGTCCTTTTGTTCAAAGGCGGACTTGACCGGCTCTGGATCAAGCACAGTGGCTTTGAGCACCTGGCAGGTGAGACACCAGGTGGCAGTGAAATCAAGAACGACAATGTGGCCCGCTTTGCGTGCAGCGGCAAAACGCTCCGGGGTGTAATCGTTCCACGCTCCGGCTGTGAAATCATCGCTGCGCTGGCTGGATGAGCGCATTTCCCATTCATGACGAGCATTGGCGGTGCGATCGAGAGCAAAGAGGATCGAACCGGCGGCAAGGAGGAGTCCAATGATTGAAAACGCGATACGCGGTGTCGCCTTCTTCGTGATCGTAAACGTGCGCATGATAAGCCAGAGACCCGCGATGACAGCAAAGACCGCGACGGCCCAGAAGTGAAGTTGTTTTGAGATGTATGGCTCATCCATCGCGAGGATGATCAAGCCGGAGCCAACAAAGTAGGCAGCGGCGGCAAGCAGTAGCAGTCCCATGAACTGTTTGACAAGTTCGCTGGCGGGGCCGGTGCGGGGAATGCGATTGACCAGCGCGGGGTTGGCTGAAAGGACGAGATAGGGCAATGCCATGCCGACGCCAATGGATGTGAAAATGCAAATGATGAGCAAGGCGGGCATGGTGGCCGCGCCAACAAGAAGTGCGCCGGCGACAAAACCAAAGCACGGCAAGCCGAGCACGCCGGTCATGATGCCAAAGACAAACGAACCCCACGCGGTGTCAGCCTTGGGGTTGACGGAGTAGACGGCAGCGGGGAGTTGAATGGTGAAGAGCCCCATGATGCCGACTCCCATGAGAGCAATGATCGCACCAACGCCGAGCGTAAGCCACCAAATGCCAAACGCGCGAGATGGATCTGCGGCAGAGACGAAGACTGCGGCGGGGATTCCAATGGCGGCCCAGAAGGCAACCACGCCAGCCGCCATCCACAATCCAAGCGTCAAACTGCGGCCCGGGGTATTGGCGTGCTGGCTGATTGTGAGAATCTTGATGGGGATGATCGGCAGGACGCACGGGGTGAGATTGAGAACAAAGCCGCCAGCCATGGAGAGCAGAATCAAAAGGACGACGCCAAGCGCGCCTTCCGCTCTTGGAAGAGGAATGCCAAAGAATTTTTGCGGGGAAGAAACGGAGGATGCATCGGGAATGGCATCCACATTCGCCGTGTTCTGTGTGCTCGGGTTTACCACAGAAATGCGATCGAAAACCGTTGCATCAAAACTGGCAAAGATCGCCGGTTCGGGTGGGCTTGGCGGCGATGCGGCCAGCGCGGCTGTGTCAACTATTTCCAGCGAAATGGGGATGGCGTGATCAAACACCGGCGCCAGGCACTCGCGCTCATTGCACGATTGAAATGTGATGTGCGCTTCGAAGGCAACGGAACCGGGTTTGGCGGTCTCATTGACAGTGATTGGCAGGTAAATGATCGCACGATCGGAAAAAACGGCGTAGTCTTGCGGGCCTTCACCGATGTCAGCCTTGGCGGCGTGGGGGATCGGCCACTGAATGTCTTTCAAGTGAATGCGGAGTGGGGAGTCGGCTGGGATACGGATACTGATTTCCGTATTGATGGCACCGTCAAACGCCGCCATCCCGGGTGGAACATTGCCGATGTTGACCCATGTGTGCCAGCCGGGTTCATGTTCCAGAGTGATGGCTATGACCGAATTGCTGCCTGGAGCAAGACGAATTTGTGCGGGAACTGCTTGAATGGTGACTTTGTCGCGAGAATCGCCAAAGGATGACTCGGCAGGCGAGTTTCCCAGCTTCGGCCCAAACCCCGGAACTTGGGCGGCTTCGGCGGTTGGGGTGAAATCGACCGCCGCCGCCAGGCAGAAGGTGAGGATGGTGATCAATCGTGCAACGGATGCCATGGTGAAGTCTCTGTCGGGGTGCAGATGTTAGCCGCTGAATGTGGTGTGCTGCAGTCTCAAGCCGGGATGCCGCTTGCTCCGATAAACCAGTATTGGCGGGTCCAACGCCCAAAGATATCAACCTGTCGCGAAGTACTTTTATGCCCGACGCTCTGGATCAAGCCGATATCGATGCCCTTCTCAACGCGGTTTCCTCGGGAGAAATGGATGCCGGGGGCGAACAGGCGCAGATTTTTTCGCGCTTTCGGCGTGAGGCAGATGACATCGAAATCAGCCCATACGACTTCAAGCGTCCGGAGCGCATAAGCAAGGACCAAATGCGAGCCTTGCAGACGCTGCATGAGACGTTTGCGCGAAACTTCGGGGCGTCGCTGTCCGGGTTTCTGCGGACGATTGTGGAAATTCGCATTGCCCATGCGGAGCAGTTGACGTACTCGGAATTCATTTCCAGCCTGCCGAATCCGACGAGTTTCAATCTGGTGAATTGTCCGCCATTGGATGGGCAGATGTGCCTGGAACTTTCGCCGCTAATTATCTATCCGATCATCGACCGGCTGCTGGGTGGGTCCAACCAGGAACTGTTCATCCCGCAGCGAGCAATGACGCTGATCGAACGGCGGTTGATCCAGCGGATTCTCAACCGCGGCATGACGGCACTTTCCGAAGCATGGGAAGGCGTGAAAAAGATCGAATTCACGCTGGGTGAGATGGAATCCAATCCACAGATCGTGCAGATTGTCCCGCCTAACGAAGTGGTTGTGGTGATCGGATTTGAATTGAAGATGACGAATCGGGCCGGCACAATGAGTTTGTGCATACCGTTCAATGTCATTGAGCCGCTCGTGGATGATTTGAGCGCGCAAAGTTGGTTCATGGCAGGCAAGAATCGCGGCGAACATCAGTGGGAAAAACTCATTGCGGATCGTCTGTCTGACGCATCGCTCAATGTTTCGGGCATTCTGGCGGAAACCACAATCACGATCGGCGATTTGCGCTCGCTGGAAGTTGGGGACTTGATCATGACGGAGAAATCAGCCGCCGACCCAGTAGTACTGAACGCCGGAGGCAAGCCGAAGTTCCTGGCTCACATCGGGCAGTACAAGGGCAAGAGGGCGCTGAAGATCGCCAGACCGATCAAGCCAACAGACCGGGTGTAGGTCAAGATCGCGCAGGGCAGGGAGAATTGGGCTAAACTCTGGCACAGATGACATCGCTCCAGAATGATCGCGTGGCCTCTCCGTCCAAGGTGGTGGCGATTGACCTTACCGATGAATCGGAGCCATTGCATGAATATCACGCAGCCGCAGCACCGCTTCTACCGGCGGTAAGTCGGCAGGGGCGAATTGTGTGGTTCTATGCCGTGGCGGTGGTTGGCCTGCATGTGCTGGCGCTGGCGGCCTGCGTGCCATGGCTATTCAGTTGGTCGGGGGTGGCGCTGGTGATTGCAGGGGTGTACGTGTTTGGCGGGTTGGGGATCAACATGTGTTATCACCGGTTGCTGGCACATCGGAGTTTTGCCTGCCCGGTTTGGTTTGAAAGACTACTGGTGTACATCGCGTTGTGTTGCATGCAGGATGCGCCGGCTCGCTGGGTGGCGGCTCACCGCATTCATCACTGCTACGCCGATGAAGAGCCCGATCCGCACAGCCCATTGGTGAATTTCCTTTGGAGCCACATCGGCTGGCTGCTGGTGGATACGCACGGCCTGAACAAGATTTCAAACTACGAGCGCTACGTGCGAGATCTGCTGCGTCAGCCGTTCTATTTGAATCTGGAGCGACGCTGGGTGCCGATCTGGGTGTACATCATTCACAGCCTGTTGTTCTATGCGGCGGGCATGGCAGTTGGGTGGCTTGCCGGTGGCAATTTGATGGAAGCCTTCCGCATGGGTTTGAGTTGGCTGGTGTGGGGCGTATTTGTCCGCACGGTGGTGGTGTGGCATATCACGTGGAGCGTCAATTCGCTCACGCACATGTTCGGCTATCGCAATTATGAAACCGGTGAGGAAAGCCGCAACAACTGGTTCGTGGCGATCCTCACCAGCGGCGAAGGCTGGCACAACAATCACCATCACGACCCCGCCAGCGCCTCAAACCAGCGCAAGTGGTGGGAGTTTGATGGGATCTACTGGACGATCCTGGCGCTGGAGAAGGTTGGAATCGCACGGAATATCAAGCGGCCACGCCATCAGCGTGAAGCGGCCCGGATAGCAAGATGACTGCGATTCAGACGGTTTCCGGCTTGGCCATGCGATGAAGCCAGCGGAAGTGGGATGCAACACCCTGGAAGAAACCGGTGTGGGCGTTGTAGGTCAGCCCAAAATCTTTGCACGTGTTCTCTACCAATCGAGATAGGCGCGGGTAGTGGATGTGCGAGATTCGCGGCATGAGGTGGTGCTCAATCTGAAAATTGAGCCCGCCGAGGAACCATGTGAGGATGCGGTTGTTGCGGGCAAAGTTGACCGTCGTTTGCACCTGATGCACAGCCCAGTGAGTTGCCATCTTGCCGGTGTCTGCTTCGGGCATGGGGAACTGCGCTTCTTCCACAACATGAGCAAGTTGGAAGACGATGCTGATCAGCAGCCCGTTCACCCAAACGGCAACGGCGTAGAAGAGCACAACGGCCCAGAAAGGATGGAAGAACAACGGCAGGCCGAAAGCCAATGTAAGGAAGATCGCTTTGCCGCCGATGAAGATAACGAGGTTCCAACCCTTGGGGCGGGCAAATTTGTGGGTGCCGATCTTGCCGCGCAGGATCGTCATGTAGTCATCAACAAAGTGCCACTTCATCGCGAGGAACCCGTAGAGGAACCAGAGATAAATGTGCTGAAGGCGATGAAACGGCAGGCGCGTCTGGTGAGGAGAGAGGCGGCCGAAAACGCCGACGTCAATGTCATCATCGTGATCGGTGATGTTGGCGTAGGTGTGATGGATGGTGTTGTGCTTGTGATCCCAACAATAGGAACTGCCACCGAGCAGATCGAGCGACATGGCCGCAAGTTTGTTGACCCATTTGCGATCGGAGTACGCTTTGTGCCCGCCATCGTGCTGTACGTTGAAGCCGACGGCCGCCATCGCCATGCCCAGGGAAATGGCAAGCGGCAAAGCCTGCCACCACGTTGCGGCTACAAACACCAGCAGCGCGTAGGAGCCAAAGAGCCAGGTGAAAAGGACGGCGGATTTGACGTACATCTGCGGGCAATCGCGCATTCGCCGACCGGTGAACCGGAAGTAGCGATCAACACGAGCCTTGAGGGTTTTTTGGAAGGAATCGTCGGGGCCGAATTTCACGCCGGGGCGGCTCGCCGGCAGGGCGATCGCGTGAGCAGTGGCAGCAGCCCGGGACGGCGAAGAGTCAGTTGTTGTTTTCCGCATGGGAGCAGGTGATTCTAGCATCGGTTGCAAACGTGTGTGAAACGCATGCTTCCGCGTTTGTGAAAGGATTATGGGGAAGTGCGCGCCTATGATTGCATGATTGAAACTGACTTCACCCGGTGGGGTGACGCGGAACCATCGTTGTTCTCTGTCCTGCCTTGTGCAGGAGGTACGAGAACGACTCATGGAAAGATCGACCTGAACCGGAGCCTTTGCTTGAAAAAACCGAACGAACAAACGCTGCGTTTTCACCGGGCCGCTGAACAAGGCAAGTTGCAGGTAGCCCAGATGCTTCTGGACAACGGTGTGGATGTCAACGCACGGGGTTTGATCGGCGAGACCGTTCTACACAGCGCGGCAGGAGACGGCCAGAGCGAAATGGTCACGTTTCTCCTCTCCTTGATTGAAGAAGTGGATGCCCGGGACGAAGAAGGCTGCACCCCGCTGTATTGGGCGGCTCGCAAGCACCAGACAGAAGTGGCAAAACTCCTGATTGAAAAGGGGGCCGACCCCAAGGCTGTGGCCACCAATGGGCGAACGCCGCTGCATGGGGCGTTGGAGGTGGCTCCGCCGCCTTCGGAAAAGGAAAAGAAGAGCACCAAGAAGGCAACAGAACCAACCGAATCACGGGAAGACTGTGAAATCGCATCCCTGCTGCTCGAAAGCGGCGCGGATGTGAACTCCCGCGATAAGGACGGCAGCACCTCCCTGCACGCGGCGGCATCCTGCGGCAACTTGGAAATGGCCCGCTTGCTCCTGACCCAGCCCAAGATCAAGGTGGAACAAAAGAACAAGGCCGGGCAGACGCCCCTGCATCTGGCGGCGGAGCACGGCAGCAAGGAAATGATCAAGGCCCTGCTGGCGGCGGGTGCGGCGGTGAACGGGCTTGATGCCGCCAATCGCACGCCGCTGCACTATCACCTTGGGGCGCGGCAGCGGCGGAAGGAAGTGGTCGATCTGCTGCTGAGTGAAGGCGCGAACGTGAACGCGGTGGACAAGGAAGGCCGCTCCCCGCTGCACGAAGCAACCCGAAGCAATCCGCGCGATCCTCTGGCGGAGTTGCTAAGAAAGCACGGCGCGAAGGACGCTACCTGAGATTCGAATTGTCAGGACCTGTAGAAATGAAAAGTGCCGTACTCGTTGAGACGAGTACGGCACTTTTTTTTGAATTCAGATTGAATCCAAAGATTCGATCAGATGGACCGCGCTCGCTGTGGTTTGCCACGGCCACGGGCTTGGAATCCACGCGGTTTGAAATCGCGGGAATTGGAATCGCGCGAGGTCGCGCCTGCCCCGGCGTGTTCGCCGTGAGATCGGTTCACCGGATGCTTGGCGTGCGATGCATGGCTGCCGTTGCTCGACGCACTGCGGTTCTTGGATTGATTCTTCGATTGCGGCTTGCCGAATCGGCGGGAATCATGACCGCCATGCGAGGGCTTTGCCGAACGTGAATGGCGAG
>CAZWJR010000002.1:35228-39012 GCA_964634655.1 uncultured Isosphaeraceae bacterium | reverse complement strand
CAGCACCGCAGCGATGGGTCTGCCGCGACGGATCGGCTTGGATTCTTCAACTTCCTGCTCCTGCACTTGGCCCACGCCTTCCATCACCGGCAGGAAGTTGCGACGCAAGTTGCCGAGATTCGGCAGCGGCAACTTCGGCAGGTGCGTGGTGGCCTTGCGACCCAATCCGATCGCAGCCAGCGTCCAGCGCGGGATAAGGAAAACGATCTGATCAATCGCCACCACCGCGCCCAAGCCAAACGCCGAGGCAAGGATGAGGAAACTGCCAACGTTGCTGAAACGCAGCGTCATTTCATGCACCAGTCGCCCGGCAAGCAAACCGCTGCGAGAACCGGAAAGCGGGCCAACGCCCGGCAAAATCAGTTCATGCAGACTGGAAAACGCCGCCGCCATGATCAGCAAACCCAAGCTGCGCACCACCGGTTGATTGATCGTCCGGCCGGTGACTGCGATGCCAAGGAAGAGCGCCAAACTCAAAAGGATGACCCACGAACCCAGACCCATCACGTAGTACGACCAATACGCCACCACCGCACCCACCGCGCCGCACAGGTTGGCGGAAGGTTGGTTGTGGACTGCCACCATGTGCGATGGGGCATCGGCGGAGTTGAAACTGGCCAGCGCGATAAACAGGAACAGCCACAAACCGGCGACGAAAACCCAGACCGAACGGCGGGCGATCGAGGCGGGCGGAAGTGACTGATCGGCGGTTTTTGCGCCTGGGCGCGTAGTGGTAGTTTTGGTTGACATTGCCCCGTGATATCGGCCAACGGAGCCGCGCCGGTGCAAACCTTGGCCCATGCGATACGCTGGCATTTGGCGATCCGGTGATCTGGCGATTTAGTGATTTTCTCAATCACCAGATCACGAAATCGCCAAATAACTCTTATGGACCTTCGCCCCGAAGCATTGACATGGACCGGCCTGCTTACCCAGTGGGTGAACTTTGCCCAGGCATCGCTGGCAATTCCGGTGGAAGCCGACGGCCCGCGCTGGCGTGCTTCGGTGCCGGCGATCATCAACCTGCAGGCTGTCACCTTTGCACTGGGGGATCTGGACCGCCTGCCGCGCGATGAGCAAGCGCTGGCCATCGACAAGGCGGAACTGATCATCAAATTCGCCAAGCGAGAACTGTCTGAAATCTGGAACACTGGCGGTCCCGGCCCCATGATTGCGGAAATAATGGAAGATGCATCCCTTGCACTCCATGCCCGACAACAGGGAATCCGGTATTCAGAGGGGTTCCAGCGCGTGACGCTTCTTGCTGCTTCCATTGCGGTTGATGACCCGGACGAAGTTGAGCCATCGCTGAAGCGGACGGCGGATTCCGTGAAGCCAGGCGCGCGGTTGGTGGAATGGCGAATCGACGGTTTGCTGGAGCATGCGGACGCGATGGCGGCTGCGATGAAACTTGTGAAGGCCAGCCCCGTGCCGTGCATCGTGACCTGTCGTGCCGCCTGGGAAGGTGGCGAGTACCGTGGCGACGAAATTACTCGCGCCCAGTTTCTGGAAACGCTGCTGAAGGCGGATATCCGGCCGCGCTACATTGATGTGGAACTTGCTGCGTTTGAGCGCGATCCACGAGCGTGGAAGGGGTTTCGGAATCTGCTGGAGAATCCACCGGCGGGGCGCGATCTCAATACCGGTCTCATTCTTTCCTCGCATGACTTCAACGGCCGACCGGCGGATCTGCTCCAGCGCATCGAGAAAATGGCGAACGATCCGCTTTGCGCGATCGTGAAAGTGGCGTGGCACGCGCGCTCCCTGCGTGACAATCTGGAAGCGTTTGATTTGCTGCGAGATCGGCACAAGCCGACAATCGCGCTGTGCATGGGGCAGTTTGGATTGTTGAGCCGTGTCCTCGCACCCAAGTTTGGCGGCTTTCTTACTTTTGGTGTGGATCAGGAAGAGCAGATCACCGCGCCGGGTCAGCCAACGATTGATGATTTGTTGAATTTGTATCGCGTGGACCGCATCACGCCCCAGACGCGCGTGTTTGGCGTGATCGGTTGGCCGGTGGGGCACTCGATGAGCCCTGCGATCCACAATGCGGGTTTCGCCAAGATCGGTTTTGATGGCGTGTATCTGCCGCTGCCGATTCCGGGCGGCACCACGGAGTACGAACACTTCAAGGCAACGGTCGGCGCAATGATCGATCACCCGCATCTGAATTTTCGCGGCGCGAGCGTGACGATTCCGCACAAGCAGAACGCTTTGCGACTTGTGAAGGAACGCGGCGGGCGAATCGATCCGCTTGCTGAACGCATCGGCGCCGCCAATACGCTTATCATCGGCAGCGCGGGCGGTTTGGAGTGCGCTAACACTGACTGCCCGGCTGCGATTGATTCGCTGTGTGCGGGGATGGGTATTGATCGTGCTGGCCTTGCGGGCAAGCGAATTGCGGTGATTGGGGCGGGCGGCGTGGCCCGGGCAATTGTGGCGGGACTGCATGAAAGCGGGGCACAAGTCGTACTTTTCAGCCGGACTTTTGATTCAGCCGTTCGATTGGCCTCTGAATATGGATCGCGCGAAATCACGGCATCCACCGGCTCCGTGGCCGCCGCTTCGTACAATTCGATGGCTGGCGAACGCTTCGATGTTTTCATCAATTGCACGCCGATCGGCATGGCTGGCGGCCCCGCGCCCAACGATTCGCCATTGCCCGCGGATGTGAAGTTGGATGATTCGATGACGGTGTTTGATACCGTGTACGCAGCATCTGCTGGCAGCGAGAAAACGCCGCTGATCAAGGACGCCGAGGCGCGCGGGGCACGAGCGATACCGGGGATCGATATGTTCCTTCGTCAGGCTGCGTTGCAGTTTGAGAAGTGGACGGGCGTGGTGGCCCCGGTGGAGACGTTCAAAAATGTTCTGAACGAGCGACGGACCTGATGCACCGATGAAACGCTGCCTCGCTGGCGCGTCGGCCTGGTGCATCATTCACGAGTGATTACAGCACAAACTGCCGCAGGTCCTCATCCTTCATGATGCGCGCCAGTCGCTGGCGCACAAATTCGGCGGTGATGACCACATTCTTTTCGCCGCGCATTGCCATATCCGGCGCATCGAAACTGATTTCCTCAAACACGCATTCGATCACGGTCATCAATCGGCGAGCGCCAATGTTTTCCATCCGTGCGTTGGCTTCGGCAGCGAGTTCCGCCATGGCATCAATTGCATCGGGTTGAAACTCCACACGCAGGCCTTCGGTTTCCAGCAGAGCGGCCTGTTGTTTGGTCAGCGCGGCATCCGGCTCGCGCAGAATTCGTTTGAAATCCGCCGCCGTCAGCGCTTCCAGTTCCACGCGGATGGGAAATCGCCCCTGCAACTCCGGCATCAGATCGCTCACCTTCGTGCTGTGAAACGCACCAGCAGCGATAAACAGAATCTGATCGGTGTTCACGGTGCCATGACGCGTGGGTACGGAGGAACCTTCCACGATCGGCAGCAAATCCCGCTGCACACCCTGCCTGCTCACATCCGCGTTGCCGCCGCCGGAACGCCCTTCCCCGCTGGCCGTGGCGATCTTGTCGATTTCATCCAGAAAGATGATGCCGCTTTGCTCGGTGCGCTCGATGGCGGTCTCGATCATTTTCTCGCGGTCGATGAGTTTGGTGGTTTCTTCATCCAGCAGAATTGCCCGGGCGCGTTTCACGGTGACTTTGCGGCGTCGGGCGCGCTCCGGCAGGATGCTTTCCAGCATGGATGAAACGGATGGGTCCATTTGGTCCGGCCCCATCATGCCGATGATCGGCACGGAGGATTTTTCTGTCACGCTGATTTC
>CAZWJR010000002.1:0-35128 GCA_964634655.1 uncultured Isosphaeraceae bacterium | reverse complement strand
CGCACCATGTTGATCGCCAGTTCAAGCAGATCGCGCACCATGCTTTCCACATCGCGGCCGTGGTAGCCCACTTCGGTGTACTTGCTGGCTTCCACCTTGATGAAGGGCGCGTTGACAAGGTTGGAGAGCCGCCGGGCGATTTCGGTTTTTCCCACGCCGGTGGGACCGATCATGATGATGTTTTTGGGTGTGACTTCGCGCGCAAAGGTTTTCTCCAGTTGCTGCCGCCGCCAGCGATTGCGCACGGCCACGGCAACGGCCCGCTTGGCGGCGTCCTGGCCAATGATGTGGCGATCGAGTTCTGCGACAATCTGACGCGGGGTGAGGTCTCGCATGAGGCTACATAGTACGCGACGAGCGGCCATTACAGTGCTCTCTAGAATGATTGTCTGAGGTACATCTCACTACAATAAAACCATGCCGCTGGACCCCCGACGAATTGAAGTCATGGACGACCGCGTGGCGGAGATCATGCGCCGGCTCACCCTTGATCAGAAACTCAAGATGCTGGATGACATGCGGCAGTTCGCCTGGACTGTGAGTGAAGCCGGTGTCCGCCATTTCCATCCAGAGTGGTCCGACGGACAGGTTCGAACGGAAACACTTCGGAGGGTGTCGCGTGGCGCCTTCTGAATTGATTCGAATCGTGACCGAAGCGCTGAACGATCTCGATATTGATTACTTCATCACCGGCTCCGTTGCGTCCATGGCATATGGCGAAGTGCGGGATACCGCCGATGTTGACATCGTGGCGGACATTCGTGAGCACCATGTACCGCCTCTTGGACGCGCCTTTTCATCCGATCAGTATTACCTGAGCGTTGAAGCGATGCAGGAGGCAATCAGGCAGCATGGCCAATTCAACATTGTGGACTCCGCCACCGGATACAAGGCGGATATCATCGTGCCCGCAAGCACCGCACAAAACAGAAATCGGTTTGCCCGGGCGTTGAGGTTGCAGCTTGCGGGAAGCAATCGAACCTATTGGTTTTCCTCGCCTGAAGATGTGATTCTCAAGAAACTGGAAGCGCACCGTGAGGGCGGATCGGACAAGCATTTACGGGATATAACGGGAATCATGAAGTCCATGGGCGAACGGCTGGATCGAACATACATCGACAATTGGGCCTCGCAGCTTGGCGTTTCCGACCTCTGGATCGACATCTGCCAGCGCATGTCGTAAAGAGAACCGGGTACGATTTACTCCCATGTCTGCCCTCACCTACCAAACCGCTGGCGAATCGCATGGGCCGGCCCTCACCACGCTGATCAATGGCGTGCCGGAGGGTCTGGAACTGGATATCGATTTCATCAACGCGGAACTCTCCCGCAGGCAGGGCGGTTACGGCCGCGGGGCTCGGCAGAAAATTGAAGAAGATCGCATAACCTTTCTGGCGGGTGTGCGAAGGATTGGCGAGACGACGGTGGCAACCGGCGCGCCGATCGTCATTCAGATTCCCAACAAGGACAGCCGGTTGGATGATGCGGCCAAAACTCCGCCGGTCTATCGGCCGCGGCCGGGGCATGCGGATCTTGCGGGTTCCATCAAGTGGCTGACAACCGATTGCAGGCAGACTCTGGAGCGAGCCAGCGCGCGGGAAACGGCTGCGCGCACGGCAGCCGGGGCGGTGGCACGCTGCCTGCTGCGGGAATTTGAAATTGAAACGTTCGGATTCGTGCGCGGCATGTTGGATGCCATCACCGCCATCGCCATCGATGAGAACAAACTGGATGGGTTGATCGCAGCGCGAGAAACTTCAGAAGTCTACTGCCCTGATCCGGCCACGAGCGAGCGCATCATGGCTCACATCCGCCAGGCGAAGGTTGACAAGGACACGGTGGGGGGCCTGTGCGAAGTGCATGTCTTCGGATGCCCGCCTGGGTTTGGTTCTTGCGTGAATTGGGATCAGCGGCTTGATGCGCGACTGGGCGGAGCGGTGATGAGCATTCAGGCGTTCAAGGCTGTGGAAATTGGCCTGGGGAAGGATTGCGCGTTCCGCACGGGTTCGCAGGTGCACGATCCGATCCACTTCGATCCCAAGCGCACTGACGAAGCAGGCCTCGGATTCACGCGGCCATCCAACAACGCCGGCGGCATCGAAGGCGGCATGACGAATGGCATGCCCATTGTCGTGCGCGGCACGATGAAGCCCATCAGCACGCTCCTGCGCGGCTTGCCGAGCGTGGATCTGAACACGAAAAAGCCGGAGCACAGCGCGTACGAGCGCAGCGATGTTTGTGCCCTGCCCGCCGCCAGCGTGGTTATGGAGAACGTGGTGGCGTTTGAAGTGGCACGTGCGTTTCTGGAAAAGTTTGGCGGCGACACCATGCATGAAGTTCACGCGGCGTATGACAATTTTCTTGCCTTGGCTCGTCGATTGCCACTGGAACCGCCTGCATCAAATGGCGGAGAATCGGATCAGAGCGAGGCGTGATTCCCCTTGATTGAGGAAGGGCTGGTAGTCGGATGACACACGCAAAAAAGATCGCAGCGGTCGCCGGGCTTGGGCTCATGCTTGCTGGCTGTGCGATTGGTCACAGCGATTCACCTGGCCGTCCATCCAGCGATCGCACTGCAACCGTGCCGATTCTCATGTACCACCACATTTGCGATCTGGACCCCAAGACCGATGAAGTGATGCGGACATGGTCGGTTTCGGTCAAGGATTTCACCGCGCAAATGGATTGGCTCCTGGAGCACGGCTATCACACGATTCGGTTGAGCCAACTGGCCGACCATCTCACTCGCGGAGTCGCGCTGCCGGAGAAGCCGATCGTGCTCACCTTCGATGACGGCTGGGACATTGGTTACAGCATTGCCTATCCGACGCTCAAGCAGCGGCATTTCATCGGCACGTTCTTCGTGTACCCCGCCGGCATCGGCGAGAACCCCGGAAGCGGCTACATGACGTGGAGCCAGTTGAAGGAAATGGCGGATGCAGGCATGGAAATTGCCGCCCACACCGTCAGCCACCCACATTTGCGCAATATCCCACAGGACGCACAGCGGCACGAAATCGCCGATGAAAAGACGACGATTGAAAAACGCATCGGCCATCAGGTGGATGCGTTCGCCTATCCGTTTGGTGAATTTGATGAATCCATCATCACCCTGGTGAAGACAACCGGCTACCGTTGTGCGGTAGGCATTGAGCCGGGCTACACGCAACGGGCCAGCGATCTGTTCACCCTTCACCGCACCAGAATTTCCTATGGCGACACGATCGATACGTTCAAAGAGCAAGTCGGCAAGCCGTAGGTCGCTTTCCGCCCAGAGCGTGCCGACGATTCCTGTTTCCACGCTGCGGACAATGCTTTTGCGCGGCCAGGGATTGCTATCCGAGAGCGCAACAACGGAGGGCAAAGGCGGTGGGAGCGGCAAAATCCTCGCCTTGGAAAGGCTGATGGATGATCTGGGGTTCGTGCAACTCGACACCATCAACGTGATTGAGCGCGCTCATCACCTTACATTGTGGAGCCGTCTTGAGGGCTACCGCCATTCGATGCTCACGGCGCTGCTGGAAGATCGGCGGAGCCTGTTTGAGCACTGGACGCACGATGCCTCGGTCATTCCCATACAACACTATCCGCACTGGCAGCATCGCTTTGATCGCTACCGCAAGCGAATCCGCACCAATGCGTGGTGGCGGGAACGGCTGGGAGAAAAACCCGATCGATTGCTCAAACTGGTGCGGAGTCGAATTATCAAAGACGGCCCGCTGCTTTCACGCGATTTTGAACATGATGGAGACCGGGCCAAGCGTCCGGGCGATGGAACATGGTGGGGGTGGAAACCGCAGAAGGCCGCACTGGAACACTTGTGGCGCTGTGGCGAACTGGCGGTGGCCGGCCGGGTCAATTTCCAGAAAGTTTACGATCTTGCGGAGCGGGTTTTTCCGGATCATCACGCCATGACCGCGCCAGCATGGGATGCGCATGTGGATTGGGCGTGCCGTACAGCTCTCACGCGCCTGGGGGCCGCGACGACCACAGAGATCGCAGCGTATTGGCGCGCGATCGACCCCGCCGAAGCCCGGAAGTGGTGTGCCGCCGCCGCCAAGCACGGCGAGATCGAACCGGTGTTGATGGAAGCGGCGGATGGATCCGCACCGCGTGCGGGATTTGCCGTTGCCGATTGGCGCAAAGAAACGAAATCATCTGCCGCGACACTTCACGGGAAAATGCGCCTGTTGAATCCGTTTGATCCCGTTCTGCGAGATCGGGCGCGAACCAAGCGGTTGTTCAACTTTGATTACTCATTTGAAGCATTCGTCCCCGCCGCCAAGCGCCGCTATGGCTACTACGTGATGCCGATCATGGAAGGCGATCGATTTGTCGGTCGATTCGATCCAAAGTTTCACCGTGATCGCGGCGTGCTGGAGATCAAGAATCTGTGGTGGGAGCCGAACGTGAAGCCGACCAAACAAAGGCGAGCGACTCTGGTTGGCTCACTCGAGAATCTGGCGGCATTCATCGGTGCGAAATCGGTGAATGGCAAGTTTGCTTGACTTCCTCATGGCGAGGGTCGATCGTCGCGCTCATCGAAGCAGATACTCTCGGCAAAAACACAACGCCCCGGCGTGAACCGGGGCGTTGCAATCAAAGCATGGAGGAGATCAGTTGCGACGGCGACGGCTGACCAAGCCAGCGAGGCCGAGCAGTGCCAGACCTGCGGGAGCAGGAACCGGCTCAACCGAGAAGAAGCTGGTGATGGCGATTGAATCGCCAGCCGACAGCGTGAACTGCAACTGAATGCCAATGGAGCCGACGACAGCAGGTGCAGCGAGGAACCGACCGGGAAGGCCAGCGCTCACAGCAGGAATGTTGCTGGTGCCGCCAGCGAAGGGGACAGCCACGCCGCCGGGGGCGCCGTGAAGGCCAAGCACGTTGACCAGATCGATCTGGCCGAAGAACAACGCGCTACCGGGTGCTCCGGAGCCATAGCCAACGCCGCCAAGACCGTCCTGATTTGCATCAGTGACAGAGCCACCAACGGAGCCGCCCATGGTAGAGCTGGGTCCAAACCCAGGAACCGGCAGAGTCACCGTGATGGTATAGAGATTCGTCACCAGCGAGTTGTTCACAAAGCTGATGTTGGCGCTGACCATTGGATCCGTGTCAGCGCTGATGCTGAACAGCGGCATCGCCCAACTGGTGTCCTGGTAGCTGCCGCCCCAGTGCCACGTCGAGGCGCCGGTTTGTTCCGCAGCGGGGAAGAAATAAATCGGCGCATCGCCGTTGACTTGCAATGTAAAGTCGAGTTCCGGCGGAAGAATTTCTCCGGCCTGAACCTGCTGGGCTGCAAAAGTTCCCACCATTGCAGCGACCGCTCCAGCGATCATTGTCGTTTTAGCGCGAGTCGAAAAAGACATACAGATAATCCTCCTCCAGAGGTGAGCACTCTCCCTCATCTCTCGATGAGACCGATCTCCCCAGCACCGCGTAGTGCCGGACGATGCCTCTACTCTACCCGATAAGGCCGCCTTTGCAAGCAAAACCTGACAAAATGGATGGAAAGATTAGATGTGAGTCTGGGTAAAATGACACTCGGGCCAATTATCTAGACTCCGCCAGAAGATTGGAGTCTGATCGGGTGCTGCTCCAAAATAGCACGCGGCGTCCGCTACGGACGCCGCGTGAATCCACCAGGTTTGGGGTGGAAGTGGGCCAGAGAGGACTCGAACCTCCGACCTCGCCCTTATCAGGGGCGCGCTCTAGCCAACTGAGCTACTAGCCCTCCGGTTCCAGCCGCCAGAATACGCCAATAGGCGGTTCCGCAGCCTCATTCTCCGGGTAAGGGCCGAAAGTATATCACACCAGCAGGGAGTTTCATCTTGCCGCAGGAATTTGGTTCCACTCGTACTCATCCCTGAAGGATCATCTCGCTCCACAACTCGTCCACATGTGGAAATCCTGCCCCCACGCGCCTCCGCTGACGCTGACAACCTGTCAAATGCAGCGAGAATCCGCTTGGCCCTTGCTGGTCTGTTACACTTCCCCACATCTAGTGGATATCTGGAAAGGACCTACCACTCATGAAGGTAATCTGTGATCGTGCAGCTCTTGTGGAAGCCGTAAACTTGGTCGGAAGCGTGGTCGCCAGCCGCACACCCACACCGGTGCTTCAGTGCGTCAAACTCACTGCAACCGATGGGCAACTCACCATGGCCGCAACCGATCTGGAAGTCGGCATTCGCCTGGGGGTGGATCAGGTTGATGTTCAAAAGCCAGGCGAGGCTCTCATACCAGCCGACAAACTGATTCAGATTGTCCGCGCCTGCGATGATCCAACCCTCACGCTGGAAACAAAAGAACACACCATCCACATTCGCGGCAAGGGTTCGCACTTCACGATCTTCGGCTTTGATCCCAAGGAAGCGCCCGTCGTTCGCGATTTTGCCCAAGTCAAAGTGGATTGCGAGTTGGAAGCAGGCGTGTTGCGCACCGCCATCAGCCGCACACTCTTTGCCGCCGCCGCGGAACACAGCCGCTACGCCATCAATGGCGTTTTGTTTGAGCGCGAAGGAAAGAAAATTCGCCTGGTTGCAACCGATGGCCGTCGTCTGGCAGTGGCGCGATGCGAAGCCAAACCCGTTGCCACCGGCGGCGGAAAAATCACCTGCATCATTCCCACCAAAGCCCTCACGCTCATCAACAAACTCATCGTTGATCCGGAAGCCGCTGTTAAACTCGCCATTGAAGACAATCAGGCCATTTTCAGCGTGGGCGAAGGCCACGACGCCGCGATTCTCTCCACAAATCTGGTTGAAGGTGCGTTCCCGCCATTTGAAGATGTCATCCCCACGGATCAGGACAAGAAGGTGACATTTGACGCTGGCGAACTGTCCAGCGCGATTCGTCGCGCTGCTCTGCTGACCAACGAAGAATCAAAGGGTGTGCGTTTGAGTTTTGCGGATAAGAAACTCACCCTCACCAGCCGCGCCCCGGAAATGGGTGAGGCTGAAATCCACATGGATCTGGACAAATACGATGGCGATGCGCTGGAAATCGGCTTCAACCCCGGTTTCATCATTGATGCTCTCAAAGTCGTCGATGGCTGCGAAGTCATCATTGAATTGAAAGCAGCCAACAAGCCAGGCGTCCTCCGCACCGGCAATGATTTTACCTACGTTCTCATGCCGGTGAATCTGCAGTAGGCGGTGCAGATTTTGAGTCAAGCCAAGTTTTGAAAATCCTCTTGAGAAGGAGGTTGGCGGGCGTTTTTGGTCGATCAAATGCCAAGAAATGAGAAAAAGCGATTGCTTTGTTTTTTTTTTTGACATTATGCTGATGACGTCGGGCAGTCAGTCAACACCAAATCGAAAGGGACCAATCATGCATCAAACACTCCGAAGCTTATTGCCGCCTAGACGAAAACCTCAGGATCGTTCGCTTTGGGTTGCTCTTACTGTTGCGGTGCTCGCTGGATTCTTCACGCGGCCCGCCTCAGCACAATACAATTGCTGGCGCAGCAATAACGTATCTTGCTGTTCCAACCTTCTGGATACGGAGCATATCTATTGTATTTCCATCTGTTCTCCCGAACCGTGCTGCGATGTGACGAATTACGATCTCAATACCGATATTGTCACTGGTGGATACGCGACGGGACGTCCCGAGAGTGATTTCATTTTCAAAGGCAACTCGGGTGGATGCTCTGTGTACCGAGCGACGGGCTGTGGTGTTCCATGCCCTCATGAGGAAACCGAGACGCTTCTCTACTGCCATTTCCATGATGACACGGGCCATGTAGGCCTTTGTGGTTATTGATGCTTCATTTACGAAATGGCGAAACGCCGGAGAGTAGGTGTTTCATGAGTATCCGAAAGGCTTTATTTGTCATCGCGTCTACAGGTGTATTGGCTGTACCGACGTTTGCTCAGAAGCGTGACTTTCAGAGCGGTCCACCGGCGCCACCGCCATTTGTGGCACATGCCAAACGTCTCCCAAGAATCCCAACACATATTGCCGTTTCGGATGTCGATAGATGCGCCATCATCCTCGATCTATCGCTAGCGCAAAAGAAATATCTGGAGGCGATCCACAAGCAGTACCTTGAGCAATGTGAACAGATTGAACAGCGGCTGGGTCCTGCCTTCATTGCAGCTGCCGAAACAGTCGATCAATTGTGTCGCCCTCCGGTTCGGTATCCGGATTTCAACGACGCACAGTTTGCCATGTGGCGGGTAGAAGAGAATCTCCGCGCGGCGCTGGAAAAAGAAGACAAACACCTGATTTCAGAACTCAGCCTGGTGTTGTCTGAATTTCAGAAGACGCTGCTTCCTCGGGTTGAAATGCGCCGGCAGCGGCAGGTGTGCTGGAAATACACCTTGCACAACAGGATCAGCCGGGCACGGCTGGACCTTTCCCAGGCCTTGGAAGCTGGCCGGATTTCGGAGAGTGTACTGGCTCAATTGGAGCCTTTGTTGTGGGAGTACGAGCAGGCGGTGACGCCGCTCTTCGTGGCGCTGGACAATGAGAACAAGGAATTTAGACAGAAATATGCTGCGATTTGCCAGAATCAAGCAGTTGATTCCAACGGTCAGCCTTGGGATTTGAGTAAACCAGAAGTCGCTCAGCAAGTCAATCAAATGGTGGCGGAGGAACTGGCGAATTTGTTGCGCAAACCCTTCGATCTTCAGCGGCAAATTGCATCGCTCAACGACGAGTACTTGATCAAGCTTATGGGAAAAATGCCCGAAGCAAAGGCGGATGGGCTGCAACAGGCTTATTCGTCTGCTGCATATCGGCGCGTCTTTCCAGACCCCACTGACCCAAAGCGATTGTACGAAGCGATCATGTCAACTGAGCAGATCACTGACGAACTGCGGATTGCTTTGACATCTCAATGGTCGGCCTATCGCATGTCGTACGATGCGCTCTGCAAATTGATGTGCCAGAGTACCGACCGTTGGCAAGAGTTCGGCGCCCGCACGGGACTCGACCAAGGCTGGCAGGAACACAATACACAAATGGCAAAGTGGACGGAGGAACGGATTGACAAGAATGAAGGATTTGTAAAACACTTTTGCGATTCTTTGCCGCCGGAAGCAATGGTGGATCAAAAACGTCTCATCAATGATTGGAAGGATTCGCTCAAATTTGCACGTGAAGTCGCAAGCAAACGAAGTTCGCCTTCCTCCATCGATTTCAACTAGGGCGTCATATTGTGAACCGGCAGCGATTTCACCTTCGTCCTCATGTCGGTGAACCTGGAGCAATTAGCCTTTCGTTCCCGCGCAGGCGGGAACCCAGAAGCACCTGGTGTCCGACTGGTTTCCCGCCTGCGCGGCAATGACGGCTCAATTGTTTTCCGCCAAATGTAAAGCCCACGGCGTGATCGCCGTGGGCTTTTTTTCTTGAACTGTTCTCAATCGGGAAACGACTTGATCAGTCCTTCTTGCCGTTGGCTTCGCCCGCGGCCTTGGCCTTGGCGTACTTCACGCTGCAGCCGTAGGACTGGGTGTACTCTGGGCTGACGGTTTCGCCGGCCTTGATTTGCTTGACCGCGTTCACAGCGTAGTTGATCAGTTCGCTGCCGCTCTTGTCATCCTTGGCGTTGTTATCCAATGCGCCGGCGTAGCGGAGCACGCCCTTGGTGTCGATCACAAACATGTGTGGCGTGGTCTTGGCGCCGAACAGGCGGCCAACCGTGCCATCGTTATCCAACAGCACGGGATACTCCACTCCGTATTCCTTCAGCGCGGCCACGTTCATCTCCGGTGTCGTGTTGTGCGTGCTGTTGATGGCGATGTGCGTCGCGCCCAGGGTCTTCAGTTCCTTGACCATGCTCGGGATGCGGCCATCCTTATGCGCGCCCTTGCACACCGGGCACTGCGGGTTGACCCATTCCAGAACCACGATCTTGCCGGCAAACTCGGAGGACTTCCATTCCTTGCCGACGGTGTCCTTGAGCGTCCAAGCCGGGGCGGCTTCGCCGATCTTGGCGGCAGCGGCCTTCTTGTCATCCTTGTCGCCAGCCAGCACCGATGTGCCAACCGCGCTAAGCAGGGCAATGCTCAAACCCAAAGCCGAAAACATTTTTGTACGTGCGTTCATTCAAAAACTCCTTGTAAAAAATCAGGCATTCAGTCATTGGGCCGCGGCGCGAGTGCCTGACTCGCACCACCGGCCTTTTATTCTTTTTGCTGCTCCTGGGGCAGCGTCAATTCAATGTCCCAGGCCGGGTCGCCGGGCGAATTGCCCAGACCGGCCGTTCCCACGATGCGCATGGGGTTTCCCATGGCGTCGTTGGGGTTTGTGGTCACCTTCGCAGTCAGAACGATCCACTCTCCTTCTTTCCGAACGAGGGGTTGATCATAGGTCACGCCCGGCAATTCGACCGGAAAAAACTGACCGGTCGAAAAACCCTGCGCGGGCAGCCTGATCGTCAGATTTCCCTCTTTTTGGTCAGTTTTTTCAAAAGCCGCTGTCGCCCCTGTCAATTTTGCCATCGGCTGGGGTAGGCGTTTCTTGAAGTCTGCGACAATTGGATCAATCGGCTTGGCAAGCGGATTTGGCTTTGTCTGCCCGCCATCGCCCGATCGCGTCTGTACGTTCACCATTTGGGTCGAGCGACCCAGCATGCAAACGCCCTTGCACACCATGTAATTGATGCGGGCGGTGAATGTGACTTGATCATTCCGAAGGATTGCCGGAGCCGTCATCTCCACAAACAGCACGACTCGCCCGTCATAGCCAAAACTGACGCCTTCTTCGCCGGCGATGGCAATAGGCCGCGGAAACAGTGTTTTGCCGGTGGTGAATCCCTGCGGTGCCGTGATGCTGATCTGGGTGGGGCTGCCGCTGGCACCGGAGTTTTTCCAGTAAATGTGCCATTCCGGCTCAATATCAAAGATGAACGCCAGACGAAATGTCTCGCCCGGACCGACCTGAGAAACATCTGCCGTGGATTGAATATGCACAAGTTGTTCCGCGGTTTTCTTGCCGGATGCAGGCGGCGCGGCCCTTCCCGGCGCGGTCGACGGCCAACCGGGATTCGCCCTCGGCGGCGAAGGGTCATCCTGCGCAAACACCCCGCCGCCGGTGGCTAGCAGGGAGGTTGTGAAAAATGTGAGGATTCTGCGATTGGGCATCTTCAGGGTCTAATACCGATTAACACACCCGGGGCCGCGACTATTTCAGGAATTCCGCTGCGGCAGAGGGTGTATTATGGTATCTCTCAAGGAGAAACAGCATGAAGACACGTTTGGCAAACCTCTCAATGGCTGCACTTGCGGTTCTGGTCTCTATTGGCTTTGCAGGGTGTTCCAACAAGACCAGCGATGCCGTTCTGGTCCCCGTGACGGTGCTGGAGGCCCAGCCGCTGGTGCAGGGCAAATCAAAACTGCTGGGTTTGGGTGGCAGGGATACCGCCGTTTACGTCGATTGCCGGCCTGAAACGGACTTTGCCGCTGGCCATATCCCCGGCGCCATCAGCCTGCCCTATGAACGGGTGACGCGCGATCACAAGATGCTGGAGAAGTACGACATCCTCATCGTCTACGGCGGCGATTACAACGACGCCAGCGCCAAGGGCATGAGCAAGCGACTCCTTGAATTGGAACATTCCGATGTGCGCACCCTCATCGGCGGACTTCGCGCGTGGAAGACCGAAGGCAATCCAATCGAAACCGGCGCACCCGCAGCAGCAAACAACGGGCGCTAGATTTCGATCGCACATGATCGAATCGTGGGAAGTCTTTGCCGTCAGGGCAGCATTACCGCATCCGGGTCTACGATCACATTACGCCGTTCATCTCGCAGCGAGGTCTTGTATCCATCGCGCAATGCCGCCGATGCAAACGTGCCGTCCGGCTTCAACGCAATGAATGCAACTTGATGTTCCGGCCGCAACTCGTGTGATTCCATGATTCGCCGCAACGCCGTTTGTGCGGCTTCCAGCGGCGTGGCTCCGCGCCGCAGCATTTCCACCGCGAGAAAACTGCCGCAGATTCCCATGATCAGTTCACCGCTGCCGGTCGCGACCGCGGCTCCTGCTTTGGGATCAACGTACAACCCGTGGCCAATGATCGGCGAATCGCCAACGCGCCCCGGCGTTTTGAATGGCGTGCCGCTGGTGGAACACGCCCCGGCCAGCACACCATGGTTATCAATCGCCAACACGCCGATGGTGTCGTGATGTTTCCAATCGGCCTCGGTGCGCTTGCGGCCGGCAAACAATCTGCCATCGCTCGCATCGCCGCGATCAATCGGCCGTGGCGGTGGTATCTGGGAAAGTGGGGGGGCAGGCGATCGCTCGCTGCCCTTGTCCCGTGATTGATCAACCACTTGATGATCCGATTTCCATTTCTCATACGCCGCTGTCGCTTCGGGCGCGAGAAGTTCGGCCGTCGAAAAACCCTGTTGCGCCGCAAACGCATCCGCGCCGTCACCAGCCAGCATGACGTGATTGGTTTTATCCATCACACGCCGCGCGATGGAAACTGGATGCATGAATTGCCGCACCGCGCAGACGCTGCCGCAACGGTTTGGCCCCAGCATGACGCAACCATCAAGGCTCACACGCCCGGTTGAATCCGGCAATCCGCCATAGCCAACCGAATCAACCTGCGGATCGCGCTCCACCGCAATGCACGCAGCCTCCACAGCATCCAGACTCGATCCGCCGCGCACCAACACCGGCCACGCCGCCGCATTGCCGCGCTGGCCGAAGGACCATGTTGAGATGATGAAGGGTGCGGTCAAACGTGCTCATCCTCATTCGTACCTTGTCCCGCGGGTGGTAAAGGCCGGAGGCGAATTCGTGCAAAATTGATTGTTGCAAAGTGGCCGTGCCAGTCCATTGGAGTTTCCAACACCTCCAGAACTCTCGCGGTGATGGCGGAACGGGATCGACGTCGCAAGCGAAACAGCATCACCCCACAGTTCGCATCGAAGCCCCACGCATATGCCAAATCCCCAAAGTCTTTGTCAAAAGTAACAACGACACGCCGTTCGTCTTGTGCTCGTTGGAGAATGGCTGCGTCCGAAGCGGCACGCATGGATTCCGTGGCTGAAAGCACATCATGACCCTGAGTACGAAGTATTGGTATCAACGTTGCGGGAAAATTTTCATCAACGGCAAGTCGGAGCATTCGTGCGCTCACGACGCCTTTTTCAGATAGACACGCTCTGACTTCAGCATGTTTGCGGCGTAATCAAGGCACGCCAGGATGTCCTGCTCTGCTAACTGCGGATAGTCCTGCAAAATATCCTGATGGCTCCAACCGCCCGCAAGTAAATCAATGACGAATTCAACCGAAATCCGTGTGTCTTTGACGATCGGCTTGCCCACCAGAATCTTGGGGTCCACCGTAATTCGCTCATTCCATTTCATGGGGTGTCCTCATTCCTATACTGGCGGCAGTCGAATCCCCTGCCACCATTATACATGCCAATTCACATCCTCGATCTTCACTACCTCGGCATCCCACAAGCCATCGCGGCGTATGTCGTCTTCGGCCCGCCTCCGCAAAAGACGCCCGTCCTTATTGAAACCGGCCCCGCAAGCACGCTTGTTCACCTCAAAAGCGGCCTCGCCGCCATCGGTCTGGATTTGAAGGACATTCGTCACGCGCTCGTGACGCACATTCATCTTGATCACGCTGGCGCTGCCGGTCACCTGGCGCAGAACGGCACGCAAATCTACGTTCATGAATTCGGTGCCAAGCATCTCATCGATCCTTCCAAACTTGTGGACAGCGCAACAAGAATCTACGGCAAGCAGATGGATCGCCTGTGGGGCAGCATTATTCCTGTACCAGAGAGGCAAATCACGCCGGTGCATCACGATGATGTGATTGAGATCGACGGGTTGCGCTTGACTGCCATCGAAACACCCGGCCATGCCCGGCATCATCACGCGTTTGCAATTGATGAGAAAACGTGCTTCGTCGGAGACGCCGCCGGCATCAGTGTTCCCGGAGTGCCGGAGCCGCCAATCGGCAAGTTCCTCTCCGTGCCCACCCCGCCTCCGGAATTCGACCCGCCCGCGTGGCATGCCAGTATCGACCGATTGAAGTCGCACAATTTTTCCACCATCTACCTCACGCATTATGGTCCTTGCCGCAATCCCGCTGCTCATTTTGATCGGCTGCACATGCTGATCGATGAACACGCAGAGTTTGTCCGCCGCGAAGTGGACGCCGGCGCAACCCGTGATGAAATCCTCCAGCGGTACATCGCATGGAATCGCACACAGGCAAGTGCAGAAAACATCAGCGATCTTGCCTTTGCCCAGTACGTTTCCGTCAACCTGCTGACCATGAACGTGGATGGCATTGTGCGGTATTGGAGCAAGGCAGCGGCATCAAACACGCCGCCCGTGCAACCTGTGCAGCCTGAACGTTAGAATGAATCGCATGATGCATGTGATTCGCTCCTTCAGCGCGGCGATGTGCCTGACCAGCGCCGCCATCGCTCAAACTCCTTCCTTTTCTTCCCCGGAATTCTGGCCGCCATCGCAGCGCGAACGTCCAGCCGAATTTGAAAAGATGCTCAACGCGGTACCCTCCCGCGTCAGTCTGCGGGCGTTCCACGATCAGTTTGGATCGGAGCCGCACATTGCTGGCTCACCGGGCGATCAACGCAACATCCTGCGGCTCGCCGCGACGTTTCGCATGTTTGGCATGTCCGTGCAGGTTCATGAATTCTGGGCCTACCTCGCCAAACCCATTGATGCCTCGCTGGAAATTGTCGCGCCGGAGAAAACCACGCTCTCCATCAAGGAAGATGTGCTGCCGCAGGATCGCTTCTCAAAAGACCCGGACCTCTCCATCGGCTTCAACGCCTACAGCGGCAGCGGCGATGTCACCGCCGAAATCATCTACGCCAACTACGGCACCAAGGCGGACTTTGAAAAACTCAAGGAACTTGGCGTCGACTGCACCGGCAAGATCGTCCTCGCTCGCTACGGCGGAAACTTTCGCGGCTATAAGGCGAAGTTCGCACAAGCAGCAGGCGCAGCGGGCCTTCTTATCTACACCGATCCCGATGATTCCGGCTATCGCAAAGGCGTCCCGTATCCCGAGGGCGGCTGGGCAAACGATTCGTGCATCCAACGCGGTTCCATCATCACGCTGGATTACCCCGGCGATCCGCTCACGCCCGGCACACCTGCCACAGAAAAAGCCGAACGCCTCGATCCGGAAAAAATCGACCTGCCAAAAATTCCGGTGCAACCCATCGGCTACGGCGCGGCGGGCAAAATCATGCTCCAAATGAAAGGCCGCGCTCTCCCGCAGGACCTCATCAAATCATGGCAAGGCGGCCTGCCTTGCGCCTACAGACTTGAAGGCGGTCCGGAGTTGAAAGTGCGCCTCATGGTCAAGCAGGAACGCGCCATCACAAAAACCGCCAACGTCATTGGAGTGCTGGTCGGCTCGGTGCACCCGGAGCAGAAAGTAATCATCGGCTGCCATCACGATGCCTGGTGCAACGGCGCGGGCGATCCCCTGGCAGGAACAATCGTGCTCTATGAAGCGGCGAAAAGTTTCTTCCAAGCCGGCCTCTCCGGCTATTCGCCATCCCGCACCCTCGTGTTTGCCGCTTGGGGCGCGGAGGAGTACGGCATCATTGGGTCAACCGAATACTGCGAGCAATACCGCGAAGACCTGATGAAAAACGCGGTGGCGTACATCAACCTTGATGCCGCCGCCATGGGGCCAAACTTTGGCGCCGCCGCCGCGCCTTCCCTCAAGCGCCTCATCGAACAAGTCACACGCGACATCCCCCTGCCGCCACAGGTCGCTGCCGAAGGCAAAACCACCGTCTATCAAGGTTGGCTCGGCAACGAAAAAGAAGTTTCCATTGGCAACCTCGGTGGCGGGTCGGATCACATCGGTTTCTACTGCCACCTCGGCATTCCCTCTTGCGGGCTCGGCGGCGAAGGCAGCCAGGGAACCGCTTACCACTCCAATTACGACAACCTCACCTGGTATCGCAAGGTCGTCGGCGATGATTACGAGCCGGCGATCATGATCTCCCGCGTGGTCAATTCACTGGCTCTGCGTCTCGCCGAAGCCCCACTCCTGCCGCTGGACCCGGTGCGCTACGCCACCGATGCCAAGGTTCACATCGAGTCGCTCCGCAAGCGCGCTGAAGAGTTGAAGTTCACTGTGGATTTCGCGCCGCTTCTGCAACAATTCGAAAAGTACGAAACTGTTTCAAAGGATGTCACACAACGCCTCAAAGAGCGACTCGCTGCGGAGAAACTCGATTGGCCGGAGTTGAACACCATCAACCAATCGCTTCTCGTACTGGAACGCGAGTGGCTCGGCCCGGAGGACAATTCACAAACCGCATCACGACCGTGGTTCCGCAATCTGTACGCCGCCAGCGATCCCGATTCCGGCTATGCCGCGTGGATGTTGCCAACGCTCCGGCTGGCGATTGAACAAAAGGACCCAAACGCCGTTCAATCCGCCCAGGATGCACTTCGTTCGGTGTTTGACCGCCTGTTGAATCGAATGAGCGAAATTGAGACCGTTCTACGGCAGAACGCTTTGATCCCGCCAATTCCATAAGGTTATCGATCGATTCTCCGGAATTATCTTGCCCCGGCCCACATGCCGGATTATCCTTTTCTTGGTCCTGTTCGGGGTGGGATAGGGCAGCAAGGCCGGAAACTTCCTTCAGAGCGGCGAGTCCAACCACTCGTCGGCAACTCCGAAGGCCATTTGGACGAAGATTGCGTAAACACCACCCCCCAAGCGGCCGTGATTGGGTCGCCATGGTCCCATATCCGGTCGCAAACAGGCGACTGCCAACAGAAGGATTCAAGCCAATGTTCAGAAAGATTTCGATGTGTCTGGCCGTTACCGCAAGCCTGTTCGCTGCCGTCTCGGCCCACGCGCAGATCATCACCACCACGCGCGTGGCCAACGGGTTGTCAAATCCTCTTTACGTCACCGCTCCAATCGGCGACAACAATCGCGCCTTCATCGTTGAGCAGCGCTCCGGATCCATCGGTCGCATTCGCGTCCTGGATATCAGCGTCAATCCCAACGTGCTTTCTGCCACCATTTATCTTTCCATCAGCCCGGTCAACACCGGAAATGAAGAAGGCTTGCTCGGCATGGCCTTCCACCCCAACTTCCTCAACAACGGCTACTTCTTTGTCTACTACACCAACACATCTGGCAACAATCAGGTCGTTCGCTATCAGGCCAACGCACCTTACGCCACATCAACAACTGCCAACGCCGCCTCCGCCACCACGATTCTGACTCTCTCACACCCCACCAACTCAAATCACAATGGCGGATGGATCGGCTTCGCGCCCGGCGATACACAAGGCTATCTTTACATTGCCACCGGCGACGGCGGCAGCGCCAACGATCCCCCGGGCAACGCGCAGAACATCAACGCATACCTTGGCAAACTCCTTCGCCTTGATATCGACGGCTTGGACAACATCCCCGGCAACGGAGACGACGGCCCAACCGGCTATACCAGCCCGCCGACCAATCCCTTTGCCGGCGCAATCCCCGGCTTGGATGAAATCTGGGCCTATGGCCTTCGCAATCCCTTCCGCAATTCTTTCGATCGCCTGACCGGCGAACTTTACATCGGCGATGTCGGCCAGAACGCCATCGAAGAAGTGGATGTTCAACCCGCCGATGTCAACGGTTCCATGGGTGGCCGAAACTACGGCTGGCGTTGCACCGAAGGAAACTCCTGCACAGGTCTCTCCGGCTGCACGTGCGGTGCCGCGTCCAACGTGCCGCCCGTTCACGTTTACAGCCACACACTTGGCCGCAACTGCATCATCGGTGGTTATGTCTACCGAGGCCCGGCCATCCCTTCTCTCCAGGGAAATTACTTCTTTGCTGACAACGCCGGCAATCAGATTTACACGTTTCAGTACACAGGAAGCGTCAATCCGCCCATCACCGAGCGCACCACTCAACTGGCCCCCGGCGGCGGACTTTCAATCACCAACATCACTTCCTTCGGCGAGGACAACGCCGGCGAAATGTACATCTGCGATCGTGCCGGCGAAGTCTTCAAGATTATCCCAGGCCCGCCAGCGAATGACGCCTGTGCCAACGCTTCCACGCTCGCCGTCGGCAGCACCGCATTCAACACCACTGGTGCCACCACCGATGGCCCTGATGAAACCGGCTGCAGTTTCTCCAGCCCGACCCAAATCGGCGCGGACATCTGGTACAAGTTTATTGCCAATTGCACCGGCACCGCCACCGTCGGCGTCTGCGGCGCATCCTTTGATACCCGCATGGCCGCTTACGTCGCCTGCCCCACGGCTCCCGGCCAGATGCTCGCCTGCAATGACGACTTCTGCGGCAGCGCGTCGCAAGTTTCATTCCCGGTGACTTCGGGCACGATCTATCGTGTTCGCGTCGGCGGCAAGAACGCCACGACCGGCACCGGCACCATCACTCTCTCATGCACCATACCCCCGCCGCCATGTCCGGCTGACACCAACGGCGACAATCAAGTCAACGTCACCGATCTCCTGGTCGTCATCAACAACTGGGGCGCGTGCAAGGGCTGCCCGGCTGATATCAACCACGACAATCAGGTTAACGTCACTGACTTGCTGGCGGTGATCAACGGCTGGGGTCCGTGCCCGTAACCACCGATTGATTCTCTCATCACTTTCTCAAACCCCCGCGCACGCGGGGGTTTTTCTTTGCGGCCTACTCGTCGCACGTTCGTCGCCAAACTCCCACAATCGCCGTACCATCCTCCCATGACCAACGCTGGCGATTCTCTTTCCCATGTCCAACAAGACGGCGATGCCATCGATACCGTCCAATCGCTCTTCGTCGCTTTCGTTCTCGCCATGACGTTTCGCGGCTTCATCACCGAAGGCTTCGTCATTCCCACCGGCTCCATGGCCCCAACGCTGCTCGGCCAGCACGCCCTTGTTGAGTCCCAAATGACCGGCTCCTCATTCGCCGTCGGATTGGATCAATCCGAAAAAGGAATGGTCAGCCCGGATCGCATCGCAGACCCCATGCTCGGCGAAAACTTCCCCGGTTCCGGTGTCCCGGAAATCCGCCGCAAAAGCGGCATGGGCGATCGCATCCTCGTCCTCAAAGCCCTCCTTCCCTTCGCTGATCCCCATCGCTTTGACGTTGTCGTTTTCAAGAATCCCACCGATCCCATCGGCGATACTTCCAACTACATCAAACGCCTCATCGGCGTGCCAAACGAACAAGTCTGGCTCACCGATGGTGATGTCTTCGCCAAGCCGCTCGGCCACGGTGCAGCCGGCGATAACGAGTTTCACATTCAACGCAAGCCCGAACACGTTCAACGAGCCGTCTGGCAGCGTGTGCACGACAGCGATTTCATCCCTTTGCGGCCGGACAAACTCGATCGCCGCTACGAAGGCCCGCCCTGGTCTGGCGATGATTCCATCTGGGATCTCAATGGCCGCAGTTATCGAAACGCCAGCGCTGATCCCAGCGTCCTGACATGGGACTCAACCCGTCGCTCCCTCAACGATTGGACGCCCTACAACATGCTGGGCTACATGCGCCAGCGCACTTCGTTCGTTCCTGTCAGCGATGTGCGCGTCAGTGCCGCCATCGTGGCCGATCAGCCCGGCCTCATCTCCACGCTGGAACTGCAGGCGCGCAGCCACATGTTTCAGTTCATCGTTGAATCCAAATCAAATGGCCAGGGCCTCGCCACGCTGCGCATGAAACCTCTCACCGGCGAGAACACCAACGAAGATTGGGTCCAGCGCACCGCCACCATCACGCTGCCCGCACCCGGCAAAGTCTTCAACGTCGAGTTCTGGCATGCCGATCAGACCATGTCCATGTTCATTGATGGTCGTCGCGTCATGGAACCGCTTGAATACGACTGGACACCCTTGCAGCGACTGCAATACGCCACCGGTGACTTCTTCACCACGGATGTGGATGCCCTGCTGGATCACCCGCCCCAGCCGCCCCAGATTCGTTGGCGGTTTGCCGGTTCGCCCGTCACGCTCCATCACATCCGCACCGATCGCGATCTTTACTACCGCCACGATGTGCTGGACAAATTGCAGAAGAACGAACCGCACATCTACGGCCAGGCCTTCGGCACACACCCAACAGAAAACGCCGCCATCCTCGGCCCGGATCAATTCATGATGTGTGGCGACAACAGCCAGATGTCGCTGGATTCACGCCTCTGGGGACGCCCCCATCCACTGGTCCAGGCACAAATCGGCGACGACCACGCCTTCACCGTCAACCGCAAACTGCTGATCGGCAAGGCCTGGGTGGTGTACTTCCCCGCGCCGCACGCCATCACAGACGGTGGTCCCACCATCGTCCCCGATTTCGGCCGCTTGCGCTTCATCCGCTAACGCAAAAATTTGTGCGGGCTGTGGGCGAAACGCCACAAATCACTTCGCGCTGATCTTCATCCTCTCCAAACAATTCTTCAAATCCGCAAACGCTTTCTTCTGGTGAGCAGGCAACTTGGCAATGATCGGGCACTCAACGCCCGCCACCAGATCAAACTCACCCTTGCTGATCATTTCCCGCACCACGGTCGTCTGCGCCATGGAATCATGAAAAGCCTCCGCGTCGATCTCTTTTTCCAGATTTGTTAACCACTCATCTGCGTGTTGTGAGGCCCGCTCCAGCGGTTCATCACCTTCATCAAATACCACTTCCAGCCAGAGCAGTCGATCCGCGCTCGCCGCCGCCGCAAACGCTGCTGCCCGCTTTTTCTTCGCATCATCTTCATGGCGCATCATCAAGGCGATCCGCTGATCCACCGATTGCCGCATCCGCGTGATTGCCGCTTCGTAACCAAACGGGTCCGTCGATCGAAAGTGAACCGCCTTCTGCATTTTCTCCAGCATTTCTCCGTGGATGTACTTGGCTTTCGTGGCAGCCTCGGCTAACGCATCCGCCTGTCTGAACGAAAAATGGGAAATCAGCGCACTGGAAACCGAAGCGTCCTTGGCCAGATGTCCGCACATGCGATACGCCAACGCAAGCCGCTCCGCCGCCTTGGCATAACTCCCCCTACCACCCGCATGAATCAACCGCGCCGCATCCGCCGTCACCAACCGCGCCAGATCGCGCATCCCCGGGTGATATCGCCGAACAACCGAAGGCCAAACCACCGCACAGAGCGAAAAATCACACCGCGAAATTCTCGACCCCTGCTCCACCAATCCAAGAATCACCTTAATTTCATCACCATCCAGCAACTCAACCAGTTTCTCACTCGCCGGCGCATCGTGAACCGCCGCATACTGCCGCACAAGATCAAACTTCTGCGGATCAACCCGTGGCAGCAGCGCCATCGCTCGCAAATACCACACCGCCGCATTCGCCAAGTCCATCGGGTCGCGCGTGCCGTCCGCCAGCCCCCGCAATTGTGCCAGCCGCGCCGCCAGCGCACCTTTCTGTTTCATCATCGGGCCGTACGTCCGCGTGTACGGCACAACCAATTCCGTCGCCAACGGCCCAAACTCTCCCACAGCCGCTGCTTCCTGGATTTTCGCCAGTTCGACCTGCGTGTTCTCCGGCGTTGATTCCGGATTGGAGAACGCCGCCGCCAACCGCTCCATCATGGTGTCGCTGCCTTTAAGCGCGGCTTCAAACTCCTCCTGGTCCATCGCAGCACACTTCTTGGCCAGTTCCGCACTCGCCCCCGGCACAATTTGCTGTTGCTCCTCAGCAAACTTCTCCAATCCGCCTTCGCCCGCATACCGCTCCAGCATCCACTGCGTCGTTCGCTTCCGTTCGTTCGCAATGTTTCGCTGCCCGCCGAACAAGTCGCCGGCCTCCAGCGATTGCACCGCCCTCACCAGCATCGCTGCTTCCTCCCGCCCGATCGCTGCATAATCCAGTGCCAACTCGGCGGAACGCTCGGCATAAGCAAACAGCGCAGACCCCACAACCGAACCCACCATCGTGCCGTCATCCGCCGGATGATTCGCCATGCGGTACATCGTCGCCAGCCGATCAGCCGCACCGTAGTTGTCCCCGTCGCACAGTCGCAATTGCACATCAGATCCCAGCAGCCGATCCAGCGTGCGCATCCGCGTCAGATGATCCAGCGACATCAACATGCCCTGCGCCGGGTCATCGCCAAAATCACATTCACTTTGATGGCATCCGATGCGCACTAGATTCAACGCCGGTTGAATCCGATGCATGAACTGCCGCACCGCGGGCAACGGCCCGTCCGGCGGGCGCATTGGGTCAACCTCCAACCACCACAACGCCACATTTTCCGCTTGGCTCATCCGCGCTGCCTGGTACCGCTCGCTGGCCAGCGCGTACCACGTCGCCGCGTTCCACCGATCACTCACCTGCCCTTGCGCACAAAAAGTCCAAAGCCCAAACATCCACAATCCAAAGAGCCAGAATCCAACTCCGTTCCATCTGGACTTTGAAACGATGGACTTCGCACTTTGCAGGTGGGGGGGCGTCAATCGTACATCCGCGCTCGCTGATCCTTCGGCACCGGTCCGCCTTGTGGTGTCCACCACTCCGGCCGATCCTTCATCTGATCAGTCCGCAGCGGCGCATAGCGCGGGTCCGCTGGTGCGTATTTCACGCCGTGGCTCAACGAGACATCAATCCGGCGCGAATGCCCATCCGGCACGCTCAACGCATTGTGCAATTTCCCGAACCTTGAACCTTGATCCATGATCTCCCAATACAGAAGGTCCGGCCGATTCACCGGGTCATCGCCGTCGCCTTCCTCAAAATCAATGACCAACTGCTTGTCAGGCGGAATATCAATCGGCCCAAAAAATACTTCGTTCGACCGGGTATCCACCATCGTGATGGTTTTCTGCACCAGTTCATTGGAGTAATACGTCTGCGACCCGCCGCTGCGAGAGAAAACCCCGCCGCCCGGAGCGTGACAGCCGGCCAAAACCAAGCCGGCAAGAGTAACAGTGGCAACGGCTACAAATCTCATTCGCGCTTTGTGCATGGGAAACTCCAAACCCCTTCAATCCTCTGGCAATCGGCCTCAATCGCCGGTTTTCTGCCCTTTAGAAGGTAGCGTCATCGGCAAGATGCCGCCACCATCCGCAGACGATACGCACTTGATCCGCGTTTTGTTGGCTTTCGCCCCGCTTCCGCCGCCAAATCCCGAACTCCCAATTCTCAATCCCTCCTGTAAAGTGTGCCAATGCCGCTTCCGCCCCCGGCCGCACCAACGACCTCCCAAATGCAATTCCGCATCGGCCACGGCTACGACCTTCATCGTCTGGAGCCCCGTCCCCCCGCGGGAAATGGTCGGCTGCTCATCCTCGGCGGCCAATCATTCCCCACGCATCCCACCGGACCCATCAGCCATTCCGATGGCGACGCCATCTACCACGCCGTCACCGATTCCATCCTCGGGGCGCTCGGCCTGCCCGACATCGGCCAACTCTTTCCAGACAACGATCCTCGAAACGAAAGCGCTGATTCTTCCATCTTCCTCCGCGAAGCCGCCGCGCGCATGGCCACCCTCCATTACGCCATTGCCAACATTGATATCACCGTGATCTGCGAAACGCCCAAACTCGGCCCGCACAAAAAACAGGTCATACAGAACGTAGCTTCTCACCTGAATTGCCATCCCACCCAGATTAATCTCAAAGGCAAGACCCACGAGAAAGTCGATGCCGTCGGCGAAGGCCGGGCTGTGGAGGTCCACGCCGTCGCTCTTCTGGTACTTGCGGCAACTTCGGGCTAACAGGGGGTTGGCGGTATTTCGGAAAATTCGGGGGGGCGGGGCAAGTTTGCCGGGTAACGCCCCACAGGCATCGCCAACCGCCTTCTATTTGCTCAACCCGCCACAATGCCATGTCGATATTTCCTGTATGGGAGAGTGGTTCACAAAAGTATTCCAGGCGCTGCATCATCCGGCACAGCAGGCGGTTCGAGCCGCGCTCCAGCAGGCTCAACTGGCGCGCACCAAACTTGCGCTGGAAGTCACCTCCCGAAATCGCACCGTCGTCCTTACCAGCACCGTCGAACAAGTCCGCGAGGATGACTTTGTCATCAGCCAGCCCACCGTTGGCGGCACCACCCATCCACTCACCTTTGAGGAAGTCATCAACCTCGGCTTCGTCCTTCCAAGCGGCTACCACCGCGCCGAGTGCAAGTGCCTGGGTCGCATCAAGATCCCCGCGGGCAACTCACCCGCCGCTCAAGCATCCAACAGCAGCGTGCTCTACGCCTACCGCCTCTCGCTTCCGGAGTCACTCCTCACGGAAGATCGCCGAAACGCTCCTCGCTCACAACTAAGCCTCTCGCAACCCGTCGATGCACAACTCTACGCCGCAGCAAGTCTTGATGGCCCAGTCCTCGGTCGCATCCTTGATATCAGCATGACCGGCGCGCGCCTCCTCGTCTCCGCGCCCAACAGAAAAATGGAGCCCGGTCAGATTGTCTACCTCAAGGCCATGCTCCCGGAACCCGCAGGCCAAATGGATGACCTGGTCAAACTCGCCCGCGTCGAATGCGATGCCCGCACCGGCAAGTGCACCATCGGCGTCCAGTTCCAGCAGCCCATCGAAGGCCTCGAAACCCTCATGCGCTCCTCCACACGCGCCGCGTGAGCAGAACGCAGCGATCAGCAGAGTCTTTCCGACCTCTGAACTCTGACTTCTGATCTCTGCCCTCACTCCCCTTTCTCCGCTGAATCATCCCGCTTCCCGGATTTGTGATACGCCGCCCGCCGCTTCACATATTCCTCTGGCGAGACCGGCAAATTCGGCTCCTCCCCAGCCTTCCACTGCTCGTGCAATTTCCTCAAAAACGGCACGCACCACTGGCAGCCCGTCCCCGCCCCCAGACACTCCGACAGTTGCGAAGGAACAGTCGGCTGCTCTCGCTTGAGATAATTCACCAGTTTGCGCTGACTCACCCGGAAGCACAGGCACACGTTGTCATCGGGCTGCATGGTTACAGGATACCCGACACGCTCGCGGCGATCGGATTCCTGCCTGCCAATACAGGGTGGATTCCTCGTTCAATCGATGGAAGCATTTGGCTAAGGTTGTGGCATGGATGCGGCCCATGACTCGCCCGCGCCAAGGAGAACCTTATGGAAAATAGAAGATCTTCGTTCATCGGCGCTATCGCTTTCGCCCTTGTTTGCATCACCGGCACGGCACACGCCCAACTCGTAACCCAGGGCCTCGATCAAGGATTGACGCCCGCAGATTTGGTGAACACGCTTGTTGGCCCCGGCGTCACAATCACGAATATTCAATACTCCGGAGCCAACACCGCCGCCGGGAAATTCTCCGGCGGAACAGGCATCATCGGTTTTGCCAACGGCATCATGCTAAGCACTGGCTGCATTTCAAACGTCATCCCCGCCGGTGGAATGAATAATTCTGATAGCATCACCTGCGACAACCAGCAGCCCGGCGATCCTGATCTTGATGCGCTGATTCCCGGCTACACCACGTTCGATCGCTGCGTTCTTGAATTTGATTTTCAATGCCAGAATCTTCAGGTCATCTCGTTTGAATACGTATTCTCTTCCGATGAATACAACGAATGGGCCAACACCGCGTACAACGATGTTTTCGGGTTCTTCGTGAATGGCGTCAACGTCGCACTGCTACCGGATAATGTCACCCCGGTTTCCATCAACAACGTGAATTGCGGCAACCCCGTCGGGGACCCCACTCCGCACAATTGCAACTTCTTCATCAGCAATAGTTGCCAGGGCCCGCCCGGCTCTCCTGATCTTGGATTTCCCTGCACCCCGCCATTACAGACTGAAATGGATGGCATGACGGTCGTGCTCAACGTCTTTGCAACAGTCAGTCCCGGTGTCAATCACATCAAATTGGCAATCGCCGATGCCGGTGACAACGTTTGGGACTCCAACGTTTTCATCCGCACCCAAAGCTTCACCTGCACACCTCCCGGCACCACCGGCGCCTGCTGCATGCCCGGCGGGATCTGCACCGACGACACCTCCGCCGATTGTGCGGAAAACGGCGGCGTCTTTCATCCGGAAACCAACTGCGCCACCTTCAATTGTTCCGCCCTGCCTTGTCCCGCAGATATTACCGGCGATCATGTGGTGAATGTCAGCGACTTGCTCATGGTGATCAATCATTGGGGGCCGTGTCCGCTCGCCAACTCCAACGGCTCTCCCGGCCTGGCAAAAGGTGCGGAAGGCGCGTGCTGTTATTCAGATGGCCACTGTGATAACCAGACCGCACCCGACTGTGCAGACAATGGCGGCGTGTTCCATGCCGGCGGAAATTGCGACACCTTCGTCTGCACTCCGCAACCGCCGCCGTGCCCGGCTGATATCAATCACGATGGCGCCGTCAACGTGAGCGACCTGCTCTCCGTCATCACCCATTGGGGCCCTTGCCCCTAGGAGATCGATTCAGAATTACCCCGCCAGCGGGTTCCCGCAGAATTTGTTGTACACCGGCACCACACCCTGCAGAATGTGCATCAGCACTTCGGCAGGGGTGCCGATGGAATTCACTTCCATGATCAACTTCCCATCGTAAAACGAAAGCACCGGTCGCGTCTCCGCGCCGTACACATCAAACCGCCGCCGGATCACAGTCTCATCCGCATCGTCCGGCCGGTTCTCCTTCAGCGCACGCTTCTTCATCCGCTTCACCATTTCATCAACGTCCGGACACGTCAGGTGAATAATCCGCAGCACGTTCAAGTGCGGCCCTATCGCTTCCGCCTGCTTGCGGCTGCGCGGTATCCCATCCAGCACCAGCAGCTCCGTCGTCGGCGAAAACTTCTTGTCCCGGATCAACCCCTTCACGTATTGCTCCCACAACTCCACCGTCAGTTCATCAGGCACCAGTTCGCCACGAGACATGAACCCGCCGATCTTCTTGCCGATCTCTGATTGCTTGTCCAGCGATCGAAACATATCGCCCGTCGCCAGATGCCGCATACCGGGAATCTGCCCCAACAGTTTCCCCTGCGTGCCCTTGCCAACACCTGGCGCGCCAAACAAAAGCAATGCGTTGTACCGATCAGCCATGCACGCAGTATAAGGGGAAGACGGAAATCAGAGGCCAGAAGCCAGAGGTCAGAAAAATCCCCGAATCGCTGACCTCTGATCTCTGATTTCTGACCTCGTTCTTCTGGTATCGTCTACCCATGCGCGGCCTCACAAAACGCTGGCGAATGATCGATTCCCCCGCCGCGCCCTCCCCGCAACTCACCGCCCTTACCCTCACGCCTCTGGCCCGCCGCATTCTCGCCGCACGCGGCTTTTCCGATCCCGATCAAATCCGCGATTTCTGTCAGCCAAAACTCGCCTCGCTCTGCGATACGGCACTCATGCCCAACATCGATGCCGCCGCCGCCCGCATCATCCAGGCAATCCGCAACAACCAATCCATCGTCATCTATGGCGATTACGACGTCGATGGCATCACCGCCGCCGCCATCCTCTTCCACACCATCAAAACCATCCAGCCCTCCGCGCGCATCCACACCTACGTCCCGCATCGTCTTGATGAAGGCTATGGTCTCAATTGCGATGCCCTCCGCCAACTCAAAACCGAAGGCGCCGATCTCGCCATCACCGTCGATTGCGGCATCACCGCCGTCCAATCCGCCCAAACCGCAAAAGAAATTAACCTCGATCTCATCATCACAGATCATCACGAATTCAGCGCATCGCTTCCAGATGCCAACGCACTCGTCCACCCGCGCCTCCCCGGCAGCCGCTACCCCTTCGCCGACCTCTGCGGCGCAGGCGTCGCCTTCAAACTCGCCTGGCATTTGGCAAAAACCTGGTGCAACTCCGAGCGCGTCAGCGAAGTCCTCCAGAAAACACTCCTCAACATGCTCCCGCTCGTCGCGCTCGGGACCATCGCCGATGTCGTCCCGCTGCTCGGCGAAAACCGCATCCTCACCGCCTTCGGCCTGCGCCTCATCAAGCAAACGCCCCTTCCCGGCTTGCGCGCACTCATCGAAGCCTCCGGTCTCGCTGATGAAAAAATTGACTGCGAGCGTGTCGGTTTTTCCCTCGCCCCGCGACTCAACGCCTGCGGTCGCATGGGCCACGCCGCCGAGGCCGTAAAACTCCTGACCGATGCCTCACCCGATGAAGCCGCCGTCATCGCCCGCCAACTCACCGATCAAAACACGCATCGCCAATCCGTTGAACGCCGCATCTTTGAACAGGCCCTGAAAATGGCCGAAGACGCCGGCATGATCGGCGACAACTCCCGCGCCATCGTCCTCGCCGACCCATCCTGGCATCCCGGCGTCGTTGGCATCGTCTGCTCACGCCTCGTGGAAAAATTCGGCCGTCCCGTCGTTCTCCTCAATCAAACCGATGATCTTTGCAAAGGCTCCGCCCGCAGTATTGATGGCTACTCCATTCACGAAGGCCTCTCCGCCGCCGCTTCCTTCCTCACCACCTTCGGCGGGCACGCCATGGCCGCTGGCCTCTCAATGCACACTCAAAATCTCCAGGCATTCACCCAAGCCCTCACCGCGCACGCCAACGAAAATATCCCGCTGGAAAATCTCGTCCCCGCCCTGCAAATCGATTGCGAAGCAAACCTGTTGGAACTCGATCTTCCCTCCGTCCAGTGGCTGCATTCACTCGCACCCTTCGGCAGATCCAACCGCGCTCCCGTCATCCTCATCCGCGATGCCATCCTCGCTGAAGCCCCACGACAAATGGGCGCCAACGGCAAACACCTCTCACTAAGCATCCGCCAGGATGCATCCGCAGCGATTGGCGAAACAGATGGCGGGGAGGCAACGGGCGCGGCAAAAGCGGGGGGGCGCAAATTCATGCGCACCGTCTGGTGGAATGCAGGTAACCGCGCCAGCGATTTTGCCGCAGGCATGCGCCTCGATCTCGCCATCGAACCAAAACTCAACGAATGGAACGGCCGCATTAACGTCGAAGGCCACCTCCACGATCTCCGCATCTGCGAACCCGCCTTGGCGTGAAACGCTCGCCAAATCCCTCCCCAAATACCAAAAATTACCGGGATTTTTCGTTGACCCTCAACCTTCGCCTGCTAGGCTGGGTGCTTGGTTCCACAACTCAACAGGAGGAAGCGATGAAACTCTCCACAACGATCCTGCCCGTTCTCGCGCTCGTCACCACGGCCGCCGCCCAATCACCCACCCATGTTGAACTTGTCGTCAAAGTTGGCGACACCCCTTCCGGTGCTGGCGGTGCCACTGTTTCAACCCTCAACGCCCCCTTCACTGATGGTAACGGCAAAGTCGGCTTCACCGGCAACCTCAACCCCAGCAACAACTTTGTCTGGTATGGCGCCGGCGTCCACTGGCTCAACAGCGATGGCCTGCCCGATGTCCTCACCGGCGCTGAAGGAACCATGGGCGTCAGCAACACCGGCGACTTTATCTACAGCCCTTCAACCAACGGCAACGATTCCGTCTGGACTTCCGCAGGCCTTCTCGCACAAACCGGTACACCCGCTCCCGGTCATCCCGGCCAATACATCACCTTTGCAAGTCGCCCGATCATGCTCCCGGACGGCACCGCCTACTTCGTCTCCGGCCTCAATCCCACACAGGGAAGCACAAGCACCCAGCGGCGAACAATCTTCAAAACCGTCAGCGGTGTGCTCACACTTGTCCAAACCGGAGGCGATGTGGTCGGCGGCTTCACCATCGCAAACACCGGCATCGAATTCGGCTACGACGTCGCTGACAATGACCAGCATATTATTCAGCAATTAACCATGACCGGCGTGCCCACAACTGGTGATTCCTTCATCTACGTCAATAACGCCGCCGCTGCACGCGAAGGCGACCCCACCGGCCAGGGCGCCAACTGGCAGACATTCGCCGGAATGAGCATCAACAACTCCGGCAATTACGTCTTCGGCGGCGATGATTCCGGCGCCGCCGCGTCCGATGCCTTCGTTGCCTACAACAGCAACATCGTCGTCCGCGAAGGACAAACCATCGATGGCTTCCTCATTGCCTCTGGCTCATCCATCGGTTGGGTCAGCATCAACAACCTCAACAAGGTGGCGTATATCTGGAACCGCACCGGCTTTGACGCCCTCTTCGTCGGCGATGGACCCAATCTTGCCGCCACTTCAAAACTTCTGCTCAAAGTCGGCGATGTCGTCGATCTCAACAACGACAACATCGGCGACGCCACCGTCATCGACTTTGAAGCCTCCGCTTCCATCTCGCCCGGCTTGAGTTTCTCTGATCACAATTTCATCCACGTTGAAGTAACCCTCCGAGACATCGGCCAGGCCACGGATTATGAAGCCATCATTCGCGTGCCCATTCCCGTTCCCTGCCCGGCGGATATCTCCGGCGATGGCAACGTAAACGTCACCGACCTGCTCGCCGTCATCAACAATTGGGGCGCCTGCTCTCGGCCCTGTCCCCCACACTGCGCCGCGGATGTGAACCACGATTGCGCGGTCAACGTCACCGATCTCCTGGCCGTCATCGTCGCCTGGGGACCCTGCCCCTGAAATCCATTCATCGCTTGATCTGTGCCATCTGCGAAATCTGTGGATAGTTTCTCTGTTCCTTTGCGCTTCTTTGCGCCTTTGCGCCCTTGCGCCCAAACGGTTTTTCAAAGTCCGCATACCTCTCGCAGAATCCTCCTCACTTCACCTGAAACTCCACCTCGCCGCCCACGCGCTGCATCCGTGAGCGCAAACATTGCAGGATTGACTCCAGCCGCTGCGAGACCCGCGATTCACTGCAGCCCAGCGTCGCGCCAATCTCCTTCATCGTCATCTGCTCGTAGTAGTACAGCACGATGATCAGCCGATCACGCCGCGTGAACCCCTGCGTCACCCATCGCCGCAGATCGTTCAACTCCGCCCGGCCAAGTGGCGAAGGCTTGCGATGATCCTCAAACCCCGCCATCGCATCACCCTGATCTTCACCCGCGCTGCCTCCACTCTTGCCAAAACGTGATTCTCCTCCAATCCCTCCAAAAGAAACCGTCAGCGCCGGCTTGCCTTCCATCGACATCCGCCGAAACGAAGAATCCACCGCCTTCACCAGCCGCCCTCGCTCCGCATCATCCGGCTCGCGCCCTTCCACCTTCCTGAACCGCGCCACCGCCGCATGCTTCAACAGGTGCTGCAATTCCATCGCCTCCGGCGGGCGACCGTGCAACTTCTGAAACCGCTCCACAATCGCACCCGCCTGTTTGGAGCGCGTTCGGGCCAATCGCGGCACCGGATCAATCCGTCGCAAGTAATCCCGCATCGCTCCGTACAAACGCTTCGATGAAAACGTCTCAAAGCGCACATCCTTCTTCAAATCAAATCGCTCAATCACATCCACCAATCCCTCGTACGCCTCATCAACCAGATCATCAATCTCAACCTGTGGCGGCAGCTGCGCGTGCAGCCGTTGTGCAATTCGACGCACATGACCCCCCATATAGTGGATGATCAAATAATTACGCAGCGCAGGCGATGCGTTCTTCTTGTAATCGCGCCAGATTCGATCAATCGCCGCATCACTTTCATCGCCGCCATCCATCCGCTCACGCAGAGATTCTCCCCGTGCAAGTGATTCCACTCCCCCAAATTGCTCTCCGTGGTGAATGCGTTCCTGATTCTTGAGCCTCCCCGCCCCATTTCCGCTTCGACGAGCAAACTCAACACCGGCGCGACAGCCGTGACTCATGGGCCGATTCCTTGACCAGAGCGACGTGAAAAATTGGGGTTCCCACCATCCATGGCGGGCGCAGCGAGGGCATATCGGCAACGAACCGCCAATTCACCAATTTTGTGCGCACATTTTTTTCACCTGCCTGGCAGACATTCATACCCCGGTCCGCCTCAATGCATCCGGATCAATGGTGATCAAGAAATCACTGATGCGTCCCTGCCGTGCAAAGACTCCGTCGCGAAATAAATCACAAAATCCCTTGAATCAAATCTCGCTTTGCGCTTCTTTGCGAATTTGCGACTTTGCGCCCAAGCGGCCCACCCAATTCCAGCATTCGGGAAGCGGGGGGGCTTCTCACCTATTCGTAATGCAAATACGGAATCGCCATCACCACCAATATCACCGCCACCGCAAGTCCCACCATCGCCAGCACTATTTGCGCGGTCATCACCAGCACGCTTCGCCAGTAGTGCCGCAGACTCGTCAGCCGCACCGCCTTGTAAATCACCGCAATCCCAAAACTCAATGGCACAATCAGCAAATACCACCACTCATGAACAAAACTCATGGGGTGAAGAAACGGAATGTAGCCCAGCATCGCCATCATCCGATCTCACCCGCCACCGTCGTCCGTCGCCGCTCAACCTCCAAACCCGCCGCCTTCTCATCCTTCGGCAGGTAGAACATCGCATCCAAAATCACCACCATGTTCATCAACCCCGCCAACGCAGAAAACAGCGTCCCCATCTCGTTCGGCTTGTTCAACGCAATCGTCTCATACTGCTGCGGGATCGGCATCGCCTTCACATATCGCTGATTGATCTGATCCGCCGCCAGCGCCATCGGCCCGCACACGCTCTGCGCCAAAAACCACAGCCGATCATTCTTGCGGTCCACACAATCAATCCCGCCGATCAGCACCCCTCCCAAAAACAAAAACAGCACGCCAAACATGATCAATCCCCCGCGCCGCTTGTGCCCCAGCACAATGTGCCCCAGCCCAGGCCAAACCCACGCCAGCACACCGGCCAGCGGGTTGAATTGTCGTTCAGGGGCAGCCATGGCGTTTTCCTGCGGCAGGTCCTCTAACTTTGGTGTCTTTTGCCGAATCTGCAGCCACATTTCTGCTGCTTTTCCAAGGCGTCTAGTGTAGCCTCATGGCCGGGGTTTGGCTGGCCGATGTCCCCTTCAACCGTTCGCTGGAGGTCACCATGCATACCAAGAAGAACCCGCTCCCTCATCCCGGTCAATCTTCGGAAACCGAAGACAACCGTGACAGCGTTCTCGATCGCCGCCTCGGCGCTGATCGCCGCGATTTCCCCGCCGCCGCCACCGGCGACGCCATGAAGACCAACCTCGAACGCCGCCGCGGCCCCGGCCGTCGTCGTACCGATTTCATGAAGTCCGCCGAAGAAGGCGAGATGACCAACGAGCAGTTCCTCTTCATCATGGCCATCGACGCCTTCAAGCGCGTCAACGACAAAAGTTTCCCCACCTGGACCGATGTCCTCGAAGTCATCCGCAAACTCGGCTATCGCAAAACCATGACGAGCGAACTCAACCTCGGAAACAAAGCCGAGGATTGGACCGAAGCCCCCAACGCACCCTGCGGCGTCTTCAAAACCGCCGAAGAAGATTAATCATCGCTTGTTGATGCCTCAATAGCCGGGTCGCTACGCGACCCTGGATGAGCGACGGGGCCGGCCGCCATCTTCGTAGGCCGTCGCGTCGTACCGCATCATCCGGTGTCATCTACCGAAAAACAAAAAACCCCGGTCCAAAGACCGGGGCGTGAATCCTTCATGAAACATCCAAATCAGTTCGGGTGGCACGCCGACGGCGAGCACTGCGAATTCTGACCCAGAAACGTCCCGCCCTGCTGCTGGCACTGCGTCGATGGAACATTCGGCATGCAGAATCCGCCCGGCATGCAGCACGCACCAATCTGTGGCTGGCCGGAGCATGGGCCCCAACTGTTGATCACCGCCAGCAGATCGCCAACATTCACCGCATGGTCGTGATTGATGTCTGCCACACAACTGGATGTTGCGCACGGGCCCCAGCCGTTGATCACCGTCAGCAAATCACTGACGTTCACCATCATGTCGCCGCCCGGCGGTGCAATATCCGCCGCACAGGCAACAACCGGCGGGCAGCAGTCCACCACCGTGCCGGAACCCGTTCCCGCGCTGCCGATCCCGCCAACGCTGAACGTCCACGTTCCACCCAACGCGTTCCACGTCGCAGAGGCGCTGGCAAGCGGCGTCGCCCAGGAATATCCGTAATCCAACTGGCAACAATTCCCCACCTTCTTCACGATGCACGTGATGTTCGCAGAGCCCAGCGTCATGTACGCATTGCATGAATTGATACACAAGCCCGGCGGAACGCACGTCACAGACCAGTCAATCTTCCCGCGCTCGCTGCCCCACAGCCACGTAATCGTCATGCTGCCGCTCGCCACCTGGAAAATCGCCGGCCCAACGATGTTCGTCAGCATGGAATCCAGTTTGATCCCATTCACCGCGTCATCGTTCGCCACCGCAATTGTGTCAAACAGACCGCCGTTCGCCACAAACTGCCAGTGCAGCTTGATCTTGTGCTGCCCGATCGCCACCGTATCGTTGACAATGGTCTGCCACGCGTTCTGCCCAACCGCATCAACATCCTGCAGCAGCCGTGCCGTCACCGTCGCCGCATTGCTCACATCGCCGTCCGCCACGTACACGCCGGTCGGATCGGTCATCTCTGCAATCGTCGCCGCGCGATCAGAAGCGTTGTTGATATCACCCGCCAAACTCCACCCCGTGAGTATCACGTTCGTGCCGTAAAGAGTGTTCCAATTGTTCTTGGATGCATCAAGATCAGCCGCATATCCGCCCACGGCTCCGTTGCCGGCTCCGCCCCGCCCGCCAGCCGCCGCAAACGTCGTGCTGCCGCCAAAAATCGCTCCCGCCAGCGCTCCAACAATACATGTCTTCAAACAATGTGAATTTCCAATGTTCATGACGACTGCTCCTTGGTGTAGAAAAGTGTTTTCCGGTGCCGACAGAGTTGTCCGCACAAAACCCACCGCGAAGCCCGTCCCGCCAAGGCGCAGTGATTTCTCCCCAAAAAACAAAAAACCCGCCCCGCGCCCCCGTATCCCCCGTGTCATTCCCGCACACGGGGATTATGCAACAACCAAAGAATCTTGCTGGCCGTCCCCCCTCTCCCTCGCCCGACAGCGATCGAACAAATCACGGCGGGCAGGCGAGGGAGAGGGACGGGGTGAGGGTGCAGACGACAGACACCAACGTGGATTCGCCTCTATGCGCTTCGCCCTTGCACCCTTTTATCCTCAACGCAACGGATGTGGAATTGATGCATTATCCCCGCACGCGGGAATCCAGCCGCACCGCCCTTACTCACCAAATCCTTGTATCTACGCTTGGTGCCGTGGTACCGCGCAGCCATACCACGCCCCGCGCACTCACCCCACCGCCTACGGGCACGCACCCCATCCATTAATCACCGCCAGCAGATCCATC
>CAZWJR010000001.1:36608-45951 GCA_964634655.1 uncultured Isosphaeraceae bacterium | reverse complement strand
CCGGCTCGGTCATCCTCTCCGGCGAGATGATGCTCCGCTACATGGGCTGGACCGAAGCCGCCGACCTCATCATCAAAGGCCTCGAAGCCGCAATCGCCGCCAAGACCGTGACGTACGATTTCGAACGCCTCATGCCCGGCTCAACAAAACTAAAGTGCAGCGAATTCGCCGACGCAATGATCAAACACATGGGCGGCAGCGCAACACCAGCAAAACCCGCAATGGCAATGGCGTAATAAGGATCACCGCGTGAAGCAGCGCGTTTATCTCGATACTTCTGTTTTGAGCGCGATCGACGATACCCGTTGGCCCGATCGCGCCGAGATGACGCAATCGTTCTGGGCGAAGCGCGATCACTTTGAACTATGCACAAGTGAAGTAGCCAGATTGGAGATCGAGGGAACAAGCGACACCGCTCGGCGCACGCAGATGTTGGCATTGTTTGAACAGATCACGGTTCACCCTCTGACTCCGGAAATGGAAGCGCTGGCGAGCGAGTACGTGAAGGCAGGCGTATTTCCAAAGAAAGTGCTGGAAGATGCACTGCACGTCGCAGCCGCCGTGCTTACGAGAAACCAGATACTGCTCTCATGGAATTACAAGCATCTGGTGAATCGAAGTCGCCGGGCGGCTGTTACGGCCATCAATCTGGCTCGCGGCCTTCCGACAGTGGAGATCATCGTGCCACCCGAACTATAATGAGGCAGTAACTCATGACTTCTCCCCAACATTTTGATTATTTTCCGGCCGCAAAAGAGGCTGGCATCCGTGACGATCAGTTGCGGCAGATCGAGCGCATCTTTCGTGCGGACTACCCAAACGACGACATGCTGTTTGAATTGCACGTGCTACGCGTGTGTTTGTCGGTGAAGGCCGGCCGCTCTGACCTTGCCGCCATTTTGCAAGAGGGAGATCGAGACAGAGCCGCCGCGGCGTAAGGCAAGATCATTCCCTATTCAACGAAGTTGCAGCGCAGTGAATTCGCCGACGCAATTATCAAACATGGGCGGCAGCGCTGCCGGCGCTGGGAAGCCGGCAATGACGATGGTGTGAGATATGGACGAAAACGAGATCTTTCCTGCTGGAACTCGAGTCAAGGTTCAAGGTTGGTTTGAATGGCCTGATGGAACCGTGGGCACAGTTCGCACGTTTCCCGAATTTGTGCAGCAGTTGTGTTCCGAAAGCCCAGACTCGCCAAATGATTTTTTTGCCGCAGGTCTTGGCCGCTCATCAAAAGGGAGTCATGGTGCCATAGTGACGCAGCATGTAGAATTCGACCAGCCGACAGACGACGGATCAGGTGACGGTCCTTATCTTGCTGGCGAAATCCCGGTCAAGTGCCTCGTGCAATTTGACGGCGATAGTTCGCAGGCTGGGCACCGCCCACCTTCCTGACTTTCTCTTCTCATGCCTCGCCGCGCGCCTCAATACCTTCCGCATCTCATCGCTCTGCTCATCTATGCGATCGTGCTGGAGTACACCGTCCGCTCGCGCGATTGGTTTTACTGGTATCCGTACATCGACAACCTGATGCATGTGGGCTGGGGCGCGGCGATCGCGCTGGCCATCATCGTCTTCTGGCGCAATAGCGCCCGCTTTGTCCTCATCGCCGTGTTCATCTGGCAAGTGGTCTGGGAGATTGGCGAGATGGTGATGGACAACATCAACAACGATCCGCCGCACATGCGCGATTATCCCTTTCCCGATGGGTTGATCGACACGTGCATGGACCTGCTGGGTGCGGCGATCGTGCTGTGGCTGACGCGAAAATCACGGACCACCCATCCGCCACATTCTGCCGGTTAGCAGCGTAAGCCTGCAATTGAACCGATGCGTTCTGTCATGTTCCCGTTCCCCGCTGTGAAACTCTAATTCGCCTCTACACGCTCAAACATCATGGAGTTGTAGTCAAGGTCTTCCAGAGGCTTTCCGAACTCCCGCAGCATGGCCATGATCTGGGCGCGGTGGTGGATTTCGTGAAACGCCAATTGTGTGAGCAGTTCGCCGGCGGTGCAGGTGATGTGAAAGCGCTTGTTGCCGCGCGTGTCATCGGGGAAACTTAACCAGGTGATCTTGCGATTCCAGTCACGCTCATTGGCGATGGCGGTGCGGACCTGCTTGGCCTGCTCGCGCCAGGTTTTCTCCACGACATCAAACGCAGGCGGGGTCTCATCCTTGATCGGCCACTCGTTGTAGTGCGGCACGGTCCGGCCCTCGAGCCGCTCGATGTAGTACCACTCCGAGATCATGATGTGCGTCAGCGTGCGACCGATGGTGTTCACGCCGATGGAGAAGCGGTGAAGGTACTGCTCGGGTGCGAGCGGCCGCACGGCATCGAAGACGCGCTCGCGGGATTTAGTGAGGTAGTCGTAGGTTTTGAGAGGGTTCATATGGCCAGTGTATCAATACGATTCGCCCGCCCCGCCATTGGCAGCGCGTTGTCATTGAGCTGCGGTACCGCACGCATCGCAAGCCGACCCCGAATGAGCAGTTTCGGGATTGATTCGGCATCGGCTGTTATCCTGCGCATTCCACACTGTGTCTGATCCAAAGTTCATTCCATATCAGCCGCCCGCTGTGCCACAGGGTTTTGATTCTTTGCAGGCCTCGCGCGATTTTTACGATGTGATGAATCAGCGGCGGAGCGTGCGGATGTTCTCTGACAAACCCGTGCCGTGCGAGGTGATTGAGAACATCATCCTTGCAGCGGGGACGGCGCCGAGCGGCGCGAACAAGCAGCCGTGGCGTTTTGTTGCGGTGCAGGACCCGGCTATCAAAAAGGAGATTCGCATCGGGGCAGAGGAGGAGGAGCGCGAGTTTTATCACCGCAGGGCCAGCGCGGATTGGCTGCGCGATCTCAAAGCGATTGGCACCGATGAGCACAAACCGTTTTTGGAGATCGCCCCGTGGCTGATCGTGGTGTTCAAACTTGTGAAGGACGATCTGATGCAGAACGATTCCGATCAGGTGTACTACACAAATGAATCGGTGGGGATTGCGGTGGGTTTTCTGCTGGCGGCGGCGCATCATGCGGGGCTAGTGACGCTGACACACACGCCAAGCCCGATGAAGTTTCTGGCTTCGATCTTGAAGCGCCCGCCGTACGAGCGGCCGTATTTGTTGATTCCCATTGGATATGCAGCGGAAGGGTGCCAGGTGCCGGACATTCATCGCAAGAAGTTGGAACAGATCATGGTGGTGGATCGGTGAAGTGCGGTTGTTGGTAAGACTTCTGATGCAGTTTCTGTCGTTGTGCATCAATGAGTTCGATCGCGATGCACGCAAAACAATAACAAAAAAGTGAAAAAACATGGGAAATCAGGCTGCGGCGCGCCTATGATTGACCATTCGCTGCGTAACGCATCGGGCCGCCCTCTGTGGCCTGTGTGCGGCAGCACAAATCACAGAATAGGAGGCATACATGCCTAGCACACAGACTCCACGAGAAGTGAAGCCGTCGACTCCTTCCACTGGTACGCTTCATCCAAAGACAACGCCAACGGCCGATGCGAAGCCCGGCTATCCAACGAAGGCGCCTGCACAAGTTGATCCCAAGATGCAGACCAAGCCTGAAGTCGTTGCCAAGGCAGCAGACGAGAAGCGTCCTGTTGTTGACGCCAAGGCAGCCGGCAAGCCCGCATAATCCAGCGACAATCTGGAGAAAGACAGGAGTCGGAGAAGAATGCTCGGCGGGAAGCCACTTCTAAAGGCGTGGTGACCCAATGCGAGTGATGTGAACGCGACGTTTTCCGGAATTACGAGGCACACGAAAAGTGTGCCTCGTTTTTTTGGAGCAAGAAGTCCGGCGATCAAACTGGCCGCACGGTCAATGTTGACTTGCATTTCGGGCAAACTTGCCACGTGGCATCGTGGGTGGACCCGCCGTTGAGTTCAATGGGTTGGTGGCAAGCAGGACACTTGCCTCGTGCCCGGTAGATGACGATTTCCCGTTTCCATGTGCGCACGGCCATGAGAATCCCCAATAGGGGCAGGCCCCATGTCGAAACCAGATGAACGACCGGCACAATGATGCAGGGCACGGCGAGCAGGAATCCGCCGATGACGTAAACGGAAGCAACGCCGATTCGTGCGATGGCGGAATGGCGGGCTACTTCATCGGCGTGGCCTGTGGTTGCCGGATGATCTGTGGATTCCAGGGTGATGGGCGCGGGATCCATGACAAAGCCTAGCAGAGCGGCGGGGGTGGAGTTGGGTGTGATACGGAATTCATAAAAACAAACCGCCGCGGAGCAATGCTTCGCGGCGGTCTTTGTCCCGATCTATTGGAACGCGATCAGAGCCGAAGTGACGAGCAGTTCAACTGGGATCGCATGAATTCAATCAGGCTTTGGTGACGTTGGAGGCCTTGGGGCCTTTGGCTTCCTGTGCGACGTCAAACTTGACGCGCTGGCCGGGGCTAAGGCTCTTGTAGCCATCCATTTGGATGTCGGTGTGATGGACGAAGATGTCCTTGCCGCCGTCATCGGGGGTGATGAAGCCGAAGCCCTTTTCATCAATGAACTTTGAAACTGTGCCTGTCGACATACGAGTTGTCCTTTCGGACCGTCAGAGTGGTCCGATAGGGCAATTCGAGCCGCAGCGGGCAGAGCGTGTGACGTGCAATCTCTGGCTTGGAAAAGGAATGATAGGCGAATGGGGCGGAGCGGGTTGGAAAAACTGAAAAGAAATTGGGTTGGGAGGATTACGGCGGGAATTGGGGCGAAACGGGGGTTGGTCATCAGATTGCCGCGGAGCGATCGAGTTGGAAGTTCTGTTCCCGCGACCTCTCCGCGGTGCACCTTCCATCAATGGACCAGGGCCTTGGTTTATGATGATGCCTCAAATTCTATTTGGAGGAGTCCGACATGCGGGTCCCAACAAACTCAATCTCACTTGCTCTATCGTTCTTGATGAGTGGCGCAGTCTTGACCCTTTCGTCGTGTGCCAGCGATCAGAACGTGGCCCAAGAGGCGAGGTTGGCGGCGCTGGCGGGCCAGAACGTGGTGACATTCAAGGTTGAGGGCATGGCCTGTCGCAATTGCGCCAATGAGATCGCACGGGAACTGGAGGAAGTGCCTGGTGTGAAGGCGGCGATGATTGACTTTGACAGTGCTACGGCGCGAGTGGCTTTGGATGCTGATCCGACCAAGGCGGCGAGCATGGAGTCGTTGCACGCGGCTGTCAAACATTGGCGTGACGACCATTTCTCGGCAAAAGAAGATCCGAATTGCCTTGATCCGAAGAAACGTGAAGAAATGCAGCGCGGTAACGGGAAGTAGTTCTCACACGCCTTCAATCAACTCAAAAAACACACCATCGTTCGTCTTGAGTTTGCCCTGGCGGACAAGTTCCTCCCAGACTGGTTTGGGAAACTCGCGTGGGGCCATGATGGCGGCGACGTTGGATTTTTTGCCGCCGGACATGGCGTTGCCCATCCGGCCGAGTTTGGATTCATCATCGAGGCGCGTGAGTTTCATGCGCTTGCGGAAGGCTTTCATGGCGCGCTTGAGGCCATCGGGGGAGAGGGGGTCGTTGGATGGCGTAGGGGATTCTTCGGCGGATGACGCGGGGGAAGCAGGTTTAGCACCGCACGACAATGCGGCGCCAGGCCCCGCATTGTCATGCGGTGCTAATTGATTGATTTGCGTTGTTCGGTGCGGAATTACGGATTCATCCAGATCTGATTTATGAACTCCGGATTTTCTGTCGTTGAGGCCTGCGCTTAGTTCGTTGACCAATCTGGCTAGGCCCTTGATGTCTTTTTTGTTGACGATGTCCGCCACGCGGGGGTCTTCGGCGGCTACGCGGGCGAGCAGGGCTTTGGCGCGTTCCCAGAGTTTTTGGGGTTTGTTGGCTTCGGCGATGTAGATTTCCGAGACGATTTCGCTCAAACGCTGGAGCGAAGTGGTATCAAAGTGCTGGTAGTACCGGCGAATTACGCCTTCCTGGTATTTCGAGCGATCGGCCATTGGGGAATGATACGCGATGGGGAAATGGAACCACGGATGAACACCGGTGGAACGGTCGGTTCCTTCGCCGATCCCGATATTCATCGCAGAGACGCAGAGGACGCAGCGATAGATCTTTTTTGTTCTTAACTCTGCGTTCTCTGCGTCTGCGCGGTTGGCTACCATTGATTGACGGCTGGGACGACGATTTCAGCCTTTTTGTGAATAAAACGCGGTTTTCGAGGCTTTGACAGGGCGGGGGAACCTGCTATCCTCATCGACCCGGCAAAGCACGTTCGCCGGGCTTTTTTCGAGATTTTGCCCATGCCCAAATTCAAGCCACACAAGGGTTTGCTCAAGCGAATCCGAATCACCAAGAGCGGCAAGATCAAAGGCCGCGTCGCCAACGGAAGCCATCTTCGCAGCGGTAAGACAGCCGAGCGTTTGCGTGCGATGCGCCGTGGGCGTTATTTTGCGAACAAGGGCGTGCTCCGGCGAATCAAGCATTTGCTGGGTCGCCGTGTTGCTTCTGCCAAGAAAACAGTGGAAGTGGAAGCCGCCAAGTAGTTGTTGTTGAGTCAGGGTGCTGACCGGGCCCCAAGCATTGGATCGGTTTGATCCAGTCCCCGTATCGGCCTAGCAGGAGTTTTTCGATGCCACGTATTCGCAAGGGCGCAGCCCGAACCAAAGCCCGTCGTCGTCTTCTTCGCGCCGCCCGTGGTTACTGGGGGACCAAACATCGTCACAAGCAGCAGGCGAAGGTCGCAGTCATGCGGGCCGGGCGCAAGGCGTTTATCGATCGCCGTTTGCGTCGCCGCGATTTCCGCAGTTTGTGGATCACCCGCATCACGGCTGCCTGCCGGATGAGGGGCACCCGCTACAGCCGGTTCATCAACGGCATCCAGCGGGCCGGCGTTCTGCTGAACCGCAAGATGCTTAGCCAGATTGCCATCGACGACCCCAAGGCATTTGACGGCCTGGTGGAATTGGCCCATGCCAATGTGTCGTCCGGCACGCGGTGATTGAAGCCCATTCATAGAAAAGAATGAACGGGGGATGCTGTCGGTGCAATCGGCGCGTTGCATTGCCGAAGAATGTCATATGATCTGGCTGATGCCATCGACTGCACGACCCATTCGACCAAAGAAGCCAGCAAATGGCATGGTTGCATTCATGGGTCAGGTGTTCAAGAACTACCGAAGTACAGGGGCGGTGCTGCCATCTTCACCGGCGCTGGCCAAGGCAATGACGCGATCATTGAGCAAGGCGGCGGGGCCGAAGCGGTTGCTGGAAGTTGGGCCGGGGACCGGGCCGTTCACGAAGCAGATTCTCAAAGCGCTGCACGATGGCGATGAACTTCACATTGTTGAGATCAACCCTGCGTTTGCCCAACGTCTGGATGCACTGCTGCTGCTGCCGTTCCGCATCAAACATCCGAACATTCAGGTGGTGCTGCATTGCCAGGCGATTGAGACGGCGCCGTTGACGGGGAAGTTTGATTACATCGTGTGCAGTCTGCCGTTCAACAATTTTCCGCCGGAGGTGGTGAGGTCGATCTTTCGGCGATTGATGGCCATGCTGACACCGGGCGGGGAGTTGGTGTATTTTGAGTATGCGGGCGTGAAGTACATGAAGGGATCTGTGGTGGGGCCGAAGGGGCGGAAGAATCTGGATCGGATTCAGGCGGTGGGCAAGGTGCTTGGTCGCCGGCATGCTGGGAAGCGCGAACTGGTGCTGGGGAATTTGCCACCGGCGGTGGCGGTGCGGTTGACGCGATAGGGCGGAACGAGCAATAAATCGAACGCCAGGAACAGGAATCCACTGATGTCGCAGATGACGCAGATGGATTTGTTTTTTATCTGCGCCATCTGCGATATCTGTGGATAGTTCTCCAGGGAGTGTTTAGACTTCCCACATGGCGTTGATCAACGAGCATTATCTGAAACTGCAGAGCGGTTATCTGTTCCCGGAGATTGCGCGGCGGGTGGATTCATTCTGCAAGGCCAATCCGGCGGCGGCGAAGCGGGTCATACGTTGCGGCATCGGCGATGTGACGGAACCGTTGCCGCAGGCTTGTATTGACGCGATGCACAAGGCGGTGGATGAACTGGCGAAGAGGGAGACGTTTCACGGCTATCCGCCATCCTACGGCTACGACTTCATCCGCAACGCGATTGCGAAGGGCGATTTTCACGATCACGGATTGAACATTGATGCGGATGAGATTTTTCTCTCCGATGGATCAAAGGGCGATTGCGGGGCGATTCTGGATATCCTTGGCGAAGAGAACCGCATCGGCATCACCGATCCGGTGTATCCGGTGTATGTCGATTCCAACGTGATGGCGGGGCACACCGGTGCGGTGAAAGCGAACGGGCAGTATGAAGGACTGACGTATCTGCCTTGCACTGCGGCGAACGGCTTTGTGCCGGATGTGCCGAAGGTGAAACTGGATGTTGTTTATCTGTGCTTCCCGAACAATCCCACGGGCGGGATGATCAACCGCGAGCAACTCACGGCGTGGGTGAAGTACGCGCTGGCGAATGATGCGATCATTCTTTATGACGTGGCGTATCAGGCGTACATTCAAGATGGCAGCGGGGGAAAGGGATTGCCGCGATCGATTTATGAGGTTGATGGAGCGCGGCGTTGTGCGATGGAGTTTCATTCGTTCTCCAAGAACGGCGGGTTCACGGGTTTGCGGTGCGGCTACACGGTTTGCCCGAAGGAATTGTCGGGCGTTACGGGGGATGGCAAGAAGGTCGCGTTGCATGGTTTGTGGTCGCGGCGGTGGAGCACGAAATCCAATGGTGTGAGTTACCCGGTACAAAGAGCGGCGGAGGCGGTGTATTCAGCCGAAGGCAAGCGACAAGTGCAGACGCTCATTGATCACTACATGGGAAATGCTCGAATACTGCGAGAAGGGTGCGAGGCGATGGGTTTGGATGTCTATGGCGGCGTGAACGCGCCGTATGTGTGGGCGGCGTGTCCAGATGGACTGTCTTCGTGGCAGATGTTTGATCGCATGCTGGAGCAGGCGAATGTAGTGATCACGCCGGGCGTTGGGTTTGGCAGTTGCGGCGAAGGGTATTTCCGCATCTCGGCGTTCAACAGCCGCGAAAATGTGGTGGAAGTGGTGAAGCGGATGAAGGCGATGAGTTTGCAGGTCGTGTGAAACTATTGACGATTTACGATTGAAAATCGATGACCACACTCAAGCATCAATCATCCGCCGCCAATCCAGGGGTGTACGCAGCAACAATCAGCGATGTGCGAGAGGCGGCGAAACGGATTGCGCCGTACGCCCATCGCACACCGGTGATAACTTCAAAAACCATCGACGGTATGGCAGGCCGCTCGTTGTTCTTCAAATGCGAGATGTTTCAGAAAATCGG
>CAZWJR010000001.1:24168-36508 GCA_964634655.1 uncultured Isosphaeraceae bacterium | reverse complement strand
TACAACCATCCGGACATCATCGCGGGGCAGGGGACTGCCGCGCTGGAACTGCTGGAAGAGGTGCCCGATCTTGATGCGATCATTGCGCCAGTCGGCGGCGGGGGATTGATGTCCGGGACGTGCATTGCGGCCAAGGGGTTGAATCCGAAGATTCGCATCATCGGTGCCGAACCGCAAGGGGCGGATGATGCCGCGAAATCCCTGGCTGCGGGCAAAGTCGTTCCGCAAACCAATCCGAAAACCATTGCGGATGGTCTGCTGACGAGTCTTGGCGACATGACCTGGGCGATCATTCGCGATCACGTTGAGCGAATTGTCACCGTGAGCGATGCACAGATCATCGCGGCCATGCGATTGTTGTGGGAACGCATGAAGATCATTGTGGAGCCGAGTTCAGCGGTAACGCTCGCGGCGGTTTTATCTGATGAATTCAAAGCCTCCTTCCCGGACGGGAGACCTGCGAAAATCGGCATCATTCTTAGCGGTGGCAACGTCGATCTGGATCGGCTGCCGTGGGTGGTTCAGGTTGATCGGTGATCGGGGCGGATTGCCGCTCCGATGGTGGTGATCAGGCGCGATGCGTGAATTCGTGAGTGGTGGAGGCCCCGGCTGGCCAGGTCCTTGGCGCGTTTCATGAACGCAGCGGATTTGCCAGCCACTCGAACGACCGTTGCACGATCTTTCATTTCTTCCTGAAGCACATCCGGCAATGCCGTTGCATCATCACGGAAATACGATCGATGAGCGATAGGCAATTCATCGGAATCCATCAGTTCGTTCAGGTCTTTTGGCGGCGGCGCGACATCCGGTGAAATCTGTGGCGACTTAGATTTCCGCGGGAAACACTCTCTGAACGCGCGATACACCGTGCAGGCAAACATTGCGGTGATGAAGATGGATTGCAGAGTCCAGAAGCCGGGATTGATGGAGGCCAGATGCATCGTGCCGAGCATCCACAGACCGGCCCAACCGGTGAGATAGCCATGGCCGATGCGGCGCATCTGCGTGAGGCGTTGTTCCGGTATGACCATCATCTGCTTGGGAAGCGCGGTCATGACGATCGCGGCGATGAGTCCAATAATTTCAAGGCAAAGCAGAATCGTCCCCGAAGTTCCGGAGTAGGTCAGACCCCAGATTGAATGTTGAACCCCGCCAACGGTCGTGCCAAAGACGTGCGAACTTTCGCCTTCGTTGTGGCCTTCAAACATCAGCCAAAGCAAAGGAATCATGCTTGCGATGGCGAAGAACCACGCACCAGCCATGGCGTAGCGAGGCAACTGGGGCAGCACGCCGCGAATCATGACCGGCAGCCCGCGGAGCATTTGCAACATTCGATCCAAAAGGGGTCGCATGATGACGGTTGTTGGGATTGGGGCGAGTCATCTTTCACAAGGATTGGCCGCCAAAAAACGAAAAACCCCGGCGGTTTGCCGGGGTTTGTTGTGAGTTATTGGGTCTGACAGCGAATGATCAGCCGCGACCGCCGCGATCTCTGTCGCGGCCGCCACGTCCACCTCCGCCGCCACCGTGGCCACGATCCCGTCCGCCGCCGCCATGTCCACCACCGTGGCCATGTCCGCCGCCAGCGCCTGCACCTGCGGGTTCGGGTTCACCGCCGCCGGTTACACCCTCGCCGGGTGCATCGGGCATGAGTGCTTTGCGTGACAACTTGATACGGCCGTTTTCATCGACGTTGATGACCTTGACCTTGATGACATCGCCGATCTTGACGACATCGCCAACGCTCTTGACATAGCCGTTGGCGAGTTCGGAAATGTGAACCATGCCATCGGTGCCGGGTGCGATTTCGACGAATGCGCCGAAGTCCTTGGTGGAGACGACCTTGCCTTCGTAGATATTGCCGACTTTGATTTCTGCGCCGAGTGCTTCGACTTCCGCCTTGGCGCGAAGACCTGCTTCGCCATCGACTGCTGCGATGTACACGGTTCCGTCGTTTTCCACATCGATGGTGGCGCCGGTGCGCTCCTGTATGGAGCGAATGGTCTTGCCGCCGGGGCCGATGAGTTTGCCGATCTTTTCCGGATCGATCATGACCGTAATGATGCGCGGGGCGTGGAGGGAAATATCCACGCGCGGTCCGGGCAGAATGGTTTCCATCTGCTGAATGATGTGCAGGCGGCCCTGGCGAGCCTGTTCGAAAATCTGGCCGATTTCCTCGAACCACAGGCCGCGAGCCTTGAGATCGAGTTGGATACCGGTGATGCCATCACGTGTTCCGGAGACCTTGAAGTCCATCTCGCCGAAGAAATCTTCCTCGCCGATGATGTCGGTCACGTGAATTGGCTTGCCATCGGGCCCGGTGAAACGGCCGACGGAGATGCCCGCCGTGGTGGCCTTGATCGGCACGCCGGCGTCCATCATGGAAAGACACCCGCCGCACACGCTTGCCATGGAACTGGAACCGTTGGATTCCGTGATATCGCTGACGATGCGGATGGTGTAGGGGAAGTCCTCCACATCCGGCAGAATGGCGAGCAGAGAACGCTCCGCCAAGGCGCCGTGGCCGATTTCGCGGCGTCCGGGGCCGGTGATGCGGCCTGCCTCGCCAACGCTGAACGGCGGGAAGTTGTAGTGTAGATAGAACTTCTTGGAGAACTCCGGCAGCAGGCCATCAATGATCTGCTCGTTGCGGGAAGTTCCCAAGGTGGTGGTGCAGATGGACTGCGTTTCGCCGCGCTGGAACATCGAAGAACCGTGCGTGCGGGCGAACAGGCCGACTTCCATGGTGAGCGGACGGATGTCCGTCAAGCCGCGGCCATCGGCACGAATGCCCTTCTTGGCCACCAGCGTGTGCGTGATTTTCTTTTCAATGCGGCGGAACGCTTCCGTGGCTTCAGCCAAACGCTGGGTGGCCTTCATGTGCTCGGTGTAAGTGAGGCCTTCGGGCACAGCAAAGTTTGCCTCCAAAGTCTGCTTGCGGAGTTGGTCGACTGCTTCGCCGCGATCATGCTTGCCGTTGATCTGGCGCGCCGCGGTGAGTTTCTCCTCAACCAGAGCACGAACCTTCTGCATGATTTCGTCAGATGGAATGCCCTTGGGTTCAAACTTCTTGGCGGGTGCGCCAAACTTCTGAGCCAACTCGATCTGCATTTCGAGAATGGGCTTGATACCCTGCTCGTAACCGAACTTGATCGCTGCAAGCACATCGGCATCGGGTACTTCTGCAGCACCCACTTCAATCATGTTGATGCCGTCGGAGTGACCGGAAATGACCATGTCCAGGTCGGAAAATTCGATTTGGGCGGTGGTGGGGTTGAGGACGAAGGTTTCGCCATCATCGGTGATAATGCGGCCGACGCGCACGGTGGCGACCGGTCCCTGGAACGGCGCATCTGTGAGCATGAGAGCGGCGGAGGCGCCGGTGCACGCCCAGATATCCGTATCGTTCTGGCCATCGTGGCTTAGGGGGAACGCCTGAATCTGAATTTCATCGATGAAACCATCGGGAAACAGCGGACGGATCGGGCGATCCATCATTCGCATGGTGAGGGTTTCTTTTTCGTTGGGGGCGCCTTCGCGCTTGCGGAAGCCGCCGGGGAACTTGCCGCCTGCTCCAAGCCGCTCACGGTAATCGCACTGGAGCGGGAAAAAATCCAGACCGGGACGCGGATTGGCCCGCACAACCGCGGTGAGAATCGCCGAATCAGCGTAATAGGTGATGACGGAAGCGCTGGCCAGGCGGGCGATCCTGCCTGTTTCAAATCGAAGGAGCCTTCCCCCGACTTCTCGTTCAACTGTAATTTGTGGCATAACTTCTACCTTTTCTTGAGTGAATATCCGTGTCCGATGAAGACGGACGCCGGGCTGTGAATGCAGCCGGGGAACACCCAAGTGGCAGAAGGCGAGGGGCAGAAGCGGTCAGCCATCAGCGTTCAGCAGCCAGCATCTTTCCGCTCCGGCACATGCCAGGAGAGGATGAACGCTGAACGCTCTTTGCTGATAGCTGCATCTGTCACTCGCCCACTGCCGCCCGTGAACCGGCGGCTGCGGAATAAAAGCATTACTTGCGCAGGCTAAGGCGCTTGATCGTGCCCTGGTATGCCTGCGGATTGGTGCGGGCCAGATATCGCAGCAGCCGATTGCGCTTGCCGACCATCATCACCAGACCGCGCCGGCCGGCGTGATCCTTGACGCTGGTGCGCAGGTGATCGGTCAGTTCGCTGATTCGTGCGGTCAGCACCGAAATCTGTATCTCCGGCGAGCCCGTGTCGGTCTCGTGGCGGCGATACTCTTTGATGAGGCGGGTCTTGTCTTCAGCGGCGATACTCATTCGTCGCTCGTCCTTTCGTTAGGGTCTTATTTGAATCGAGTAGTGTAGAGGATTGGCCCGCCTTGTTCAAGACGGGGCCCGGCGATCGTGTTGCCGCCTGTTTCGACCGATAGAAAGGTGCTTTTGGCTCCCAACAGCCCTACAACATACGCCTATGACCGCAAAAATCCTCATTGCTGACAAATTGGCCCCGGAAGGGGCGGAACTACTTCGACAAGCTGGGGCGGAGGTAACCGTCAAAACCGGCCTCAAGGGTGATGACCTCATCGCTGCCCTTGCCTCCCATGATGGCGTGGCGGTGCGCTCCGAGACGCAACTCACCCGGCAGGTTCTGGAACAGTGCATGCAGGCGACCGCCAACGGCAGGCCGCGCTTGAAGGCCATCGCCCGGGCCGGCGTTGGCGTGGACAACATTGATCTGGATGCGGCGACGTCGTTCGGCATCGCAGTGATGAACTCCGCATCGGCCAGCACCATCACCACGGCTGAACACGCTTTCGCGCTCATGATCGCTTTGGCCCGCAACATTGCGCCCGCTCACATGACGATGGCGGCAGGGGGGTGGGATCGCACCAAATTCACCGGTTCACAGTTGCACGGCAAGACGCTGGGCGTGGTGGGTTTCGGCCGCATCGGCCAAACCATGGCGCGGCGTGCGCTGGCGTTTGGTATGCAGGTTGTTGCTTACGACCCGTTGATCAACGCAGGCTCCGCGCTGGAGGGAACCGTGCGGTTGGTCGGTTCGTTCGATGAACTATTGCCGCTGGCGGATGTCATCAGTTTCCATGTGCCGAAAACCGAAGCCACCGCCAACATGCTCAACAAGGAACGGTTTGCGAAAATGAAAAAAGGCGCGTTGGTTGTTAATGCAGCCCGTGGCGGGATTATTGATGAGGCCGCGCTGATTGAGTCCATCAACACCGGTCACTGCGGCGGCGCGGCGTTGGATGTTTTTGATCCAGAACCGCTTGCCAAAGACAGCCCACTGCGAAACCAGCCGAAGATTCTCCTCACGCCACACCTCGGCGCTTCCACAGTGGAAGCGCAGGAAGCGGTTTCCGTGGATGCCTGCAAGGCGTTGCTGACGTTTCTCAAGGGTGAGGGCTTGGATGGGGCGGTGAACGCTGGCGGCTTGCGCATGGATTTGAGCGAGCGGCAGAAGGGTTTTGTTGATCTTGCTACCCGAATGATCTGTCTGGTGCGTGCCGCGGCGACTTCGCCTGATGTGAGTTCCGTGAAGTTCACGCTGCGGGGCGAATCGTTGGCGGGCCGGGCTGACACGATTGCTCGGTATGCCCTTGCGGAATTGCTGCGCGGCTCCATGGATCAACCGGTGACCGTGATCAACGCTGGCATGATCGCAGAGCAGCGGCACATTCAGACGCAGACAACCATCGCCGGCGATCAGGGTGAGGATCGGCTCTCCATTGAGATTACCTCCGGCAAGTCGCCGAATCTCAAAGTGGAAGGAGCGATCTACGCCGATGGTTTGCCGCGCATCACACACTTGGATGGCTACAACATGGACATGGTTCCGGCTGGCCACATGGTCCTGCTGACGAACGCGGACAAGCCGGGGCGCATTGGTCTGGTCGGCAAGATGTTTGGCGATGCGAACGTGAACATTGCGGAGATGGTGATCGGTCGCAAGCAGGCAGACAAGGGCAGTGACCCGGTGGCGATGATGATCCTGAAGGTGGATGATGCCCCGCCAGCGGATCTGCTGGCGCAATTGCGAAGGGCCGATGGAATTGTGAATGTGGCGTTGGTGAATCTGCCGAAACTTTGATTTCACGAATTGGCTTTGTCCGCAGATTTCGCAGATGACACAGATGGTTGAGTCTATCCTGAAGTCTCATATCACCGCAGAGACGCAGAGACGCAGAGAGCGCAGAGAAAAAGCCAGAGAAAGAAAGATTGAGTTTCCTTCTCCGCTTTCTCTGCGCCTCTGCGGTGAATCTCGGATCGTGAGATCTTGCAGCCGCCTCTCCTTCTCTGTGCCATCTGCGACATCTGCGGATTCTCTTGTCCATCGGATATGATGAAGTAATAGGAGATTCCCCATGCGCACCATTTCAACACTTTTCGCACTTTCAATTTTCGCCGTTGCGGCCGCTGCTTTTGCGATTGCCGATGACAACAAGAAGGAGGCCGCCGTGCCGCCCGTTCTCAACTTCACCATGAACTCCCTCGATGGCAAGCCCGTCAATCTTTCCAAGTACCAGGGCAAGGTCGTGCTTATGGTCAACGTCGCCAGCAAGTGCGGCTACACGCCCCAGTACAAGGGACTGGAAGCCCTGCATGAAAAATACAAGGACAAGGGTCTGGTCATCCTTGGCTTCCCCGCCAACGAGTTCGGCAAGCAGGAGCCCGGCTCCGACAAGGAGATCGGCGAGTTCTGCGAGAAAAACTACGGCGTGAAGTTCGACATGTTTTCCAAGGTCGTCGTCAAGGGCGACGGCATCTGCCCGCTGTACAAGTTCCTCACGGCCGAAGCGACCGATCCGAAATTCCCCGGCGAAGTAAAGTGGAATTTTGAGAAGTTTTTGATTGGCCGCGATGGCACGATTGTGAATCGGTTCCGATCAAAGGTGGCGCCGGATTCAGAGGAGATGGTGAAGGCGGTGGAGGCGGAGTTGGGGAAGGGTGCAACACAGTGAATTTCTGGATCGTGGCCTCTTACCACAGTCGGTCCAAGAGATCGACTGGCTGGGATGACAAATGGAAGGCGGATAATTTTCTGCGCGCGAAGAAGTTCTTTCCCTCGAAACGCAGGCAAGATTTTGGTATGGGGGATCACTGTTTTCTGCGCATTTTTGGAGAACAAATTCTAGTCGCGGACTTTCGAATTGCATCTGCTCCAAAGAAAGACAAAGCTGGAGATTGGATGTACGAGATCGATGAAGTAAACGAGTGGAGCTTTGGCATTCCTTCAACAACTTTGCCAAAGTCATTCTCAAGCCATTTCGGCCGTAATCGTTCAGCCGAGATATCCGAATCGGAATTCCATCAGCTCATTGGAATTCGGGATTATTCCCAAAATCTTCGGATGCACTTTCGAAACCGGCTCCAAATTCGGATTTCGGAGAGAGATGTCGAGTCATTGATTGATGCGAAAGACGCACTCAAATCGATCGGCCTGTCCATAATCGATCGCCAGCTGGAACTAACGCGAGGCAACATTATCGACTTGTTGTGCCAAGATGAAAGAGGTGACTTGGTCGTTGTCGAACTCAAGAAGCGCAGTCCCAATGAAACAATCGGGCAGATAGCTGGATACATGACGGATGTGCGAGAACAACGAGCCAAAGCCAGCCAAAAGGTTCGCGGACTGATACTCGCGATGGATATTGATGATCAACTAATTCGAGCGGTCCGTGCCGTTGATATTGATCTCGCCCTCTATCAATTGATATTCGATTGAAAGGGCGCGGCCGCTATGGCGATGTTTTGACTTTAGGGGGAACAGTCTGAGGTACGCTATTGTTTGAAGATGCAAACCAGGCATACAAAAGAATCATTACCACAATGGCGATGCATCCAAATTGAAACAATTTGAAGCGTTGTGCAGCCTTCTTGCTCACCGATCCCGACCCTTCACAGAATGAGCAATTCTGGGTTTTTGAACCCATGCAATGTGGGCATGGGCTCTTCAACCAACCCGCCCCATTGCATCCGAGACATTGTTCGGTTCTCGTGACAGCACCACCTGCGGATTTGTCTCCGCTTTTTCCGACTGCATAATCGACAAATGTTTTTGTTCCCTTGCCATTGCATTGACTACATCGAGCAACCCCACGGCCTTTGCAGGATTTGCACTGAACCTTCCCGGACCCCTTGCACATCGGACATTTGACTTCTTGGTCCTGCTGCTGTGAGTGATCTTGTATAGCCATAGGAGGATCCTCGAAATCGTGCGGTGGAATTGTACTTTTTTGCGATCACGCCGCCTCCACCCGCAGCGTCGCGTCGCGGTGCGCCCTCGGCGGCTTCCTGCTGATGATGATCCGAATGTCCTGATCCATCGCGTTGAGCAGGCGGAATAGCCACTCGGTTGAGAATCCCGTGTGTCGGCCGTTCATCAACTTGGAAACATCGGGTTGTTTGAGATCCAAACGGGTTGCGGCCTGTGCCTGCGTCCAGCCAAATTGCTTGATTCGCAGATGGATGAGGCGGGCCAGTTCCGCCTGAATGGACAGACTGCCCGCATTCGGAAAACGCAAATCTTCAAAGACATTCCCACTGCTTTTGCGGACAAGTGCTTTGCGTTTCATGGCTCGCTCCCAGATATAGCAATTCTACCATATCAAAGGGAATAGTCATGTTTCATCGCAACTTATTCAACCACTCATCAATCCGCCGACAGCCTTCGATGATGTTCTGTTCACTGCACGCGAAACTCAATCGCACGTGGTTGCGGGCGCAGTCGCCGAAGTCTTCGCCGGGGACGACTGCGACTTTGGCATCTTCCAATAGAGCCTCAGCGAGACCCAGGGCGGAATTGATTGGCTTTCCACCGGGGGAGGTTTTGCCGAAGTGGGCGCTGATGTCGGGAAAAACGTAAAACGCGCCGGTGGGCTTGGGACATTTCAAACCTGGCATGGCGCTGATTTTCCCGTGGATCATTATCGCTCGCTCCGCAAACTTGCAGCGCATCTTTTCCACGGATTCGTTGCAATTGGTCAGGGCTTCCACGATTGCGGGATAGACAAACGTCGTGATGTTGCTGGTCATCTGGCCTTGGAGTTTGGTCATGGCCTTGATGATGTTGCCGCTCCGCGGGGGGGCCGCTGGCCCCGCATTGCCATGCGGGGCTAGGGGTGAGATTTGTGATGGTGCGGGACAGCACGCGTAACCAATCCGCCAACCAGTCATGGCGAACGCTTTGCTCAAGCCGTTGATGGTTACAGTGCGATGAGCAAGTTCTGGGATTGATCCGAGCGAAAAATGCTTCACATCGGTGTAGATCAGTTTCTCGTAAATCTCATCAGTGATGATTGTGATCTGCTCGTGCCTCTTCAAGACCTCGGCCAAGGCTTTCAATTCTGCCGGCGAATACATCGTGCCGCAGGGATTGGAAGGCGAGTTGAAAATGATCGCGGCGGTCTGCTGCGTGATCGCTTTTTCCAGTTGTGCGGGGGTGATCTTGAAATCGTTTGCGACTGCACCCGGCACTTCCACGATTTCGCCACCCGCCAATTCCGCCATCGGACGGTATGAAACCCAGGCGGGTGTGGGCACAATGACTTGTTGGGCGTGGCCGTTGCGAGCAGCAGCGGGATCAAGCAGGCATTGCAGCGCGAGGTAAAGCGAATGTTTCGCTCCATCGCTGATGATGATGTCATCGGCGGTGCAGTCGATGTTGTTTTCGCGTTTCAGTTTGGCGGCGATGGCGGCACGGGCGGCGGGATCGCCTTCTGTTGGTGCGTACTTTGTTTTTCCTGCCATCAAAGCATCAACGGCAGCCTGTTTGACGTTGGCGGGCGTGTCAAAATCCGGCTCGCCCGCGCCGAAGCCGATCACATCCACACCAGCGGCCCGCAATTTTTTCACCTTGGCGTCCACAGCCAAGGTGGCGGAAGGCTTGAGCGAATTGACGCGATGGGAAAGTTGCATGTGCGGGCAGAGGATACCACGGTCGGCAGAAGAATTCACCGCAGAATTCGCGGAACTCGCTGAAGGAGTCGCTAATCATTCCAATCCATGCGCTCCGTGAATTCCGTGGTGAATGATGGCCGCTGCATTGGCGTATGATGTCCAGCCCCAAACCAGGAGAACGCCAATGTCAAAACTTCCCGACCCACTTCAGCATCGCAAGGCCGATCATCCGATCGAATCCATCTTCATCAAGCGTTGGTCCCCGCGGGCCATGAGTGGTCAGCCAATTGCCGATGCACATTTGATGTCGCTGTTTGAGGCCGCTCGCTGGGCTCCATCCACCTACAACGAGCAGGAGTGGCGCTACCTCTATGCCCGCAACGGCGATCAACACTGGCAGACATTCTTCAACGTACTCATGGCTCCCAATCAGGTGTGGTGCAAAAACGCATCGCATTTGATCGTGGTGTTATCCAAGAAGACATTCACGCATAACGGCAAGCCGAACCCGGTGCACACGTTTGATGCTGGCCTTGCGTCGATGAACCTCATGCTGCAGGCATCGCACATGAACTTGGTCGCGCACGGCATGGCGGGATTTGACCGCGAGAAAGCCCGCACTGCATTGAACGTGCCTGATGATTACGCGGTGGAAGCAATGATCGCCATCGGCCAGCCCGGTGATACGGACCAGTTGCCCGCAGAACTGCGAGAACGCGAAGTGCCCACCGGCCGCAAGAAAGTTGCGGAATTCGCCCGTGCCGGAACGTTTGCGTTTTGAGAATCACAAACTGATTGAACCAAAGAAGACACAGGGAACACAGAGTGGATATTGATGGTCGATGAGGCACAGATATTGCGGGTGAAATAAAAGTCTACCCAGCGCGGTTTTGTCTCTCGAGCATCCCATGATCAACGTTCGCAAATCCCAGGATCGCGGCCACTTCAATTTTGGCTGGCTCGATACCTACCACACGTTTTCGTTTGGCGATTACCGTGACCCGCAGCACATGGCGTTTCGCTCGCTGCGCGTCATCAATGAAGACCGCGTCGCGCCCGGCATGGGCTTTGATACTCATCCACATCGCAACATGGAAATCATTACGCATATTCTGGGGGGCGAGCTCGCACACCGAGACAGCATGGGGCATGAGGCGGTGCTGCGCCCGGGTGAAATTCAGCGCATCACCGCCGGGCGGGGCATCGAACACAGCGAGTTCAACGCTTCGCAAACAGAACCTGTGCATCTACTGCAGATTTGGATCATGCCGGAGCAGGCGGGTCTCATGCCGTCCTACGATCAGAAGGCCTTTCCTTCGGAGGATCGCAGCGACCGATTGCAACTCGTTTGCTCCCGTGATGGTCGGCAAGGGTCCATTACCATTCATCAGGACGCGGATCTCTATCTCGCATCGCTTTCTCCCGGCAAGAGCATTTCGCATGTTCTCCAGCCCGGTCGTGCCGCGTGGGTGCAGGTTGCTCGGGGTTCTGCCACGATCAACGGAATTACGCTTGCAGCGGGGGATGGGGCGGCTGTCAGCGATGAATCCGGGCTGAAAATCCATGCCCTGGAAAATGCGGAACTGCTCCTGTTCGATCTTGCGTAAACTATCGGGACTATGGAGACAAAAATGGCAACACTTCTCAAGGGTCTTGTGTGTTCGGTCGCGATGGTTGGAATGACGCTGTGTTTGGCAATTGCAGCGCCGCCCGACATGCCGCCTTCGATGCCCGAGCCGCCAGCCAAGCCCAAGGAACCCGCCGCGCCCGTGCCACCCAATCCGGAGGGCCCGCAGACACAGGATCGGCTGGATCGATTCGCTGAAATAGTCGCACGCGTGATGGGTGAGCACCACGGCGCGTCGATCTGGCGGCAGAAAAATGCGGTGCAGGCGGACTTCCTCATTGAAATGAACGGCCAAACCGCGCTGGAAGGCACGATGATCCACGAGGCTAATCGCGGCCGGACCCGCATCGAACTCAAGGACAAGACCGTGCTCACGTTTGATGGCGAGAAGGCGTGGGTCTCGCCCGCCAGTTCATCAATGCAGCACGCCAAGTTTCATCTGACGATGTGGCCCGGATTGTTTACCGCGCCATTTCATCTTCATGAACGCGGTGTGCAGCCCACTGCTTACAAGACCATGTCGCTCAAGGGTCCGCCGTACGACACCTTTCGGCAGAACCTTTCCAAGGGCAAGGCCGGCGGCGACGATTGGCGTCGTATCTACGCAGAGCAGCGATCGCATCTTCTCTACGCGATCGGAAACATCCATCTTGATGAACTTACAGGTTCCGATCCGGAAAAACAGTCGTACTGCATCGTCTATGAAAAAAGCCACGTGTTTGAGGGCGTTACACTCGGCACCAGTTGGTCGTTCTGGAAATGGAATGGTGAACTGGACGGCGAATCGATCGGCAAGGCAACCATTACCAATGTGAAGTTCATTG
>CAZWJR010000001.1:0-24158 GCA_964634655.1 uncultured Isosphaeraceae bacterium | reverse complement strand
CCCGCCGATTCCCGCGAGGATGCACCAGCGAAAACCCTCTCCCCGTAAAGGGAGAGGGCTGGTTGAGAACCTCAAGAAATGCCGAGATGCACTTGCTCAAACCTAACGAGCAGCGTGCTAGTTTCCGCCGCCAACACTACTGCCCGATGTCGCGGCGGCAGGGCTCGTCGCCGGTGCGGCTTTTTCACGAGTTGCCTTGAACGGCATTGAGAAGTCGCCATCTTCATTGCCGAGCGTGCCGGTCATTTCATCACCGTTGACGGTCGCGCTGAACTTCATGGTTCCGATCATCTCGGAGGTGAAGTTGAGTGTGAGTTTCTTCGTTGCGGGATCAAAGGCAGCCTTGCTGATCTTGCCCTCACCCAATCGGGATGCGTATGTGCCGCGAACACGGTTGTCGGCAGCCATTTCCAATGTCAAAGTCGAGCGGCTTTCAGAAGGCGCGCCTTCTCGCTGGACGGCCAAAGACCACGTTCCCGTTACGGGGCCATCCACCGGGGTGAATTCGGCCGTGCTTTCGGGAACGCTGGGTGAATCAGTCTCCGTCGGCGGCACGTAGCGAGGCAACAAAGAGTCCGCCATGGCCAGGTTGTACGCGGTGACAGCGGATGCTGTTGATGACTGCACCAGGTATTCCGGTACAGCGAATCTGGGTGTGTCGTACTGGGTGTGGTGCACGTAGTTGTAGTTCTTGCCTTCTCGTCCGCCGCTGCCTTTTTCTTCCCAGAAAAATCCGGGAATGTTGATGCGGTTGAATGACGCGTGATCACTCCCGCCGCCGCGCGGCATTCGGTCTCGCACGATAATTTCCACGGGCATATCAGGAAAAGCCTCATTCACGGCTGCCGTTGCGGCTCGCAACATCGGCGCCATGGATTCAATGCACACCAGGCCGCCGTCGTAGTTGGTGCCGCCGTCATCAACGATCACAGCAGAGATGTTGGCCTTTTCTTCATCAGTCAGACCATCGGCATACGCACGCGATCCCAACAGGCCCTGTTCCTCGCCGGTCCAAAGGCAGAAACGAATGGTGCGCTTGGGCCTCGCACCTGCCGCCATGAGAATGCGGGCAGTCTCCAAGGTCGTTGATGTACCCACGCCGTTGTCCTGTGTGCCCTGCGAACCCGGGCCATCCCAACTGTCCAGGTGGCCGGAAACAATGACGATCTGCTCCGGCCATTCCGTGCCCCTGATTTCCGCAACGACGTTGTAGAGCGGGAATGGGCCTTCAACAAAGTGATGTTGCAAATCCGCTTCAATTACCACTTCCTCGCCATCAGCAAGCCGGCTGTTGATCGCGTCGTAATCACTCCGCCGGATGGTGATGCCCACTTCGGTTGGCAGGTTCTTAAAATCCATCTCGCGCCAGTTCCGCGCGCCGGAAGTGACGACCAGTTCACTGGAACTTGGTGTGATGCGACCGGCGATCCCTGCTTCGTTGAGCGCTTTGACAATTTCCGCCTCCAAGTCTGCCTCCGCATTGCGGGCAGCGGCGCCGTCCTCACCGCGAGGTCCTCGCGCGCCGCGGCCGGGACCGTCGGCGGCCGGCGGTGCAGACGGAGCAGTGTCTCCCGCAGGTTTGGCATCGGTCGGTTTGCCGTCGGAATTGCTTGGCGGTGCTGCGGTTGCAGGAGCTTCTGAAGAAACAACATTCCGCGGCACGGCCGCCCCATCAGCAGTTGCTGCGGGCGGTGTGGAATCGCCTCTGGCCGTTGTGGCCGCGGCGCCTCCCCCTGCGCCCGGTCGCGGTCCGCGCCGCTGTGGAGCCCTTGCTTTGCCCAAAATCCACGCGCCTTTGAGTTTGTCGCCTAACGCGACAAGTTCTTCCATGGTCTTTGGCTGTCGTAGCACTACGCCTGTCACAGGCCCGTTGGTGCCAGCCGTCCATGACCTCGCGGTGAATTCAAAATCCAGCGCCACAGGCTTCGTCATCCGCACGTAGCTTGGGCCGCGATCAAACGCCACAGGAACATCTCCCCACTTGTAAAGATGGGCATTGCTCAAGCCGAATGATGCAAACTTGTCACGCGTCCATGCATTCGCCTGCAGCAATCGAGAGGAACCGGTCAGTCGCGGACCAATTTGTTCGGACAGGTACGTTAGGTGTTCCCAAGCCTGGTTGCGGTTCTTGCCTTCATCAATAATTTTTGCGATCACGGCTGGATCGCCCTGCGCAAAAACCATGCGGGCAGCAAACAACACAAAGCCAACGGCAAAAACACAGCGAGTCTTCAACATGGCGAAACCTCTACGAAGGGAGGAAGTGAAAATCGAATGCAGCCGATCAAAGCTGATCCTTTCAGTATCCCCATCGCCATGCTCGGTTGCAAGGCAAAACTGCTGATCGACGACCTTTCGCGGTATTGAAGGTCCAACGGTCGCTCACAAACGGGCTATAATCGCCTTTCTCACTGTTTTCATCGACGTTTCAAAGCGAATCACCCTATGCATTACGACGCCCACCAGCCCGTCATCAACGATCTTGAGGCGCGGATAACAACCATCCGCGACTCTCTTTGACTACGATGGAAAAATCGCCCGTCGGGCAGCCTTGCAGGAACGCATGAATGCTGCGGATTTCTGGTCCAACCAGAAGGCCGCCCAGCAGACAATTGAAGATTTCAAGATCATTCGGTCGCAAACCGATGCGCTCGAAGCCATCATTGCGGAGTTCGAGGACGCCAAAGTCGGCTACGAACTCGCCAAGGACGCCAACGACAAGGAAATGCTCGCCGAAGTGGATGAGAATCTCTTCCACTTGATGGGCCGCATGGACAAGGTGGAGTTGCTCTCGCTGCTCAATGGCAAGCACGACCATCGCAATTGCTTCGTCACCATTCAGGCCGGCGATGGCGGGACCGAGGCCGACGACTGGGCCTCCATGCTTGAGCGCATGTATCTCCATTACTGGGAAAAAATGGAATGGAAGTTTGATGAGATCAACCGCGTACCGGGGACAGAAGCCGGCATCAGCGAGGTTGTCTATCACGTCAAGGGCCCCAACGTCTATGGCTACATGTCGGCGGAGCGTGGCACGCATCGGCTGGCCCGCGTCAGCCCCTTCAACGCCCAAAAGAAGCGGCAGACAAGTTTTGCCACCGTCGATGTCATGCCGGAGTTTGAAGAAACAGATCTGGTGATTCCCCCAACGGATCTGGAAATCACGCCGTTCGTCCGCGCCAGCGGTCCCGGCGGGCAGAACGTCAACAAGGTTGCCTCCGCCGTGCGCCTGATCCACAAGCCCACGGGCATCATGATCGTCTCCAGCACCTACCGCGATCAGGGGCAGAATCGCAAGCAGGCCATGTCCATCCTCCAAGGCAAACTCGAGCAACTCGAAGAAGAACGTCGCCAGGCCGAACTTGATTCCGCCACGGGCGGCAAAGTCGATCGAGGCTGGGGTACGCAGATTCGTTCCTACGTCATCTACGACAATCGCGTGAAGGATCACCGCACCGGGCACGAAGTCGGCAACCCGCAGACGGTGCTCAATGGCGACCTGGAAGGATTTGTGGACGCCGAACTGAAGCGCAGACGATCAGAGCGCGACAAAGTGGAAGCGAAAACCGCCTAATTACTGCCCCGTTGCTTGGCGCTTCCAGAGTCCGGCGTTTGTTCCAGTGCCCGCTTTCGTTGTGCATCCCGCAATCGCTCCAGCAACTTATCCTGTTTGGCTTTTTCCAACGAAGATCGCTCCTGTTCGTTGGTCGCGATCAAATTCAGAAACAGAATCGCCATCTCATCTGATGCCGTGGCACCGGAGCGCATGCGTTTGGGCGGATTGTTCGGATTGCGCGGATTGCCCGCGGAATTGTCGTACACAAAATCCAACTCCACCTTCGTGCCGGCCGGTAGTTCCAGAGGCTCCTGATATCTGTACTCCTGCTGCCAGTTGAAGTCCCAGTCCTTGATCTCCAGCAGTCGCCGAACCGTTCCATCCGGCAGGGATGCGGTCAACCTCATGGTGCGACACGTGTAGTGCGCGTGCGGCGAGACACCCAAAAGCATTGAGTTCACCGGAACGAGCATTTCGTCATGAACCTTGAATTCCTTTTCATCCGCGGGAATGTCAATGTACGACGAACCGAGCGAACAACTCACCACACGATGCTCAACCTGCTCACGCACAAAGTACAGAGCCACACGAGGTTGAATGACTTCCGGTTTTCCTGTGGGATTGAAGTGAATCTCCACCGTGAGATCGCAATCCTTGGGAATCGTGCGGCCGATGCCTGTGGGAAACTTCGGCGTCAATCCGCCGGGAGACCAAGTACCGAAACTTCCCGCCAGATTGAATCCAATATCAGCCATGCTCCCATACCCCGGCGCTGCATCCAGCGCATCGAGTTGCCGGGCCGTGCCGGTCTTATCAGCCAGAAATGAAACGTGGTGAACCGCCCGCTGATTTCCCGGGTCAAAATCAATCGCTTTCACCACCGATGTGAACGGCAGCGTCACCGGGAAGACAAAAGTCCGAATCGTATCACGTGGCTCCGCTGGAATGGTGTAAGGCTCCGGCAGAGTCAGGACCAGATCAGGCTCTCCCAGTTTCCAGCCATTCTCAAACACCGGTAGCGCGGGCAGATCGCGCACCTCGCCTTCTGCCATTCCACCCTCAACCCACTGGCGGATCAGAGCAATCTGCGCCGCTGTCAATCGTCGTTCACCCACAATGTTCACGCAATCTGTGCCTGGTTCTGCCAGCCATGGCGGCATGAAATGGCTCTGCGTAACCTGCGCAATCTGCCTGCCGCGCTTCTTCACATCTTCAAACGAAAGTAGCGAGAACGGCGCGGACTGATCCGGACGATGACACTGACTGCAGTTTGCAAAAATGATCGGTGCTATGTCACGATTGAAAGTCGGCGGCGGGGGATCTGCCAACACCCGAGCGTCGATCAACGAAACGGCCACACCGATCGCAACGGTTCCCAAACCTGGCAGAAGTCGCTTCAACAAACATTTGGCAATGGCGTCATCCATGTTTTACGCTTCCGGGATCGGACACCCAATCGCCTTTGTCCGCTCATTGGCAATCACTTTTCCCTTCATGACCGCATCCAGCGCGTCACGCAAATCCCGTTTCGAAGGCGCCACCCGTTTCTTGCCAAAATCAACATACCAATCATCGATCCGGCCCAGATACCGCAACCGGTGGTCTTTGTCGATGACAGCCACCTCCGGCGTGATGGTCGCCCCGACAGCCTTGACCAGTTCATGTTTGGGATCAAGCAAGACCAGGCATCGATATCCGTAATCGACAAAATGCTTCTGAGCGGCATCCAATTCCAAATTCGGATCAACGTGGACCAGGAAAAAATGCACTCCTTGCTGCTTGTACGCCTCGACAATTCCATTGATTGTCGGTGCATAGGCGTTGGAAATCGGACAATCGTTCGTAATGAAAATCAAGACGGTAACTTGATCATCAGACTTCGTCAGCGGCTGATGCATCACCCCACCCAGATCGCACACTTTGACGCTGCTGGCCACACTCGCAGGCCGCTTGGGCCCGCAGCCCGCAAGCAGTAGTACGCAAAGAACTACAAAATTGATCGGCGGCTTCACGGTTTTGAGTATATGCCAAGGCCGGAACCTGCCGCACGCCGCCGCAGACTGCCATCGTTGCACCATCCCGGTTTGCTGCAAGAATACCCCCCATGACTCCTTTGTGGTGGTTCCTGGCAGGCGTGGCAATCGGCGTGATCATCATGCTGCCGATTGCACGATTGCTGCTGCGCCGCAGCGAGCGCCGCACTCGGCAGGCAGAACGCCGTGCCCGCGATGCCGAGCGCTTGGCGGAACTCGGCTCCATGACCGGTGGCCTTGCCCATGAAATCAAGAATCCGCTCTCCACCATTGGCCTCAACGCCCAACTCCTGGCCGAATCCATCACTGAATCAGACCTTCCCGCCGAGCAAAAAGATCGCCTTCGCCGTCGCATCGACACGCTCTCACGAGAAGTCGAACGCCTTCGCGGCATCCTCACCGACTTTCTCCAGTTTGCCGGTCGCATCAAACTTGATCCCCAACCACGCGATCTCGTCCGCATCGTGGATGAGATCTGCGATTTCTTTCATCCGCAAACGCAGCAGGCTGGGGTCACGCTGCGCACGCAACTGCCGACTCCAAACGCGCCGCTGATGGCCCGTGTGGATGAGGGAATGCTCAAACAGGCAATTCTGAACCTGATGCTCAACGCCACGCAGGCCATGACGGAGAAGTCCGTCGCACCCCATCACGGCAACAAAAGTGCAGCAAGCGAACTCATTCTGCGAGTTGAGTCAACTGTCGATGAAGCCTGCATCCATGTCATCGACACCGGGCCAGGGATTGATCCCGCAAAACTCGATGACATCTTCCGCCCGTATGTTTCCATGCGATCCGGTGGCACCGGTTTGGGCCTTCCCACAGCACGCAGAATTGTACAGGAGCACGGCGGCCGATTGACCGTCCACAGCGAACTCGGTCGCGGAAGCGATTTCACCATTCACCTGCCACGAGAACCGCAGAACCAAAATGCACCTCGACGAACTCCATAGACCAGATAGGTACAAGCCTATGCTTCACCCACTCGTCGAATTCTCGTTCGCCAGCACGCTCCTTGCCACATCCACCAGTGTGCGGCGATTGTTCCGCGCCTGTTTCTGCAGCAGTTTCATCGCCTCCGGCTCATCGATTCCCTGTCGCTTCACGATGATCCACTTGGCCTGCTCAATGATCTTGCGATCTTCCAACCGCTCCTTCAGCGTTTCAATCTCTGATTCCTGATTCAGAGAATCTAAATACCGCCCCCACGCCACAGAGATTCCCACGCGCATCTGATCCTGCGAAATTGGTTTGAGCAGATAGCCAAAGATCCCCACTTCATTTCCGTTCATCACGTATTCCGGATCAGAATACGCCGAGAAGATCATCACGGGAATGTTTAGTTGTCGGTAAATTGTCTCCGCTGCCGCAAGCCCATCTTTCTTCGGCATCCGAATATCCAGCAGAGCCATGTCCGGCCGATGAATGCGGCAGAGTTCGATCGCTTCATCGCCATCCGCCGCCGGTCCAATCACTTCGTAACCCAACTCCCGCAAGTTCACCGCCACGCCGCTTGCCACAAGATGTTCATCATCCGCCACCAGCAATCGAACAGGATGCTCCGGTTCCAAGGATGATTCGTCCTTTGCGAGGTCAGCATTCTTCTGGCGTGGATTGGTGGTCATCATCGGCGTGATCCAAATCCGTGAGCGGCAAACACATGCATTAGGTTTACCCCATGCAATGTCTCCGGATGAGTCATGTTACCCGCTTTGCGCCCGGTGTCCCTGCCCGGCGTGCCCCATTATTCCAGCCAGTCCTTCTTTTTCAGACGCATCGGCACGTATTCTTCCGTTACGTAGGAAATATCCTTTGTAATAAGCGATTCCACTTCCATTTTGAACCCATTACGCAGCATATGAGCAATCTCCCGCTGCCATGGCTTGTGGTCCTTGAACCACGGATACGCCGCAATTTCATTGGCGCGCTTCTTGTCGTTGTCGCTCAAATCAATCTTCACCGCTTCGGATAGATCGCACTCATCGTAATCCTTGGCCCGGATACCCAGAAACTTCGCCTCGGGAATCGCCAGCCGCGACGATTCAAACGCCAGTGAGATCGATCCCTGCTTGATTACCGAGTAGATGTAATGCCCCCATGGATCGCAATCGAGAAGGCAAATGATCGGCAGTTTCAATTCCTGATTGAATCGTTGGAGCAGTCGCCGACACCCGCGCGGCGGCTGCCCGGCCCCGTGTGTCAGAATGCAATTGTGCTTCTCCCAGAATCGATCTTCGTTGAACCGCTGCCACACCGTGCCTTTTTCAACATGCAGTACAAACTTCGCTTCGCACTTTTTAAACTGGATTACATCCGGTTCCACGATGCTTGGCATCTGGTAACCGCCTGACCCCATTCGTCGGCAATCAATCTCATCGCCCTTGTCCACCACGGTGATGTTGCCCACCATTCCGCCGCGCGGCTCTGCGAAGACGTGCAATTCCTCTCGCAGCGCGTTCAATGAAACTTCCAGGTCCTCCAGAATCGGGTCCGATTCCTCCTGGCCTTCAAAAGTGTTCTCCTTGGTGCCTGCCACTGTGTGCTTGGCCTTGTAAAACACACCTCGAAGGCTCGAAGTCTTGTCCGCATCAATCAAATCCTTGATCGTGCTGGCATGCAGCATCGTCTGCATGAACTGCTTGGCTTGGTTCAGGTTGAACAATTCGCGCGTTTGCACCGCATCGCCCATCTGCAGAATGCCTTTGCGCTTGTCCCACGTCGTGTTGGAGCGGGTGCGCAGGGGAATCGGCACGGCAATCTCGCGCCCCTTGTACGCAGAGGTCGCCACGCCGGCGGCAAGTTCAACAATCTTGCCCAGCGTAGCCTTGTCGCGGGCTTTGGCGGTCTTGGAAACTGGTTTGTGTGTTTTGGCCATGGAGTCTTTCTACAACGCAGTTGCGTCTTGGCTCACTCTTCAAACAATTCTGGATCGTTCTTTGATCCGCTTCGCTTCACTTTCACGAGTCGGGGCGATTTGGATTTCCGCTTGCGGGGAGATTCTTCATCCGCCTCTCCCGCATCCGGTGCCTCATCCACCGCCGCCACGCGCTGTTCCACCAGCACCACCCCCTCATCATCGCGCAACTCATCCTTGGCATCGCCCTTCTTCTTGCCTTTGATCACGCGGCCATCCTCATCCAGTTCCGCATCCGCAATGGCCGTGCGGCTTTTGGCTTCCTTCAGAAGTTGGTCGTACAACTTCTTGGCATTCTCGCCGGTAATCGCATGAATCGCCTGCGCCACTTCACCAATGTATCGCTCAAAAATATCCCGCCGGGCCGCTTCCCGTTGCATCTGCTGGCGTTTGCGAAGGTACGTCCCCAACTTGCGTCCGCATTCCATAAGCGCCAGTTTCATTTCCTTGCGAATCTCATCGTAATCCGCGATGGCTTCCTTCGATTCGCTTGTGAATGGCACCCACACGCTGGCCATGTGAATCATGATCACCAGCGGACCCACGGGCAGGCCGCCGCGCGGTTGCTGCAGGTTGTAATTCTTCCAACCCGTTTCCGTGACAGCCTTGAAACTGCTGCACGCGCTCTGCTGAAACAACAGCGGCACACGATTGGCGTATCGGATCACCCTCGCCGTGTCATCCGCAGGCAACTCGCCGCCAAACGCAATTGCTGTCTCAATCTGAAACGGTCGGCCGCGATAAATATCCGGCTCACGGCTTGAAGCCGCGTAAAACTCCGCCTTCACGCCTTTCAATAGTCCCGCCAGCAACTGGCGCACGCCGATTGGCGCCAGACAATCCGTTGCCGGAGGCGGCAACCGCGTCTCCTGAAACGCTTTGAACAGAGCCTCAATCTGTCCCGGCTCCAGATCGCTGACCTTGGTGCGGCTGTGCACGCCCGTCGCTTTGCAGAATTCACTCGCCTTACCGGAGCTCACCCGGCAGAAACGTTCCTGCAAAAAGTTGTACAGCGTCCCACCGTTCTTATTCTCCGCCTCAAAATCCTTCATCATCTGGATGAGGATGCCCAGTTCAATTCCCTTGGGGTGCGGTTGAATCTCCGTCGTCTCCGGCGGCAACTGCTCCGTCCCGCGCGGGAAATAAATCACGCCATCCTTCTCAAACGTTGTAATGGAAGGATCTACCGGAGCGTCCTTTTTCTTGGACTTTGAACCTTGAAGTTTGGAAGTTGATGCCGACGCGTCCGAGTCTTCAGCGTCCTCCGGCGATGCCTGCGGCTTCCCTCGCCCCAACTCCAATTCATCCTGGTCATCAGCCGCTACTCGGGTCGGAGGCACATACGTAATCGCCGCATGTGGATTGGCAATTGCCACCAATTCCAGAAACTCATCCACGCTGCCGCGGCCCTTTTGGTAACGGCCTTCCAGTTCGATGCTCACGCTCGTGCCGGATTCATAATCGTCGGCATTCAGAAAATCCGCCCGCCTCGTCCCCGCGCTGATCGCCTTCAAACGCTCCGGCGGGAAGTCTACTCCCTTGTGATTGTCCACCGTGACCTCGGCACTGTTGGTCTTGGTGTTCATCGCCAGTTCAATGTGATGAGCATCCTTGTTGGCGCCCGGCCGTGTGTGGATCACCATCGGCTTGCCCGTTGTGATCAAACCGTACATTCCCGCTGCTGAAATTCCGATCCCTTGCTGCCCGCGGCTCATCTTCAATCGATGGAATTTCGATCCATACAGCAAACGGCCGAACACATTCTCAATCTGCTTTCGCACAATCCCCGGTCCGTTGTCCACCACCGTCACCCGGTAGCGAGATTGCTTCAATGTCGCGGGCCGATCCGGCTGCAAATCCTCAATCACGACCGTGATATTGGGCAGAATCCCAGCTTCCTCACACGCATCCATTCCATTGTCCACCGCTTCCTTCACAGTCGTCAGCAACGCCTTGCGCGGATTATCAAACCCCAGCAGATGGCGATTCTTGGCAAAAAATTCGCTGACGGAAATATCCCGCTGCTGTTTCGCCATGCTCTCGGCCGTGGCACGCCGCCCACCCGACGTCTTCCTTTTCCGTGGCGCTTCTTCCACATGCGTCGGTTCAGGCCGCGAGGCTTTCTCGACGGCGGCTTTTGGCATGGTGCGGGTTCGGGCCAACGGGGTCTTTGGTTCGATGAAAAGTGTCGTCATTGGATCGCCCTCCGTGGCGCTTCCGTGAATGGTTCAGGACCGATTGACCACGACCGTCAATCGCATCGTTTAACATCGTACAGCATCACGTCGATCGGCGAATCTTTTGCCCACACCGGCCACTCAAAATCACCGGCACGGACCCCAATCTGCAATCACCGCCAGCAGATCATCTTCGTTTACCACGCAGTCACCGGTGATATCCGCGGGGCACGGCTCGGCAGGGCAGCGGCCCGGGCACGGGCCCCACTGAAAAATCACGGCCAGAAGGTCGCTCACGTTCACCACGCCGTCCGGTCCGTGAATATCCGCAGGACAGCACTCCGAATCTGGAAGTGTCATTGAAAACACAGATGCCGAACCGCCATCGACCGTGCCATGATGATCATCAAAATACGCGCCCGCAACAGCAAGATCAACGGATGGTGCGATCGCAACCGACACGCCGAAGTTATCAAACGCCGCTCCATCTGCGGGAGAGATCCGTGCCGACTGTTTCCACCATCCACTAGTTCGCGTGAAAATGAACGCTGATCCACTGGCAACAGCGCCGGCCGCGTCCAGAATCGACCCAATGACCGCTCGATCGCCGCGCAACGCCACTGCCGCGCCAAATTGTCGCTCCGCCGGCCCCGCTATCGGCTTCAGTTTTGCTTTCTGAACAAAGGTGCCAGGTATTCCCGCTTCAGCCTGAAAAACATACGCCGCCCCTGCACGGTAACCGTCTTCACTATCTCGAACAGCACCAGCCAAAACCGTGGTGCCGCCTACCGCGACCGACCACCCAAGTCGCGCGCTTTCACGAGGATCATTCGCCGCCAGAGTGTTCTCCTGAATCCAATTCTCGCCAACGCGTCTGAAAACAATCGCCGCCCCGCTCCCGGTCGCGCCGGTATTCGCAGATGGGGCGCCAGCGACAATCCGATCACCAGCCAAATCGCCTGCAACGGAATACCCCATCGCATCATTCGCAGAAGCGTTGGTGGCAACAAGCTTCAAAGGCGTGTCCCATCCAGCATTCGTCTTTCGGCAGATGTACACCGCACCCGCATCATTCGCCGCTTCATTATCAAGCGGCGCGCCCACAACAGCGAACAATTCCCCGCTCTCACTTCCCGCCCACGCCACCGACCAGCCGAACCAGTCCGACTGTTGCGGATCGGGATTGACGATTTTGACATCCTGAACCCACGTAGCGCCATCCCGTTTGAAAATGTACAGGGCTCCAACATCTGCAAACGACCGCACATCTCGATAAGCGCCGACAATGATGAATTCTCCGCCAGGAGAAACCGCCACGGACCTGCCAAAGTTCTGAAAAGGTGCCGCATCCGCCGCCGTCAGTTTCGCTTCCTGAACCCATGTGTTGCGCCCGGAGCGGTGGAACACATATGCGGAGCCGGAATCGTTCCCCGCATCGTCATCAAATATGGACCCAACAACAATGCGATCATCACACATCGCAACGGACCCACCAAATCGGTCAAACGATGCTGCATCCATCGTTACAAGTTTCGTCAACTCATGCGCTTGACAAACGGCTTCGCACTCATCGGGTACGCCATTCTCGTTCACATCCAGGCTCACGCCGTCAATGATGTCGCAGGCATCTCTCACGCCATTTCCGTTGCAATCAACGAAGTTCAAGTTGAACAGGAACCCGGAGGCGATTGAAGCGGTGTTGTTGACCGTGCGAGCATTGTCCGCCGGATTGGCCTGACCTTCCGGTATTCCAATCCCCACGCCATCAAAAACAACGGCTGGATTTGAGAGGTATGGAATTCTTGTCCCGGATGATGCTGCCATCACCGTGCGCCACGTCTGCCCGCTCGTCCCGACAAACCGGAGCCCATGTGAATACCCAAACGCCCCTTGGGATGGATCTGCCCAATCGTGATTGCACCCCAGATTATGCGCTAATTCGTGCGCGAACGAAAGATTGCCAAGTGAGCAATTCTGCTGAACAACACTGAACGCCAGATTGCCGAAACTATGCGATGGAAAAGTCATCACGTACGCCACACCGCAGGAGTTTGAATCGGATTGAACCAATAGCGAAACCAAATCCGCTCCATACAGGCTGCGCATCGTCAGCACTTCGTCCATGAATCCATCCACACCTTGCAGCCTACCCAGATCCGTTCCCAACTCGGGTGCTTCGGTGTAGTTCACTAGAGCGACGTGAACCAGCCGTAAGCGCGCCGTGACGCCGCTGTTCTCGTTCACGATGTTTGACGAAGCAACGCTGGCGTACGCCAATGCACGAATCGCAAGGTCGCCACCAACCGCATCGCGTGCCCGTGGCGTATAGACCACCATCACATCAATGGCCTGAGCGCATAGCGTGTCATCCACACCCGTCCCGCCACCTTGCCCTGGAAACCGCAGACGCGGCGGTGCAGCCAAAGACCCGGCGTCGCACCCGCCAAGTTTGCATGCATCCAATTGCTCAACGATGTGCGTCTCTTGTCCCAATTCAGGCCGAATCTGGAAGTATCCTCTCGTTGTGCTCCACAGATTCATCACCACAGCATCATCCTCAATCGCCATGATGAACCAACCCCCGGTTTCACCCTCCAGCGCACCGCAGATTGTCTGGCTATCCGCTGTGCGCGTTTCAGTTGATGTCACTTCACCGATGATCGCCGCGTCATCAAAAAAGTTGAACGCCAGCCGGCCGGTTACTCCTGATTCAATCATCTCCACAACCCGCCGATCGATCATCGCATGCCGGCTTCTCAAGACATGCGTTTGTGCTGGATCCATCAACCCCATGCCTTCGCCGGTTAGCAAAGCGGGAGACGATTCATGCACAAGCGTCGACTCACTTCGTGCCGGTGGCGGGGTCGGCGCGGCCCACAACGACCCTGCACTCATAGTCGCAAGAATCATCGCCGGCAGATTGTTCCTGACCCGCATCAGACTTTCTCCGCACACATTCTAGAAAGGCAGTTCCGCTGACCCGCTTTTCATCTGACCGCTTTCCTTGTATCCTTCCCAACCCAAGATTCACCCGGTTGGATACAAATGGAAACCACACTCATCATTTTGAAGCCAGATGCCGTCCAGCGCGGTCTCTGTGGCAGGATTATCGGTCGCTTTGAGGAAAAGGGCTTGCAGGTTGTGGGTGCCAAACTCATGAAGATCAGCCCCCAGCTCGCGGCCACCCACTACGAATCACACAAAGGCAAGAAGTTCTATGATGGCCTGGTCCGTTTCATGACCAGTTCACCGGTGCTTGTCCTGGCCATTCGAGGCATCGGCGCCATCGAAATCAGCCGCAAGATGATGGGCGCTACCTTCGGCTCAAAAGCAGAACCCGGCACCATCCGCGGCGATTTCGGCGTCTCAAACTCGTTCAACCTCATCCACGGTTCCGACAGCCCGGATGCGGCAGTCAGGGAACTTGGCCTTTTCTTCGGCCCCGGTGAGGTTCAGGATTGGCCGCGTCCAATGGACCAATGGGTCTACGATATGAGCGGAAAAACGCCGGAATGACATGGATTGGCGGTTTTGCCTCCGCAACGCCTCCATCTCCATAACTCATTGCCCCACCGAGTTTTACGGCAAATTCCTCTGGCATTCACCGCCTGAATCTGGTACAATTTCCGGCGTTGGGAATCCCTTTCTGCCGATCTTCAAACCGGCTGATCGCACAAGCTTTGACAGGGCATTTCGTCGGTTTTGACCGCCCCAATCTCCAGATGGATCGACTCTCATAGGGTGAATTGGGCGATTTGGCCCGTGTTCAGATCGGTTTTTGTTCGATTACAGAATATTTCTAATAGGTTGAACCGTTGTACATGTGCAGTGGTATTAAACTGCAGAAGATTTGAGTGGATTCCGGCTGACTTTGTGATATATTTCACAAACTATCCCGAAAAACGCTCCCTCCTGGCAGGAATAACTTGACTGGTCCCTGGTCTCAATCAGGGCACGATTTTGGAATGAATTCAATGCGTCAATCAATGATCGGCAACAACTCTCCCCTTGATAGGCTGCGTCAGCGGCAAAGGGTGAGGCTGCGCCCGGCAAACGCCTCCGGTTCCGCCGGTCGACCACGCAGTCGGGGCACCGGGTTGTCCAATGCCGAAGAGCGTCTCCTCCGTCAGATTCTGTCCGAGCCGATGGATTTCATCGATTCAGCTGCTTTCTACGAAGCCGATGCGGAAAAAGCCATCTACGAAGACGCCGCGCCGATCGAAAAGCCCGACGTCGCATGGTATCGACCGCTCATGGACGATCTCACGCCCACCAAGCACCAAACCACCCGCACCACGGGCACCGTTCTCTTGAGCGGCGCCCAGGAGCGTGTGCTCTTCCTCCAGTACAACTACGCCCGCTACCGGGTGTCCAAACTTCAGGAAGAGTTGGGTGTGAGCGATCCCACCGAGGAACAGGCTCGCCAGATCCTCAAGTGGAACAACATCGCCACCGGCTATCGTGAGCAGATCGCGGAAACCAACCTCGCGCTGGTACTGGCCATGGCCAAGCGAACTCGCATGAGCGAGGTGGATTTCGCCGACTTGGTTTCTGAAGGCAACATGGCGCTGCTTCGCTCGGTCGACAAGTTCGATTGCGGCCGCGGCTTCAAGTTCTCCACCTATGCCTGCCGCGCCATCCTCAAGGCGTTCAGCCGGCAGGGTATGAAGTTGAGCAAGTATCGTCAGCGCTTCCCGACCGATTTCGATCCCGCGATGGAGAAGTCCGATCACCTTGAAACGGTCCGGGCCACCCATGAGAAGGAAACCGCCGATGAGGTCAAGCACATTGTGATGAGCAATGAGGCTGAACTCACCGACGTGGAGCAAACGGTGATTCATCACCGCTTCGGTTTGGATCGCAAGCAGGACGCCCCTGCTCTCACGTTGGAGCAGGTTGGCCAGATCATCGGCGTCACCAAGGAACGCGTCCGGCAGATTCAGAACAAGGCACTTGAAAAGATCCGCCTTGCTCTTGAAGAAAGCCGGAACGAAGGTGACCCCGAAAAGCCCGAAGGCGAAACCATCGATCCTTCCCAGAACTGATGGTGAGATCGCATTTGAAGCAGTGATCCTCGAAGCCCCGGCATACCAATGCCGGGGCTTTTCATTTTGTCGAACAACATGGGATTTTCACAGTCCGTTCCCGCCGCGTCCCGATCCGATTCTGATTTCGGCCATATGCTTACGGTTCACATGTCCTCGATTTCTCCACACGACCGCCACTGCGCCCACCCGTCTCTTCAGGATCGTGGCTCCATCAGTCTGCCAGTGCTGCCGGATCACAAGCACAGCGGCCAGGTCCGCAAATCAAAGAATTCCCCTCGCCGCGCGGTGGTCCTCACTCTCGTTCAACTTCTTCTCATCGCGCACATCGTTGTCTGGGTGTTGAGCAAGAAATTCAACTGGTTCGGCGGGCAGACTATTACGCCGATTGAGCCTTCAGAATCCATGGAGTTCACCAAGAGCGGCATCGTCAACGCCGGCCTCATCTTTTTTTCCATCGCGCTCCTTAGCACGCTCATACTCGGCCGGTGGTTCTGCGGCTGGGGTTGTCACATCGTCTTGCTTCAGGATTTCTGCGGCTGGATCATGAAAAAATGCGGCGTTCGGCCCCGGCCCTTCCGCTCGCGCTTGCTCATCTACGTACCGCTCATTCTTGCCATCTACATGTTCATCATGCCCGCCGTCCATCGTTGGGGGCTGATCCCACTGGATAACAAACTTGCAGCCGCATCATCGCTTGGTGAGAACCACTGGCTGGTTCAAACCATTCGCACCGCTTCCAGCGCAATCGGCTTTCCGCTGCCGTATAGCAATATCCCGGACTGGAAAGTCACTGCTCACCTCACCACGCCTGATTTCTGGAAGACCTTCGCGTCCTATGGCGTTGCCATTCCATTCCTCTTCATCTGCGGCTTTGCCGTAGTGTATTTCCTCGGCGCAAAGGGCTTCTGCACCTATGGCTGCCCCTACGGCGGCTTCTTTGCGCCGCTCGACAAACTCGCTCCCGGCCGAATTCTAGTCACAGACGCGTGCGAAGGTTGCGGCCACTGCACCGCCGTGTGCTCTTCCAACGTTCGTGTCCATGAAGAGGTGCGTGAATACGGCATGGTCGTCGATCCCGGCTGCATGAAATGCCTGGATTGCGTCAGCGTCTGTCCAAATGAAGCCCTCTACTTCGGCTTTGCCAAACCCGCCGTTCTCAAGGGCAAGGCGAAGAACGAAAAACCAACACGCAAGTTCGATTTCACGCTGCCGGAAGAGTTTGCTTTCGCCGGCGTTTTTCTGCTTTCGTTCCTCGCCGTGCGCGGACCCAATCTTGCACCCATGCTCATGGCGGTTGGCATCGCGGGTATCGTCACTTACCTCACATGGAAATTCTGGCGCCTTATCCGCGATCCTAGCGTGACCCTGCACCATTTTCAGTTGAAGTTCAAAGGCAGCATGCGCCTGGCTGGCTGGCTTTACACAGTCGTCGTGCTGCTGGTTGTAGCCTTGGTGGCAGATGTCGGCGTCGTCAATGCATCCTTGGCGTTGGCCCGCAAGTACGACCAAAAAGTCAGCGCGGTCCTCACGCAGGAAGCTGTCTTCTCCGGTGACCACAAACCGCCTGACCCGGAAGTCCTGGAATGGGCCAATCGCGGCCTGAAGTACTACACGCTTGGCTCACGTGTGGGGGAGGGCGGCATCGCTGTGATCGGTGGCGATCAAACCACAACCGATATCCGTCGCGCCTGGCTTCTTGCCGCCACCAGCGACTTTCCAGCCTCAGAACTTCGAATTCGCCGCGCGATGGACCGTGAGGGTCCCGTCGATGGAGTTGTTGCAAGTTTCATGTGGGTTCTGGAAGCCCAGAAGCGCCGAGATGTAGCCCTGAATTTTGGCGAAGGAGTTATCCGTGCCCATGTTGGATTTTCTCAGACCTTGGATTCGTTCGTCCAACTGGCTTTTCAAGACAACCAGCCAGCCCTTGCGGAGCAACTGCTTGCCTTCGTCGCTGATCGTGAAGGCCACACAGATGGTTCCCTTCGCCAGATGATGCTGGCGAAATACCTTCAGGATCGCATGGTCGACTCCCTTGACTACGCCGAACCCGTGTTGCTCAAGCATGTTGAGTTTCACAATTCATTGGAACTGTTTGGCCGCATTTGCAACGACGTTGAGATGCCCCAGCGAGCCATCGATCTTTGCAATAATCGCCTGGCCAATTTTCCCGATGATCTCTTCACGATGCGGTCCCTCTCAATGCGATTATTCAACGCCGGCAGGCTTGCTGAAGGCGTCGAGGTGACACGCAAGACAATTGAGATCGACCCCAAGAACGCCAGCGCGTACTACTTTCTTGCCATGGCGTTGCGGGATTTGGGAAAAATGAGCGAGGCACTGGAGGCAATTACAAAGGCCCTGGAACTGGCTCCAGAGAGTATTCCAATCAACGGCGCGATGGCTGACATCCTTGATGACAATGGGCGACGAGTGGAAGCCGAACGCTTCCGCAAAGAAACCCGTCGCATGCAACTGGAACAGCAGGAACGACTGCAACAGCAGCATCAGCACTGACGAATCGCATGTTGGATTCGTTTACCAGGCCGATGCGCCAGCGAGGCGCCCTCGTCCCAACTTACCCCTTCTCGGCTTTTTCAAACAACGCAAACAGCGATGGCGCGTCGGCAGCAGCATACGCCTGCACCCGAAACTTGGGATCAGCCATCAATCGGCTGATCTTCCCCAACGCCTGGATGTGATCTGAAGTCTTATCCGGCGGCGACGCCAGAAGCACGATCAACTTCACTGGCTTGTTGTCGATGGAGCCAAACTCGATCGGTTGAGCCGGCCGGCCCATTGCAACCACCAGTTTCTTCGCTGATTCTGATTTTCCGTGAGGAATCGCCAATCCTTCGCCGATTCCCGTCGTCCGTTGTTGCTCTCGTTCCCACACCACGGCTTTCAGCGCATCCGGCTGCGTGACCAGTCCCGCCGCGGCGATTAGATCAATCAGTTCCTCGATCGCGCCCTTCTTGTCGCTCGATTCCAGCGGAACCTTGATTGCCTTGAGTGAAAGTATGTCGAGAATGTTCATGGACGTGGCCTGATTCGAGCCGTGCATCGTATCAAACTTGAGGCAATCAGTGGGCCAGAATCCACGCCAAGAAAATCAAACTTCGCATGGATAAATTCTCCGCACAAAGGATTGCCATCGCTCCGGCTCAACCGGACTTTCCCTTCCACTCCAGAATCGCGTGATAGCCGCCATCCCGGTATTTTGCAGGAGATTGTCCTGGCAAACCGGTGGGCATTGTCAGCCGCTCTTTCGCAATGCGCATCGGGTGCCACTTGCAAATCCACTCGGCGTGTTCCCGGTTTTCCACTGCTTCAACGCTGCACGTGCTGTACAACAGTCGACCGTCTGACCCGAGCAGCGCCAGCGCATCAGCAACAATCTGACGCTGAAGTTTCGTAATGCTCTCCTGCGTTTCACGGCTGTACCGGTATTTTGCCTCCACTCGCCGCGCCAGGACACCGGTGTTGGAACATGGCACATCAAGCGCCAGCAGATCGGCTTTCCCGGAGAATTCCCACAGCCGATCGTGCTCAATCACTTCCACCCGATCATGCCTCGCAAACTGCTCTTGTAGTAAGTCCAGTCGATCCGGCGCGATATCCGTCGCAATGATCCGTGCCGATGGATGCAGCCGCGCCAATTGCCGAGTCTTGGTTCCGCGACCGGCACAGGCATCGATAATCAGCAGTGGCGCGGGAGACAGGTCCATCGTCGCCATCGCCGCGCCCGCTGATGTCGGGTCCTGCACGATGGCATCCGGATGGTCTTGAAGCAATTCATGCAGTTTGTTTCGCTCACCGGTGGAAACAAGAAAGCCCGGTTCCTCGTGCGCCTCGAACCCATAAGCCGAAGCGTCAGCCGCATCGACACCATGCACGATAATCGGGGCATGGATCAAATTGTGATTCGCCAGCGCAGCGGTCTTCTCCGGTCCGTGCATCATTGTCCAATGTGAAATCAGCGATTCCGCATGTGATGTCTGCTGCGCCAGTCGCCGCATGGGCTGCTCATCAAACACCGGCTCATGGAGTTTCCACACCCGGCCATCGTGCAGCGGCAATTCATCGCGATCATGCAATGCCGCCTCGCTCCCAGCGACAATCTCGTTCCGCAGCGCGGCCACTTTCCGCAGGACGGCATTGACCATTCCGCCAGCCTTTGGTCGGATATTCATTTTCGCCCATTCCACGGCTTCATTGATCACCGCGTGATCCGGCAATCGTTCCAGCAAGAGCATTTGGGCCGCGCCAACCAGCAGTGCCGCCTGCATGCGAAATTCAATCTCCACCCACGGTCGGGATAATCGGCTCTCAATGACAGCGGCAAGAGTCAACCATCGCCGCATGACGGCGTGATCAATCGCTGCGGCCAAGGCCGCATCGCGGGCATCCAGATCAGCCGTTTCCAATGGTGTGTTCAACCAATCTGGGAAACGCCGGGCCTGTTCCGCAATCCTGCTGGTGATGATTTCGCGGGCGTTCAAGGGAGCAACTGTAGCCGATCCCGGAATCGTCACACGTTCACTTGTCTGCTGATGCATCATCGTGCTCTTCCCGAGCGGGTGTGGCGGGCTGTGGATCGATCATGGGCGGTGTTTCGATTGGCTCTTCTTTCTCCAGCATCGCGTCAATGCGCGACATCACCAACTGCGATACAGCCTGGTCGCCAATGATTCCCACGCGGACCTCGAACTTGACCATGACGGGACTTTTTGCAGTCAGCGTCGTCTTGATTTCTGGCCCGCCTTCCGCCTTGGCCATGATGAATCGGTCGTACTTGCTCGTGCGAAGTGTGATCACTTCCACTTGAATGTCGTGCATGGCAGCCAAGGTGGCGTGCTCGGCCTGTACCAGCGTTGTCATCCGGGCTGCTTTCAATTCACCGTTGATGAACGATTCAGCCTGGCCCTGCGCGATGCCGGCCCCGGCGGTGGCGGCGGAGGCCAATATCACGGCGGTGGTGCATCCCCCAAGCGCCGCCGTGCCGCACAGAAGGGTCAACGCCAAGAGAGATCGGAGAAACATCATTTCAGATCGTACTCCACGATTGGCTGAAGAAAAACTCTGGAAAAACAAATTTTCAACAGGTACACTGGAGACCCCGATTCAACACTCGCATTCCCAATTCAGGAAACAAAAATGACTCTTCAACTCGGCGATATCGTCCCTGACTTCACACAGGAATCCACGGAAGGTCCAATTCAATTTCACCAGTGGCTGGGCAACTCGTGGGGCGTCCTGTTCTCTCATCCCAAAAACTTCACGCCGGTCTGCACCACGGAACTTGGCGCGGTTGCCAAGCTCAAGAAGGACTTTGACAAGCGCAACGTCAAGGTGCTGGGTCTTTCGGTTGATCCGCTCAAGGATCATCATGCATGGTCCAAGGACATTGAGGAGACGCAGGGCACGAAACTCAATTTCCCGCTCCTTGCGGATGCGGACAAAAAAGTCTCCAACCTCTATGGCATGATCCATCCAAATGCCAGCGACACCATGACGGTGCGCAGCGTGTTCATCATCGGGCCGGACAAGAAACTCAAACTATCCATCACGTATCCGGCGAGCACGGGCCGCAACTTTGATGAGATCCTGCGCGTGATTGATTCACTTCAACTCACGGCTCAATACAAGGTCGCCACTCCCGTGAACTGGAAGCATGGCGAGGATTGCATCATCGTGCCTGCGGTGAGCGAGGTTGAGGCCAAGCAGTTGTTCCCGAAGGGATACAAGGCGCTCAAGCCGTACTTGCGTGTGACGCCGCAGCCGAACTTGTGATCAACGGTTGGAGCGAATCGCGTCGCGGATTTCCGTCAGCAGAATTTCCTCTTTGGTTGGCGCGGGTGGCAGCGTTGGCGCGGCGGCTTCTTTGCGTTTCATCGTGTTGAGCGCCTTGATCATGAGGAACACGGCGAAGGCCACAATGATGAAGTTGATGGTGGCGTTGATGAACATGCCGTAGTTCACGGAGATTTCCGGCACGGCTTTGACGCCTTCGGATGCGGCGACGGCTTCGCTCAACACAAATTTCTTGTCGGAAAAATCCACGCCGCCAGTGATTAGGCCCAGCGGGGGCATCATGACATCGGCGACGAACGAACTGACAATCTTGCCGAAGGCCGCCCCGATGATGATGCCGACGGCCATGTCCATCACATTGCCACGCATTGCAAACGCCTTGAATTCCTGAATGAAACCCATCGTGTGCTCCTTGTTTGAGTCTTTTTGTCCGTTGAAACGAGCCGCAATACCGTCTTTCTAGAATTCCCAGTCAATTCCTGCAAATACGCGCAGGTCATTTCGGGTCCGGCCGGGATTGACCTGCGATTGGTATTCGTGAGCAAGGCCGGCAGTCAAACTGACTCGGTTTTCCGTATCGATGAGCAGTGACCACGCTGCGTTGTTGACCCAGCGGAACTCGCCCAGTTCTGAAAGGCTGGGAAACATTGTTGAGTCGAACTTCAAGGTTTGCTTTTCGGCGATGGCCCATTCGCCTTCCAGTTTCAGCAGGGCTTCGGGGCGAACGTCTTCGTTGGCGGAGCCGAACTCCTTGATGGCACCGACACCAGCCAGAGCGTTCAGCTTGAAAGGGGGTGGATTGAAGAGTTCATAGCCCATACCGACGTGGGCGCTGGCGCGCTGGTCCCATGATTGAAACTCATCGAAATCGTATCGCCCATCGACAAAGTAGAACCAGGGAGAATCCGGCACGAGCCATTCCTGCTGGAGGCCTGCGGTGAACTTGTTGTCGGTACGGACCGCGCTGCTGGTGGCGACGAAGTAGGCGGCATCAAAGGCGGTGCGAGTTTGCAGGGTTTCTCGGTTGGCGGTGAACTTTGTGGCGAGGTTTGCGGTATCGGAATTTCCGGAGGTGGCGGCGGTGGCCAAGGTCCATTTGAACTTCCATTCACGTTGCGGCGGGGGAGGGGTGGGGTTTGAAACGATTTCTTGGTCGACGGATGTTGCGGCGGTATCAGCGGTTGCGGTGGTTTGCGATGGAGCCGGATTTGCGGTGGCAGCCGGAGCAGGTGCTGCTTCCGTGTTGGTGACAATTTCAACAGCTTTGCGTGGCAGGGTGATTTCACCGAGGACGGGGTGATGAAATCGGATGGTGGTATCGGTTGTTTCCAGAATGGTGACGGAGAGGATTTCGCCGGTGGAAAGGCGAATGTTGTCGGCGATTGCGTTGCGGAATGTGCCGAGGGCACTGAACAGGATCAGTGCGCCGGCAAAATAGATTTGATGGCTCCGTTTTTGTGTCATGCGGGCGCGCTCCTGCCTCCGTGCATCTTGCATCGTTGAATGTGGTTTGCATTGTCATCCTACCGCGATTCCTGCGGGAGTGGGCTCGCGCTTCGATCTTCGGAATTTTGTTTTTGCCCATTCGTGAATTGGATGTTCCACGAGGTGATGAAAGATGCAGCCGGCCGCGACCGCGCCGAACACGTAGATCCAGAATGTGATTGGATTTGGCAGGAAATCTTTGATGTGCACTTGCGCGCCGATTTTTGCGATGGCGGAGAGGGCGGGGAAGTGAAGGAGGTAGATGGCGTAGGACGCGTTGCCGAGGTAGACGAGCCAGGCCCATGGGCGGATCATGCCGGAGCGTTCTGCTTCGACAAGGCCTGCGAGCGCCAGTGCGCTGCCGAGTGTGAAACCGATGAGCGGGATAGTGACCGTGGCAGGCGGGCTGTAGGAGACGATCAATCCGGTGGTAAGAAAAACTGCGACGCCGATGGAAGCGATCGTTCTTGGCAGCGGGATGCGGGATCGCTGGAGGAGCAGTGCGACGGCCAGGCCTGCGAGAAATCGAATGTAGTAGTGGCTGAAGATGAAGGTCCACGGAAACGTTTTGAACATGGCGAAGCCGAGCACGCAGACGGTCCATGTGAGGAAGATCAGGATGCCGAGTCTCTTGTTGAGGATGAGCAGGCCGAAGAGGAGGTAGAAGAACATTTCGTAGACGAGGGTCCACGCGACGCCGAGGACCATGTGGGTTTGGGGGTGCGGGAAGAGGAAGAAGGCGCGGAGGATGACATCGGGCTCGCGCTCCCAGCCGAAACCGAATTGTGGCATGAGGAAGTAGACGGGCGCGACCAGGGCGAGGGCGACCCAGTAGGCGGGGTAAATGCGGGTGAAGCGCTTCCAGAGGTAAGGGGCGATTTCCCGGGGTTGGCCGAGATCGCGGGAGTGGACGTGCATCATGATGAAGCCGCTTAGGACGAAGAAGAAATCGACGCCCGCGCCGCCGAAATCGAAGATCTGGCCATAGGGCTTGGAGCCGAAGTACTTGGGCAGGGCGAAGATGCTGCCACTGGTGTGGAAGAGGACAACCAGCAGGGCTGCCACGGCGCGGCAGGATTGGACGGACTTGAGCATCGGGGTTCAGCCTAGGGGAAGAGGTGCGGGGGGGGAAGG